>JAQCNF010000110.1 GCA_028275165.1 Haloquadratum sp.
ATACGCTTGGGAGTCGGTCGGTCGCAGTGTAGCGGTTGTGTCCTCCCTTGTCGGTTTCCTCCCCGACCGACTCGCTCACTCCATTCGCTCCTTGAGGTCGGGGGCTCCACCTCGAAAATGCTGAACTCAACTCTTGATGAGGTCGGGAGGGAGCCAACAGCAAACCGAATGACACACATCTCTAAATACCATCGCTCATCTAAGGCAGTAACTGACAGCCACACGTATTGCCAGTTATGAGCTGCCAGTCACCCGGCCTCAGAATCGGACTCACTTGTGGACGCTTGTCACCCGATATCGAGTCATACCGAGAGAGCTCGGGATAACGTAGTGAAACCATCGATAGTGTCTGCGTCCTTTCGGAGGTGCCTTTGAGAACACGTCCGTCGTCTTCGTTGCCACGGAAGCCCAGCGGTTCTGGGTGTTCCGTGACCGACGTGTTCAATTCGTTGTGATACCCCTTCTTGTTCTCGAAGAACCCGCGCCACGCTTCGCTGTTTGCTCGCCGGACAGTTTGAGCGGTGGACGCGTCAAGAACGTATTTGTATTTGCCTTCGAGAGCGCCGGTATCGGCGTTCCACACATCTTCGCCCTCGAAGCCGTCTTGGTCGTTGTAGCGGATGAGGCGCTGGTAGTTTATCTCGTTCCAGAGAGCGGCGGAAGCGTTCAACAGGTCCCGTACCGTAGCACCTGCTCACCATCGTCGGAGAGCAGTCGCACGGCGAACGTGTTGGTGCGCTTCATTCAAAATATAATCAGTCCCAATATCTAACAAGTCCACCGATGAGACCAAACATCGACATTAACTGGCCAATCCACGGACACATCAAACACTACGCAGAAGCGGACGAGCTGAACCTCTCGGAAGCCTATGCAGAGGTATTAGAAGCTGGTCTGGAACCGTTGGCGAATCAAGACCAGCAGTGACGTGGCGGTCCCTTGCTGGAGCTTACGCGATTCACTCTCGCCCTGTTCGCTCCTCGGTTCCGACTAACTGTCGGAACGCTCGTCACTCACGAGAAGGGCGGTATTCTCTCGCTTCATAAAGATAGTTACCTGAACTGAATCCGATTGCCGGACTTCTTTGTGCGGACGCAGAAAAAAAGTAAGAGGAACGCCCAGACAAGGGGTCAACAATCACCGAAAACCAAATTCTGGGAGAAAACCCCCCGTCAGCCCGGAAAGTATGTTACTTTCCACTGGATATGAATGGCATAGGATCGATTTTTCCTTTTAGCTGTTCCTCAGGCGTCGCTCAGTCTTGACGCCTTGAGTAGTTACACAAGTGCTTTTGACACATCGATGTGCAAGCGCAGACACGATATTGAAAGGAGTCCATTAGAAAGGAAGTCGTGGCTCAAGTGAATTGATAATGTCTCGTATTGCCTCCTGCTTGTAATATCCGACTACGGAGAGCGTGACAACGAGCGTAATGAGCAGCGTTGCTTGGACATACTGAGCGTTTGCTAATTCACCCCCCGCATAGACTGTCACAACATATGCTGGCAATCGACCCACTGCAATGATGCTCATAAATGTTCGTAGACGCCACGTTGTCAATCCACTCAGGAAGCAGACTGCATCATCAGGAAGACCAGGAATTATTACAAATACAAATAATCCGGGCAATCCAACTGTTGCAACAAAGCTATCAAACCGTTCTATTACATCTTCTGAGAGCGTGTTTTCAACGAACGGTCGACCGAAGCGTTTTGCCAGTGAAAAGGCGACCGCGCTTCCAATGAGAACACCAGTGATACTATATATTGTTCCGGCAACGGATCCAAATAGATAGCCTGCTACTAATGCCACAACTTGTCCGGGGATGGGCGCAACTATCACCTGCAGTGCCTGAACAAGAATAAACACGAATGGAGCATACAGTCCAAACTGCGCTATCCAACTTCGGAGAGCGGTTGGTTGAAACACGATAGGAACATATGTACGCAACAGCAGATACCCACTGAGAACAGCGATTATACCAGCACCAGCGAGTAGTAGTGCCTTGTTTCGATCTGCTTCCGATTGAAACCACTTCATTTCATATCTACTCTCGTGTGCGCATGTGTTTGACTTTTGTCCGTTTTCACACTCATTAATCAAACCTCTCATCAATTCGAGTCTCAGCGTATAGTCGTGTGTCTGTCATAACAAGAGGCTCATGCTCTGAGTGTTATAGGTGTTCTAATATCTGTCATCCGACACAAACGACAAGTGAGATTTTGATGAATCGCGTGCAATGTGTTACTCATTTCGAGACCAAACTTTATTTTCGCTCTACAGGGGTTCCTAAGAGAGGAGTTGTGTCGACCATGTTCAACTTTCCATCGCATCTGAGCCCTATACAGTCTGATGTGGTTTCGCCCAGCCCCAGATGAGTGACTGCTGAACTGAGAGCCGTCTTGCGAAACCAGACAGCGATGACACATCAGGTGATGGGAGTGTCTGTGATAGCACTGCAGAGCACTCCAGGCTTCGGAACGCGAGGCTCGGACATCGAGCCGACGCCATGGCGGATTCCGAATGCGTAGGAACCCTGCCGTTTACACAGATGAGGGTGTCACAGATATAGATATACGCTTGAGCAAGCGAGCGCCAACGGTGAGCAGTAGGATGAACCATCTATCTCGGTCCAAGTTCAAGCGCGAGTTCATACTGAACATTACTCGTTCGTGATCACATCGATGACACTGAGTCGCGTTTACTTCGCCGTCTGCAGAACGGGCCAACTCTTAGATATTGGTGATAGCCGACGGCCTCAAACCCACAGCCTCGAAATAAGTTCAACGAAGGCAGGTTATCAAACGCAATCAATGCTTTGGCGGTCGTTGCGCTACGCTCTGAGAGATATGTGCATGCTTGCTGAATTAATTTCGTGGCTATCCCACGGTTTCGATACTCCGGTGCAACAAAAACCCGCCGAATATACCCAGTTTCAAAGCTATACTCCTTCTCGAGTGGATCGATATATAGCGTGAGATTATGTGAAACAAAAGCGTATCCAGATGGGGTGCCACCCCACCAGGCAGCAATCACCGTCTCCTCAGGATGAAGTGCCATTTCGGGAGGGTCAATCGAGCTAATCGTCGACAGTTCGCTTACACGGCAACTGAGCTGACGAGTATCAGGCTCTTCATCTTCCCTACGTGTGCTTTCGAGTGAGCGCTCGAAGTCGTACAACATCGTTGCAGTGAGACCATTCCGTTTAAGAACTGCATAGACACGTCTTGTATACTGATTGCGCGTCGCGCGCCAGAGATCACATGTCATCAAAAATACCCCAGCGCCTCAAGATGTTCCTTGGTCTCAAGATCTACCTCCCCAGTTCGCTCTGCGCGTACACTGGCTGGTTCAAACTTAGAGAATGCTTGATCAATCGACTCATGCAGATCTGTCTGGGTGACACTCTCCTCGGCTACCCCCTGAGACTCAATCGAAATTGATTGTGCGTCATATACACGAAGTTGTGTTGCTTTCTCTCCCCAGTGATACTTCTTTGAGATCGACGCTGAATTGTTTTCGGTTGCACCACTCATATAGACAGCCCGGCTGGGCGACAAAAATGGAGTGGCGTCTGCAACAGCCCGTTGATAGCGCCGACGTAGATCACCAGTGACCGGTTGTTTCGTTGCAATGACTGGGCCATCTGGAATAAAAGCTGTTGGACGAACCTCAGCGTGCGTGGCAGCCTCAATAGCTGCAGTGCGAAACTGTGTCAGAGCAGCTGGAGCGTGTATATCGCGTCTACGCTGCCGACTTGGGTGTCGAACAATCAGGGGCACATGTAAAAGTGATTCACTCATTGGGACGATATGTGAAACCGCTGGGGGTTCGTTCGCTAATGCACCTGGTTCGCCGAATCCATCTCCGTGATCAGCACATATAATCACGACCGTTTCATCTAAAAGGTCCCGTTCGCGAAGTTTCTCTACTACTGATTCAACGATCGCGTCAGCCTGCCGAATTGCTCCATCATACAGCGATTCAAGCCCATGAAGCTTCCACAACGGCTGGTCATCACTGTGGAATGCCCATTCCCATCGATGGTCAAGCTTCGATTGTAATGCTCGCGCTTCTGCATCTCCCCATTTATCATACTTTGATTGCGGTTCAAATGGACGGTGGGCGTCCATTAGATTCAGGCATCCTGCCCACGGCCCGTCACAGCTATCAATCCAATCAAGAAAACGATCCGCATAGTAGAACCCATCTGGATTTGGATTATTCTCTCCGGTACTGTACTTAGTGGGAACTATCTCTGGGACAGTCTCGACAGTCTGAAATGAGCGCGATATACCGGCCTGATCGGTCGCAATGAACCCATTTTCTGTGAACAGTCCCGTCTGATATCCATGCTGCTCTACGAGTGTGTCGAACACCGTTTCGCCTGGTGTGAGCTTGTGATGTATTGTTACTCCATGCACGTGCGTCTCAAGTCCAGTGAAGAGACTCACATGTGAGGGTAGACTCCAGTTGGAGGGAGCCCGTGCTTGCCGGTAGACTGTTGATTCTCTCGCCAGTGTTGAGAGATACGGCGTTGTTTTGTGACGAGCGCCATACAACGAACAGTTTGCAGCCCTGACCGAATCCAACACAATTAAACAAATGTTGAGTGGGTCCGTTGCTGTCATATTTGTATCTGTCGTCCGCTGAGCATCATCAGACAAACTACTCATAGACACATCGCACCTGCTGGTTGTTATTCATATGGTGAGGTCACCAGCATCTATAGTTCAATCAGTCGGTCCTGGATAATGGCTCTGTTGCGCAATAAATAATAAATCATATTTCGCTATATAGAATCTACCAACTCAGGTTTGGGACTATCCTGAAGTAGTTGAAACTAAACTACCAGAACACGCACAAGTCTCACTTCCAATCACCGATTAAGCTAAACTCATAGCTTATATTCACCACAGCCGTATGTAATTCCAACCTTGCTCTTTTTTCAGTCTCCTCCGTGCTCATAGAAATCGTTAACCGGCTTTCGGAGTATCTGTATATATGGAACCTGGGACAGCAACAGGAAGTCCTCCATCGACTCATTCACTTGCTGATATCTCTTCTGCACCAATCTCCGATGCTGATTTTCATGAATCCGTGAGTGCATATCATCATCGCGTAGATGTTAGCACATGGAACGATATCTACATTGTTGGCGATGTGCATGGATGCATCGATGAACTCGAACAACTCGTTTCGGTGATTGAGCTTACACCCGACGATCTTCTCATCTTTGTTGGAGATCTTGTGAGGAAAGGGCCAAATAGCAAAGCAGTCTTGGAATATGTCCGAGGCCACGACAACATGCTCTCAATACGAGGGAATAATGAAGATAAGCTAATCCATGGTCGTAAGTCACTTGATTCGCTCGACAGTGACGATATTGCATATCTTGAGTCGCTCCCAATCGTTATCTCTTGGGCGGATGCGATGGCAGTTCATGGTGGGATTGACCCAACAATGAATCTTGAAAACCAGCCTGTCGAAAAAGTACTGACATGTCGGTCGGTCCCACCAGAGAACGGGTATGATGGGCCATTTTGGTTTGAGCGGTACGCTGGCCCGATTCAGACATTTTTTGGACATACTGTGCTCTCTGACCCCATCAAGGCCTCATATGCTATCGGGTTAGATACTGGGTGCGTTTATGGGAACAAACTCACTGCATATGATTGGAACGCTGATTCATTCACGAGCGTGGCAGCAAGAAAAACGTATGTTAATCGTGATGACTCGAAGATACTCACCACGGACCAGCTCACGATGCTCAAAGATGAGACCGAGTCTCCCGATGGGGACGAGCTAACAGTCTCTATCTCTCAGCCGTCATCACCGACCGTCGGCTCAGGCGTCGGTCTGTTATCTGATCCAGCAGATTCAGGCCCTGCAAGAGTGTCGTATGGCCCGCGAAATCTATCAGCTGTACCTGATGTCGACGATCCAGATTTCAGCCACTCTGATTGGTATCTCAACCGGGAATTATCCGAACTCTCGTTTCAAAAGCGTGTTTTGCATGAGGCACTGGACCCACGAAACCCAATTCTTGAACGAGTCAGATTCTTAGGCCTGTTCAGTAAGAACATCGACGAGTTTTGTATGAAACGAATTGGTGGACTCAAACAGCAGATAGCTAGCGAGGTGTCTGAGTACACCCCAGACGGGTATACACCACAAGAACAGTGGTCATTAGCGCACTCAACGCTTGATGACATGTTTTCACTCCATGACACAGCATGCGATGAAATCATGAATGAGCGGTTGCCAGAGGTTGATATCGAAGTTGTTGATTATAATGAACTCTCACAGCGTGAGCGGGCGGCGCTTCGTTCACATTTTGAGTCAGAGATCCTACCGACTCTAACACCACTTACGTTCGACCCTGCACATCCATTCCCATTCATCTCAAATCTCTCACTCTCCCTCGCGGTAAGAACTCGGGGTGAGGGTAGTGATTCCAAATTCTCTCGCGTCAAAATACCCGAAAATCAACCACGATTGCTTGAAATTGATACCGTTGTTGCAAACAATGACGTGTCCACCCAACAAAAAGCAATTACCGACACTGATATTGATCGGTTTATTTTGCTTGAACAGGTGATTGCTGGGAATCTGGACCTATTGTTCCCAAATGTTGAGATTCTTGATTGGTCGACGTTTCGTGTTACGCGGAATGCTGAAGTTCGACGCAATGAAGAGGTGGCTGAGGGACTCATCGAGATGATTGAGGATGTTCTTCGAGATCGACGGTTTGCGACAGTGGTTCGTCTCGAGGTGTCTTCAGATATGCCACAAGAGACACGTGATCTTCTCAAAGAGCAACTTGAAGTTGAACAAAAGGAAGTATTTGTTCGCTCACCGCCATTAAATCTAAGAGACTTCTCGCGTATCGCTGGTCTTGAGCGCCCTGATCACCAACTCCCTGATTGGACGCCAAAGCCACATCCTCGATTTAACGACATTGACACGACGGAGTCCAATGATGACATCTTTAGCGTGATCAGAAATAAAGACATCCTCGTCCATCACCCGTATCACTCATTTGAAAAAACCGTGCAACGATTGTTGAAAACTGCTGCCCGCGATGATGATGTCTTGGCGATAAAAGCAGCAATCTATCGCACATCTCGTGATTCGGAGGTAATCGAGAGTCTCATTGAAGCAGCCCGAAATGGAAAACAAGTGGCAGTAATGGTCGAATTGAAAGCGCGATTTGACGAAGAAAATAATCTTCGCTGGGTTGAGAGGCTTGAAGAAGAAGGTATTCATGTCGCATACGGAACCATCGGACTCAAAACCCACACCAAGACTGCATTAATTGTCCGACAAGAGGATGATGGTGTGCAGCTGTACTCTCACGTAGGAACAGGAAACTATCATGCTGAGACGGCGAAGGGATACGTCGATCTTGGGCTGATGACAAACGATCCTGATATTGGGTATGATCTTACGCGGCTGTTCAATTTCTTTACTGGCCATTGTTCTCACGAAGAGTATCGGAAGCTGCTCGTGGCTCCAAGCACATTACGGACGAGCCTCGTTGACCGAATTAGAGCTGAGGCAGAGCATGCACGCGATGGCGGTGACGGCCGCATCGTTGCAAAGATGAATGCACTGGAGGATCCTGATATCGCACAAGAACTATATAAAGCTGCTTCAGTTGGTGTTGAGATTGACCTCATCGTGCGTGACATTTGTCGAATCAGACCAGGTGTTGAGGGTGTAACCGAAACAGTCCGCGTTCGCAGTATCGTTGGTCGGTTTCTCGAGCACTCGCGTATCTTCTACTTTGAGAACGATGGCGACCCGCTATACTATATCGGCTCTGCCGATTGGATGACACGAAATCTCGACCGCCGCGTCGAAGCAGTCACTCCAATCGAGGATCCCGATATTCAAGCAGAGCTTGAGCGACTGCTCTCATATTATCTCCAAGACAATAGGAAGGCATGGGAGATGCGTTCTGACGGGAGTTACGTTCAGCAGACGCCTGAGTCTGATGACACTGTGTTCAACGTCCAGTCTGTACTTCAACGAAGAACACAATAAGATGTGCAAATCAGGTAGCGGGGTGGATTCCTTGCCTGTCGGTTGGTGATGAGTGAAGTCGACACTCATCGTTGCCAAGCACGAACTATTCATGACCCCTCTCATCTATTACTCCCCCATCTTCACGCGGAGGAGGGGGTCAACAACATAGAAATTACTCTCATACTCACTCAGATATAATCGCGTCTTCAATTTCTGCCTGACAGTAAGCTATGCTTCGACCGATTTGTCCACACACAGTCAAGATAGGATATGACATCTCCTGTTCACGATAAAAGTATCCCACAATGTCAGATTCATCTGTATCTGTATTGTGTTTCTCTCGGTGTCGATGTATCGTTCGCTGCCGCTGTGCTCCAGATTTGTCGCACTTTTTTTCTAACGTCTCAAAACGTGTATAATGTGCATCAAGTGCTCCAAAACACATCGTTGGGATACGCTTCTGTTTGAACCGTCGTATCTCCTCGTTGATAGGAACAATTGATGCCCTCGCTTGTGTGAGTGATTCCATTTCAGTGTCGCAACTGGTGACAAATGAACTTCGCTCTTGAATTGCCGCATCTATCTGAGTGAGAAGTGCAGTCTTTGCTTTCGGGCTAAAACACCCTGAGTTACATGCTGCTGCGGTCAGTTCTGCACCAAACTCCTCTGCAAAACTCTCTGGATACGGCTCACCATACTCCGACCCATAGAAAGAGAGATTCATTACGGTCTCTTGATAAGCGCGCCGGATCTTGGCTTGTGAGTCGCACGCTTGTGCCTGATTATTCGAATTTTCGATCACCATGTGCTGAGTCTGGTGGTTCAACTGCTGTGTCTGTGTAGATGGGACCTCAGAGATGCGTCGCTTGAATTTCTTGAACGCCTCGATCTCTGCCATGGTCCGTGACCGCTCCGTTTCCATCACTGTGTTCAGCGCGTTAAAGAACGCCGGAAGATCTCTGACTGGAGCACAGTATCTGCCCATAGCAGGCGTGTGTCGGACGAGTGATGATAAATAAGAATATAATTTTTCTATATTGAACTATTGTACACTCATGTAGCATGTGTATGTTTGCGGAGAGAGTTTATTCGACATCCTGTAGATAACTGAATCGCCTCGGGGTCAAGCCCCGAGACTTCCCGTTTCTACGACGTTGTCAGACTGCGTCTGACAGCCCACCAGACGGAGTCTGGTGAGCGCGCTTTGCAGATAGCGAATAGGTATCCGTAGGGAGCGCAGTCTCCACGGGCGTGTCTTCGGGCCATCCCAGCCCGAGTTCAGAAAAGCCGCGTTGTAAGACGTTCAACGGCGCGTTCGCATCACGGTCACACTCGAACCCACACGACGGACAGGAGTATTCCCGAACCCAGATAGGTTTCGCAGTCTCCACACCGCACGATGCACACTCTTTGCTCGTCCTTCGTGCTTCAACCTGAACGACGTGCGTACCGTGCAGGTCACCATTGTATTCAAGTAGTGTGATGAACTACCGCCACGCAACGTCCTGCTTGTTTCGAGCGTTCCCGTCACCCTGAGGCATACTCTGAGCGTTCAGGTCTTCCACAAACACGGCGTCGTATTCCTTGATGAGCCACGTCGTGAGTTTGTGCTGGTAGTCCAGCACCTTCGGCTTGATGTGACGCTTGATCTTGGCGACCGTTTGCCGCTGTTTCTCGTAGTTGTTTGAGACTTTATCCTTGCCGGATAAGTTACGCTGTTCTCCTCGGAGTCGCTCGGAGTCGTCTTCAAGATTGAGCCAATCAACGGTCTCGCCGTCGCTTGTGTGGATGTAGTGAGGATACCGAGGTTAATTCCGACGCTGTTGCTCGCGTTGAGCGAGTCCACGTCGGGTTTCCCGGGGAGGTGTACATCATCAGCATCAGTTTCGAGTCCAAAGGAGACAAACCATTCGTCGGTTATGTGCTTCTTGATAGTGACTTCCTTGATGTCCGCTTCATTCGGGATATTGCGGTGGTATCAGATAGGAATATGACCGACTTTGTAGAGCCAGAGTGTTGCGCGCCGGCCACTCGTGTTTGTGAGTTCGAAGCTAGACTGCGAATACGTCATACTCTGGAACTCTCGTGGTGACTTCCAGTTGAGTTTCCCAACATTGCGACCGTTTTGTGTCTGCTCAGAGATTCCGCCGAGGTTCTGGTAGAACCGTCTGACGGTTCGTTACAGAACCTTCGAATTCACTGTGGAGAAGACAGGGAACTGTTGTTTCCAGCTGGGGAATCGATAGTGGTGTTTGTGGTCAGAGCCTCTGTTGTCGGCGTCCACGTTCTCGTACTCGGACAGAGTATCGTTGCACGCTTGGCGATGAACGTCAATATGATATTCCAGTCTTTCCGCCACCTCTTGTGTCGGGTAAGCGTGGTAGCGGTGACTGTACTCCATCGTTCTCTCCTGGTGAGTAGAGTGTCATTTAATGATTTGTTTTGCGAGTTGTCGGATTTAACCCCGAGGTTAAGCCTCGGGGATTCTCCTTGTACCTCTGTAAATATCATATCCTCGGATTGATAATATCGATAAGTAATAATATATACGTGTAACAGAAACAATATGTCGTATACAACGGAAACATTGGTACCGCGTGGAAGTTTGAAGATACGCTAGCAAGTAATACACATATCAAATGTGGGGGAAAATGGATAGAAAATCATACCATGAGTCGCTCAATGACCTGCGCGATGAGGTATTTCAGTTAGGAGAACTCGTCATCTCACAGGTGCGGAGAGCGCTCAATAGTCTCAGTCAGGATAATCATAAAATAGCACGCTCAGTCATCTCAACTGATGACGAAATCGATCATAAATGCTTAGAGCTTGAGAATAAGTGCACGGACATATTTGCAGTTCAAGAGCCGATTGCCGGTGATCTTCGGTTCATAACGGCCACGTTCAAAATCATAACCGATCTTGAACGAATAGGTGACCTTGCAGAAAACTTAGCACAATATGGGATTGCCGCCAGACATAGCTTTGACCCTGAAATTGAAATTGATCAAATCGGTCGCGATGCTGTCGAGATGTTGACCCTCAGTCTTGATGCATATAACACTGACAACGCGGAAATCTGTAGGGAGATCGTTGAGAGGGATGACCACATAGACACGCTGTGTCAGCATGCCAGTGAGACCGTATCCAGACAACTAATCGAACAACGGGGTGTTGACGACGGTGCATGGACTCTTGAGCAGATGCTTGATGACGTGACTCGAATATTGCTAACAATCCGTGATCTGGAGCGAATTGCCGATCACGCAGTGAATATTGCAGCACGCACCATTGAAATGGTTGATAACGACCCTGGATTGCTATACTGATTCACTCCACGCTATTGCCAATTCATTGTATACGTTACAGAGCATCAAGTGAAGTCCTTCGCCCGAGTGCTCAGCTTCTGACATCCTCCCACGACTGAAGTCGTTTCCACGGTCACAGACCGTGGCCATGACGGCGAGGGTCCCAACTCGCCGGAGACGGTGGGGTTGTGGGCCGTGCCAGTTCGGCCGTTGATCAAGATAGCGGGATCTCCCGTGTGGCGTATCCTTCCCTCGGACTCGGGACCACAATCAACGGGACGAACCGTTGTCGTTGTTTCGGCTGTTGTCGGATTCATCCCACGAAGCCGTGTCCCCTCAAAACAGTGTAATGCTTCGCATGAAAACTGCAGAAGTTTGCTATATCCCGAATGTGTACACCGACGCTGTTGATGCGAAGTCCATTTACGATCAACTAAGTTGGGAATTGGAAGCTCACGAACTGACTCATGAAGGATTTGTAGCAGATTATATTAGCTAATCTATGACCGAATCATGAGTTTGACAAGAAATACCCTTAGTACGATTTGCACATCCGTTCCACTGAATCAGTGAAATCTGGATCGCGGCACTCACAATCAATATTCTCCCAATATTGCACCTGTGGGAAACATCCTACGTCTTTTGTTAGAGTTGGGGTGATCATACAGACTGTGTTCACCGTATCCGTACAATTTAGAAATCGCTTCGTAATGATTTCGTTTACCCGTTCTACCTGTATTTTGGGTCTGAACCTGGGGCCAAGTCAACATCAGGAGTAGACCGTTCCAAAAGTTCCGGAACATAGAGTTACGGAAGAGGAACAAAGACGGAACCTTTGTGTTCCTCGGAAAGATTCTGTGATGTTGCTTTGCGTAATGGTTGACGAATCTTGTCGGAATAGAGCCAGTCTTCGTCAAACTTGAAACGCACTTCCGCCCCTCGGCGAGGACGTGCTTGAGGACATCCAATTTGGCGGCAAACGGAACGACGGCGACGGAACGACCACGTTGAAAGACACGCAATTGACCTGGAGGTCCTGGACGACTCGCGTCTCGAAGACGGCGTTCATCCTCGAACTCGTGACGCCGTTCGTGCTAGAGTCGGAGTGCCCGACCGCGAACACCGTGGACGTGGTGGTGGAGTAGAGAGGATGAAGCGAAGCTGCGCCACCGCCTGGAGAGGGTCATTGAGGGCGGGGACGTCTACGAGTTAGAGACCGTCGATTACGGCGTGGTCGTCGGCTCCGATGGCGACCGTCCGGTGGAGACCGCGATATCCGGTCTGACCCGCGAATCACTCGAAGTACGGCCTCGGAGGGCCCTTCAGATGAAATTAACGTCAAGAAACAGATACAGAAGTCGAACTCGGGGCACCGAGAAACGAACAATGACCGGCAAGAATTCCGCAGTGCCTAGGTCGGTCAGACTGAATCAAGTAGATCACATTGCCAACAACTGCTATCGGGAAGGCAAAGACTCGGATTTGATCAGGAGCAGAGGTTACTGAACAGCTTGGTGACAGCGAATCACGACTGCCCAAACACGAGTTGCATCAAGTAACGGACAAGTTTGTTGCCCACGCTCGTGAACGCAACGCGGTCATGTATACGATAATCGTAGCCCGGGGGGACGACACTAGCAAGAATGGCGTATCGGACGTTGGCAAACGAGCCATTGGTAAGAACATTCAGAGTCCGCTACAGTACAGAGCAGGGCTGGTGTGGTTCGGCCCAAGACACGGGTCGTGCTCAAAGAAACAAGCGGTAAGTGTCTGCGAACCCCTGAACGGTGCAAGCCTTCCCCTCCGTAAGCAAACCCACGCGGCTTTGATTGTAGGAGAAGTCACTGAGGGAGGCTGAGACTACGAATGTTGAGTCGTATTTAATGGCTTGGACCAGCCCGATCGAAATCAATCTCTCGCGCCCACTCCGGTAAGTGTCTCTGCAGAGGAACTTGCAGTTTCTCGCTGACCAACTGTCCGCTGGGGATATGGTATCGTGATGCCTGCGTCGTCATACGCTGTCTTGATCGCCTCAACCGCTGTCGCTTTTGTCTGTGCTCGTTTGTGTGCGTTCGGGTGCGCTATCCAAAAGCGTGCCTCAAGCGTCACTGCAGAGCTCCCGAACTCTGTTGGGACGACTTGCGGCTTTGGCGATTTGCGGACGTTCTCTATCTGATCGATTGCTTTGCGAGCAATCTCCTGTGCACGCTCCAAATCTGCACCATACCCGACACCGACCTGTAATCGCAGTCGTAACCGGTTCCTATCAGTGTAATTAATAATAGTCTCGTTCGATACGTTATCGTTCGGAATCACAATTGTTTCTCCATCAAGACTCTGCATCCGTGTACTGATGATAGTAATATCTGTTACAGTCCCTTCGTAATCTCCAATTGTGACCCAATCTCCAATTTCGAAAGGTCGCGACAACATCAATACAATTCCTGCAAACAGCGATCCAAGCGAGTGCCGAGCGGCCATCCCGACAACGATTCCAAGAAAGCCGGCACCGATTAATAGTCCACTCAGATCAACCTGCCAGATGGAAAGCGTTGTCAATCCAACTGCAGTGAATATTGATATTTGTAATACGCGAGACGCAATGCTTTGCTGATGTTGATTGATGTGTGACACCTGGTCAATGTATGACCGCAATCGCGACTCTGCCAGCCGGCTTCCAACAAATCCTACATACAGCAACAGCAAAGTAATGAATGCACGAGAGGCAATAGGGAGCGTCTGCGTTAGCCCTGCCAATATCGTGACGACAATATCAAAAAACCCCCACGTAACGAGGATTGCGAGCACCGCGCTCATCCCGACCACTATCTGTGTCGATCGAAGGATTGATCTTAGTGCGAGGGAGTCACCCGAGAATTCATTCTCTAAAATACGGTTGACCGAGTCTAGTCCCTCAGAGTATATCCATGGGAGCACATATAGCCCACCCAGCCCAGCAAGTGCTGCAATCAAGACACTTACCCCAATCTGCGCTTCAGTGCTCACAAGACTATTTAAAAATGCTCGAGCAGAGGTGATTACTCCCATCAACCTACGAGAAATTCGGCAGGAGGATATAAAAATGCATCAGGCGAGACTTGCAAACCAGTCTGTTATACAGAATCAAGGAGAATGCGGGTTCAGCCGCAGGATGAATCCCTCGGAGGAAATCGACGCGACAAGAGCCACTCTGAGACTTGACAATCAGTCACTTCAAGCGACAGGCGGTTCGATATATAGGGAGGAATCAGGCTGGGAACGGAGCGATTCCCGCCAGTCTGACGATGGCGGCCTGTCCGCCCCGAGCAATCAGAATCGGACCCAGTCAGGTGAACGGTCGGTTCCTCTCATGAATCGATGCAGTGCCCGACTGCTTGAAACTAGCAGAAAAAGTCACTCCAAGTCGAGTGAGACTGACGGAAGCACTTATACGCGGAACAGACGCAATACCACGGCCTGAAGGCCGTGGATACGCGCCGTCACTCCGAGCGACCACCGTTCAAACAGGTGTCTTGAGTTCCCATGATGTTTCAGTGACCGGCCAATTTCAGGAGTCGGTCGGAACGAAGCGGATTCTGAACTGTCCTTCGGAGGCGGCCTGTCCGCCCATCTCATGAGACAGTCTCCGAAAGGGCAGTCGGTGACGGTGAACACACATGCTCGAAGCGTGTGCCTGCTTGAAGCGACCCAGACGAGACCCCCGAGCTGACGCCTGCTGGCGTCCCCGTGGCAAAAATATGGGACGCCAAACACGGTCGAGGATAGCGGTCCCGGCGGCTTGGCACCGTCCTCAGAAATCGTCGATTTCTGATGGGCTGCACGAGAACTTCGTTCTCGTGAATACCACCAGTCCACCAGTCCGATACCGTGGGACTACCTGCGCCCGAAAGGTGTTGTACTCCGCCGGTTGGACTGCAAACCTGACACTCCCTCGGGATTCCTCCGCGTTCACGCGGAGGAGGATATCAATAATCAGCGTCACCTGTGAATATATACCTAAATCAACTGTGTTCTCGCCGGAAAATCAGTAACCGAGGTGTGTGTACGATGAGCAGTATGACAGTTTCTTTCGACGGAGGCCTCCGTACGCTCGCGGGCTTCCTGCTCATGACGGTGGCTGCTCTGGTGCTCTCACGATACCAGTGGCCGCTTGTCCCAACAATACCCATCATAGATGTGGACGTGCTTGCGC
This sequence comes from Haloquadratum sp., assembly GCA_028275165.1. Classification (GTDB taxonomy): domain Archaea; phylum Halobacteriota; class Halobacteria; order Halobacteriales; family Haloferacaceae; genus Haloquadratum. The sequence goes on from JAQCNF010000110.1 coordinate 15,532, forward strand.
TCCTCATCGACCTCTCATTGCTTGGTACCGTCTGGTGGGCTCTCAAGCGAGAGGGAGTCAGCCTTGAGACACTCGGGATATCCACCACACTCGTCGTGCCGGGCGTGGTCGCGGTGGTCGGTTTCTACGTCGCGCTCAACCTCGTTGCGGCTACCCTCGCACCGACCACCGTCGGGACTGGGGCGCTGGGCTACCAGTGGACCACCCTGCCCCTCCAGGCCGGGATCACGTTCTTGTCTACTTGCTTGTCGTTGCCGGAGTCGTCGAGGAGGTCGATACAGAACGGCATTTGTTGTTTACAATCCACTGGACATCCGAATCCGATAAGCGACGGCGTGTCATTTCCGGGATTCCGGAATAGCTCGAAACCGCGAACGACGGCGTATTCCACTCTATTTGCAGGTGCTCGTCCATTTCCAGAATAGTGTCGGGAATTCCTCATTCGCTATTAACCAACAAACGCTGACTAATCGGCCATACCGTTGGTTAAATATCATCGATGGCTGTCAGCCTCAACTATTCTCCATAACCGATTTCGTCTCATCTTTCGAAATGGTGTTGCCGTAGCTGGGCAACGTACTGTACATCCAAGCCTTTGAT
>JAQCNF010000117.1 GCA_028275165.1 Haloquadratum sp.
GATTTGTGATCCGACAACGACAGGCAGTGCCACGCGAGACTCCGATCCGCCGAACAATTCGGCAGGGACTCGGAGTTCCCTAATTGTTTCATCTCGGCGTTGGCAGTCGGCTCGGTTTTTGATTTCGGCTGGAAGCCGTGGCAAACACCAAACCAAACCAAATCAATCCAATCCAATCCAATCCAACTGCCGAGTTTCCGCCCCACATCCACCGAGACGACAGCAGCGGATCTTCACTGGACAGTGAAATCGAACACAGGCGAGTCCATCATGAAACTTGTGGGTTTTCTCGCCCTGCAAATCCGATAATTGGGCAGGAAACACTGCCTAATTGAGCATCCCCTCAGCGGGCGTTCGGCCGTTGAGCGTCTCATTCGGTCGACCGTGGTTGTCGTGGTACCTGAAGGGCAGGAACTCAAGACCACTACCAAACGGTGATCAGTAGGTATTGTCGGATTCATCAAGAATCAAGGCGGATACCTCGGGGCTTGACCCCGAGGCAGTTGACTCTGCGCCTAACAATCATATTCTGTATATGCTATACAACCACACGGAGAAGCCCCGAAGTTTCGTCGCGATGAATTCAATTATTGAATTCACAAACAACCCGAGTCGTGTGCACGGACAATTGGCAGTTCAATTGATTCAGTGCTTGGACATTCAGTGGAAACCGCAGTGAACCGCCTCGGGGTCAAGTGGTTCGAGACGCTCCGCATCTCGTTATCGCGGAAGACACACTCTTCGGTCCGACCCCGAGGCTTCCCATGGTTTAGTCGGACACTCCCACGATACCATCGGTCTGATAACCTCGAACGGCGTCGTGGGTCACAGTTGGGGCGTCCACGGCGATGCCTGCCGTCTCAAACTCACACCGTGAGCGGGCTTGCAAAACAGCTCCTGTGAACGTCGCACCTTCCGAACAACGAGAGCAGCCACATTCCAATCCTGATAGGTCTCGATGCGTTTCACGGCAACGTTGACGCCTGCACCACGGTCTTGATGCCCGCAGTCACGACATTTGAACCGCTTCTTGTTGCGGTTCGCTCGGCGTGCCCCAGATCGGACATCGTTGACTCGTGTACGCAGGGTCAATCCAGACAGTCGGGATGCCCTCGAACGACGCCTTGTACGACGTGCAGTATTGGAGGTCACGGAACGGGAGGTGGTGCAAGCGTCGGTTCATCCGCGTGCCGTAGTTGATGCTGTCGCGCGAGGTCTTCACAGGCGATACATGGCTCCTCAAACTGATGGCTCCACGACGGCTCAGCTTGTGTCGTAGATGCTCTTTTCCCCCCCGCGTGCGCGCTTCCGCATCGGAAAGTACCGATGACGCTCAAACTTGATTCCGGCAAAGATCTTTCGTCATCACGAGAATCTCCGATTCTCGAACGACACCCACCGAGCGCGATTGTGCGAACGGTCAACAGCATTAGGCCACGGGAGATGTGGGAACAGCACGAACCGCTCTTGAAGAAATCTCTGTAGGGTGGCGGATTTTGGGAGGAATCGTGCGGCGTTGGGACCGCAGGCGATGTTTCGATAGACACGATTGAGCAGTATATCGAGCGAATGGAACACGTTGAGCGGAGCGTACGGCCTTCACCCTCGGGGTCACATCAAAGCCGCGAGGCACTTGGCCTGCTCCGCCTGTAGAAGCCGACCGCGCCGTCGCAAAGCAATCAGGAAGCTTGAGGCCTTTGTGGCGGATATCGACTTCGTGGCAGCGTTAGTGATTGAAGTATACGAGCCTTCGATTCCCAACTCAATCGACCGAGGACCGACCTCGGGAACGGCCTGGCTTGAGGATATTAGATAAGAATCGTTTGAGGGTGTACAAAGAGATGATATCTCCGTGATTTTGTATGTATAGCCCGTGTTAGAGGATGTATTTTATGTGTCGTAAGTAGACGGTTTAGGACGTAAGTGCGCTGACGAGTGTGTTTGGACCGGTGATTATATCCGTATAGAATTGTAAGTATTGTACATACAATGCAAGACAAAGAGCACACGGTTATCCGAACAATCTTGCTCACGGTTATGATTGTGGGAGCAACAGTCGCGGTAGGGACCAGCGGCGTTGCGGCCGAGCAGTATACTGACTTCTCTCAACCAGAGCTTACACCGACGATTCAGCAGCAGAATGTCGTCTCAGCTGGTGACACTCACACATTTTCAGTGATGATACAGAATCGTCATGACGGGAATACTAACATGGATCGACGATTGGGAGGTATCGCCACCGTCGTTGAGACACACCGTATCACGCTTGGGGCAGCAAGTGGGGTGTCAGCAAAATTTACTGATGATGGAACGCCATTCGAGATCAAAACCGGAGCACAAAGTATTGGAACGATAACAGCAGGAAACGGTAAGCAAACTTCTCTCACTGTCGAAGTAGCATCAGATGCTGAGCCTGGTGTGTACCAAGTTCCTGTGAAACTACAGTATTCTTACATTCAAGGGATCAATGTTGACACTGGCGATTACTACATCAACCGTGATGAAGAAACAGTCACAAAGCATCTAAATATCCGAGTTGAAGAGTCTGTGCGGCTCACGGTAGATACTGTTCAAGCTGAAGACTTATATAAAAACGCTGATGGAACGATGACGGCGACAGTCACGAATACAGGCAGCGAGGTTGCACACAACGCAGAGTTAGTCATGCAATCTTCAGAGTACTTCGTTCCAAGGAGTAACTCTGTGTCTGTCGGTCAGTTGGAACCCGGTGAGACAGCGACAGCAGCATTCCAGGTTGGTGTAAAAAATGTTGATGCTGCTGGAACGTACGGCGTGAATTTTCAGCTAAGCTATGAAGATGACAATCGAAATCCCGAGCAGTCATTACTCCGAACCGGCAATGTAACGGTTTCAAATGGGCCTCAGTATGAGCTCTCAACTGAAGCAGTAGCGATGTACGTTGATTCGATCGGGTCTGTAGCTGTCACAGTCACAAACACAGGTGAACGGACAGCACCAAACGCACGAGTCAAACTGAGTCCGACTGAGCCATTTACGCTTGTGTCAACAAGCGCGAGCCTCGGGACGCTCAATCCTGGTGAGTCAGCAACTGCGGAATTCAAGCTTGAAATCTCAAATCGTGCGATTGCTCAAGAGTATCCATTGACACTCACCGTTGTTCACGATGATACATATGGAAATGCTGTAAAGAGTGATCCACTTTCAGTCGATGTACCTGTTAGTCCTGAGAGGTCCTTCGCAGTCATGGGTACCCCAACACTGACCGCAGGACAAACAGATACCGTACAGTTCACCATCGAAAATACCGGTGAGGGGGAGTTTCAAGACGCCGTTGTCCGCATCAACGCCAACTCGCCGTTTGAGACCGATGACGACACGGCATACATTGGGACGCTTGAACCTGGTGAAACAACAACTCTCGCATACACAATCAGTGCAGATGGATCTGCTGCAGCGAAAACATACTCACTTGATGCTAGTATTAAGTATGATAACACGTTCGATGAAACAGTCGTAAGTAACATTGAGTCTGCACCACTCACCATTAAACCCGGTAGTGGAGGGCTCCCAGTTCCGGGCGTGATCATCGCAGGCGTGGTTATTCCGATTGCACTTGCTGCTGGTATCGTATATCAAACGAACCCGTTATCACGGTTTCGGTAATCACGATGACAACGCGTTTTGGCGAGCGAGTCCGTGATGGACTCGAGATGACAGGCCAGTATGCTGCCACTAACCAGCGACAGGTATTCGCTATTGTCGTTGTCACTGCGCTCATATCACTCGGTGTTGGCCTCAGCGGCGTGCAGATGAGTATGGGCATGACCCTGTATATCAATGACGACTCTCAAACCGCAGACAACTGGGAGTCACTCAAGGATACATATAATACAGGAAACAATATCTTTGTGCTCATTGAGTCAGACCAGTTGTATGATCCTGAGACAATTAGGGCGATTGACAGACTCGATCAGCGATATGGGGCAAATGTAGACTCAATTCAGAGTGTTACCTCACTCGCAGATATTGTCAAGCAGGGTGCTGGCGGTGAAATACCTGAGACAGAAGCAGGTGTTCGCGCTGCCGTTGAACGGGTCGAACAACGTGGACCAGCAGCGAACGAGATGGTCACCCGACTCACACCGGAAGCAGGAACAACAATCATTCTCGCGAGTTATGGCGATGTGGACCGGTATGACCGCGGGGCGTTTTTACCGGAGCGTGGCGCTGATGTGGTATACTCATCGGTGAAGTCAGAGACGGCATTTGCAGCGACCCCGCCGAGTATGTCAACGACGATCACAGGACAGCCCGTCTTCGAGAATGCTGCTTTCGGGTTGATGCTTCCAGAGATGATTGCGCTCTTTGGAGGTGCATTCACGCTTATTTTCGTCGTCGTCTACCTCGTGATGCGTGAGACTGTTGAGAGGGGATGGCATGTTATTCTTCCACTCGGAACAGCGATGACCGCATTAGTGTATATGATGGGGGCAATGGGCGTGTTGGGATATGACTTCAATGCTATTATGCTCGGTGTGATGCCGATTGCGCTTGGGCTGGGGATTGACTATAGTCTCCAAATTCATTCGCGATATGTTGAAGAGCGACAAGCCGGTCACAACTCAGTTGACGCGATTGGGACCGCGACACGGACGACCGGCCGAGCATTATTGATTGCGATGGGGACGACTGTGGTTGGATTAGGGTCACTTCTTGTCTCAGCGGTCCCACCAGTCAGGCAATTTGGTGTGACGAGTGCTGTTGCTGTGCTCGCAGCAATGATTCTCGCGGTCACAATGCTCCCAGCGTTGCTCGTTCGGTTTGATCGTGATGGACATGGAACGGCCGACACAACCAGCGACTCAAGTGATGACTGGCTTCAAGTGGCACTACACCAGTTTACCTCAAACATTACCGGTGGACGTCCAGTTATCACACTTGGAATCGCGATATTACTCGTTTCTGGTGGAGTCTATGCGTATCCACAGGTCGAACCAAAGCAGGAAATGATGGATTTCTGGCCGCAAGATCTTGATGAAAAGAATGACATCGAAGAGCTCTCCGAGACCGTCGAGAGTCCGAAAGTCGTGTATGTCATGATCGAGACAGACCGAGCGTACACGCCAGAGACGTTCCGTGATGTTGCCACATACCAACGGCTGATGATTGCGAATGAGCAGGTGAATGCGGTCCAATCACCCGTAACAAGCGTTCAGATGGCAACAAAAGGACCAATTCCGTCGACGCAGTCAAGACTGACACAGACGCTTGATCGTCTGTCTGACACCAGCGGGATGGCCAGTGTTCGAGACCCAGATGAGACCCCCTCGACCATGGTGCTGTCATTCTATGTTGACGATATTGAGGGCGAAAGTGTTCGGTCACTTATCACCGCCTTTGAGAGCAATGCAGCACTCTCATTGACGACTGCTGAGGATATCCACATTACAGGCAAACCGGTTTTGAATCGGAACGTCATCGAAAATGTGACCGCTGGTCTAACACCGATGACACTTCTCTCGTTTGGACTTGGATTGTCTTTCCTCGCATTTGCATTTCTCTCGATACGGATCGCTGTTGCACTTGTGTTGAGCGTCGCCGCGAGTGCTGCCGTGCTCGTGACAGGGGCAATGTACGTCTTCGGGATTCCGTGGAATCCATTGACGATAACGATGTCATCGCTAACCCTGGGTATTGGCGTCGACTATGGGATCCATCTCTTTGAGCGGTTCGAGTATGAAGTTGAAACACAGGGTCAAAGCCAGCGTGATGCCGCTGCAACTGCTGTTGCAAAACTATCGCGTCCAATTATTGGATCAAGCTTTACCACGATATTTGGGTTTGGCGTGCTAATGATATCACGGTTCCCAGTCCTTGCCAACTTCGGACGAACGACAGTCCTTGCGATTTCATTTTCGCTCTTGACAGCGTTTACGATCCTTCCTGCGGTGCTGACTGTGGCACCTATCCTTGGCTCACCACCAAATTCGAGTCACACAGTGAGCACAAATATCGGACAGAGCGCAGACACCGATACGCCGTCGACAAATGATCCAACGATCAGTGATTAATCGCTACTAACCTTTGCTTCGATCTCGTCGACAATCTCTGGATTCCGAAGCGTTGTTGTATCTCCTATTTCCTCGCCATTTGCAATCTCCTCAAGCAGGCGTCGCATAATCTTTCCTGACCGTGTCTTTGGCAGTTCTTCGGTGAATCTTACCTGCTCTGGCCGTGCAATTGGTCCGATTGCATCTTCGACACCCTCAATGATTGACTCTCTGAGTTCCGCATCGCCATTGTATCCGTCTTCGGTAATAACGTAAGCATAAACAGCTTCTCCCTTGATCTCATGATTGCCGCCAACGACTGCGGCTTCAGCGACACCTTGAGTACTCACAATTGCAGATTCAATCTCCATCGTCCCAAGTCGGTGACCGGATACGTTAATTACATCGTCAACGCGCCCCAAGATTGTGATATATCCATCTTCATCCAGCTTTGCACCGTCCTCTGGGAAGTACGTCCAATCACCTGCGTCTGGGTCAGAGTACTCGCGCCAGTACTCGTCAATAAACCGTTCATCGTTCTGGTACAGAGTTCGTAACATTCCTGGCCATGGCTTCTCAACGGTTAGGTATCCGGCCTGTCCAGGACTGATTTGCTCTCCATCTGTATCGATCACTGACGCATCAACTCCGGGGAGCGGTGGCCCAGCCGAACCAGGCTTCATTTCACCAATACCCGGCAGCGTCGATATCATCATCCCACCCGTTTCAGTCTGCCACCACGTATCGACGATTGGACAGGATTCATTACCAATATTCGTGTAGTACCATTTCCATGCGCGAGGATTGATCGGCTCTCCGACAGTCCCAAGAAGTCGTAAGCTTGAGAGGTCGTGAGAGCCAGGGTGTGATTTCCCCCATTTCATGAATGCCCGAACAGCTGTCGGGGCTGTGTAAAAGACATCGACAGCGTACTTTTCAACGAGTTCCCAAAGACGGTCACGTTCAGGGTAATCCGGTGCCCCCTCATACATTACTGTCGTCGTTCCAACTGCAAGCGGTCCATAGACGATATATGAGTGTCCGGTAATCCAGCCGATATCCGCAGAGCACCAGTACGTATCACCTGGCTCGAGATCTAACACAGCGTGTGAGGTCCACGCGGTGTAAGCCAAATAGCCGCCAGTCGTATGTTTGACACCCTTGGGCTTTCCTGTTGTTCCAGATGTGTACATCAAGAACAACATATCTTCAGCGTTTCGTGAGACTGGGTCGACTCGCGCTCCTTGGTGGGTATTTATAATCGTGTCCCAGTCATGTTGGTTGTCGTCGAGATCGTGACCGAAAGAGTTAGTCTCGAGTCGATCGACGACGACTGTCGCCTCAACTGTGTGTTCGACATCTGCAAGCCCATCTTGTGCTTTCCCGAAATGATCAAGCGGCTCGCCGCGGCGATAATATCCGTCTGCGGTAATTAGATGCGCCGACCCGGCTGCATTCATGCGCGTCGCAAGTGCTTTCGCAGAGAAGCCAGCAAACACAACCGAGTGTGGCGCACCAATCCGCGCACAGGCCAACATAGCAATGGGCAGCTCAGGAATCATTGGCATATAGAGCGTCACAACATCGTCAGCCTCAACACCAAGACTACGAAGGCCAGCCGCGAACTCGTTCACCTCACGATATAGCTCTTGATATGTATAGCTTCGAGTTGAACCGTGCTCGCCCTCCCATTTGATTGCGGTTTGATTTTTTCTACCGGTCTCAATATGTCGATCAATACAATTGTACGATGCGTTCAGCGTTCCGTCGCTAAACCACTCATAGTAGGGCTCGTCACTGGCATCAAGTACTTCTGAATAGTCCTCTTCCCAGTCAAGAAATTCAGCCGCCCGCTCCCAACATTCAGGCCAATTATTCTCGAACTCGTCATAGATGTCCGGGTCGGAAATATTTGCTTGATCGATGAATGATTCCGGAGGCTCGAACGTCTCTTGTTCGACTAAACGCGCTTCCAACTCGACATCGCTATCTGTCATGTACTATGCTTATTAATAAAGTGAGTCGTCATAAAACTGTCCGCGAAATTCCTATCAGGTTTCACTCTCACAGGCACAGTCGTTCTCACTAACGAACGAGTCTCAGATAGCGGCTACGCTCAGGTGAGCGAAGTACAGGAGCTTTAACAGACGAGTTGGAGTCATCACAGAAATCATAGATTTCCATCTGACCGTGAGGCACTCTCGGTTATTGCTGTCAATCAGCAGCCCTGGCACTCAACTCCACATCTCCCGTGATGACTCCGAGACTCAGAGGCGGTCGGCACTCTTGTGCAATCGGCAGGCGAATGCATGTGAGTATTTTAGCTGAAGTTTTCAATTTTTGCTGAGGAAGGGTCAATATCGACTGTCTCAAGAGCCGCGGTCGCATCATTGACGAATTGCTCGAACCCATATATGAAGATCTGTGTCTTATCAACATCTGAAATAAGCTCGGTGACCCAACGCCCAAGGCTCTCATCGGTAATAGCCACCGAGGCGCCCGCATTATCGAGTTCATTCAGCCGTGTGCCATGCGCAGGATCGTCTGTTCGGTAGATGATTGTTACATCATGATTGTCAGCCACTGCTGCTTCACCGATTCCGACAGCAGGTCCAACACCAGGGCCACCAGCAAGGATAGCAACTGCTGGCTCGCCTGCATAAAAGTTCTGTCCAAACGGGCCACTCGCGCGGATCTGGTCTCCCTGAGTGAGGTTGCCAAGGTGCTCACTGAAGGGGCCAGCCTCTTGAGGATCAACGCCAACAGTTACCTCAAAAGTATCTATCATATCTGAAGAGGAGAGTGTGTAGAATCGATTGTAATTTTCGCCATTGACTTCGCCAGAAAGTTTCATAAACTGTCCAGGGTGTGCAGCGAATTCACTTGGAGATTCAAACTGAATGGCAACAGTTTGGGACCCAACAGCATCAATATCCGCGACACGAACGGTATCGTCCATATGAGACATAGCTGACCGGATAAAAAGGGCCTTACTGTTAGCGGATTCCACGCTCACGAGTGCCGGAGGCCTGAACTGTGGGACATACATGATAGCAAACACATCCGTGTGGTTGTCGGACAAGTATACGGGAGATACCCGACATTGTACAAAATGGCGCGTTATATTTGTAAATACTGAACCTGTATAGAAGACACGGGTAGATATTAAACGTATTTTTCAGAAGTCTTTTGATTGGTTAGTTGGTACATTTTAGATACATGCCTGCGGACTTTAATTGGGCCATCGGCGGCGAGGCGGGGGATGGCATCAACTCTACGGGAAAGATTTTCGCGCAGGCGCTCTCTCGTGCCGGGCGCCACGTGTTCACCTCAAAAGACTTTGCCTCTCGGATTCGCGGAGGCTACACTGCGTATAAGGTGCGAACAGCCGTTAATCCGGTTCAAAGCGTCGTAGACCGCCTCGACGTTCTCATCGCACTGACTCCGCGAACAATCGATGAAAATCTCAATGAATTACATGACGGATCAGTCATCATTTACGATGGCGAGCGGACGACAATGGAGGATGTCGAAATCCCAGAAGGGATGATTGGATTAGACGTACCACTCAAACGGCTTGCTGAAGACGCCGGAGGTGCAATCATGCGGAACGTCGTCGCTCTCGGTGCGGCCTGTGCGGTGACAGATTTCCCGATCGAAAATCTCGACAGTGCACTTGAGAAACGGTTCGGTTCAAAGGGCAAGGCGCTTGTTGAAAACAATAAGCAAGCAGCACGAAGCGGGCGGGATTACGTTGTCAGCGAGGAGACTCCAGAGCTGCCATACAGTCTCGAAACAACCGACGCAGATTATGTATTGCTGAACGGCGATGAGGCGATTGGAATGGGTGCTATCGCCGCTGGATGTAAATTTTACGCCGGATACCCTATCACGCCAGCCACGAATGTAATGGAGTACCTGACAGGCAGGATCGAACAGTTTGGTGGTCACGTCCTGCAGGCAGAAGATGAGCTCTCCGCAATCAATATCGCACTCGGGGCTGCACGGGCAGGTGCTCGAGCTATGACAGCCACATCTGGGCCGGGAATCGACCTGATGACTGAGACGTTTGGGCTGGTCGCTACCTCGGAAACCCCGTTAGTGATTGTTGATGTCATGCGGTCAGGTCCATCGACCGGCATGCCAACGAAGCAAGAGCAAGGCGATTTAAACATGTTATTGTATGGTGGACATGGAGAGATTCCCCGATTCATTTTAGGACCGACAACGATTGCAGAGTGCTTCTGGAAGACAGTTGAGGCATTCAATTTAGCTGAACAGTATCAGACTCCAGTGTATGTGGCTGCAGACCTCTCATTAGCAGTCACCGAGCAAACATTCACACCAGACACATTCGATATGGACGACGTCGAGATTAACCGTGGTCGGGTTGTCGATGAGCAAGCAGTCGATAGATGGCAGAATGAAAAGGGGCAGTTCCAACCCCACGCTCTAACAGAGGACGGTGTCTCGCCGCGAGCATTCCCAGGAACAAGTGGCGGAGCGCACATGTCGACAGGGCTCGAGCATGATGAGCTGGGGCGGCGCACCGAAGATACAGAGATGCGTGTCAGACAGGTCAATAAGCGGAATCAAAAGGTCGAAACAGCACGGACCGAAGAGGACTGGTCACCTCGGGAATTCGGTGAGAAAGCCGCAGATACACTCATTCTTTCGTGGGGGTCAAATGAGGGCGCACTTCGTGAGGCAATAGATACCCTTGCTCAAGAAGATATCCATGTACGATTCCTTTCAATTCCATACCTCTTCCCACGCCATGATATCTCAGATGCGATTGAAACGGTTGATCAAGTGATTGTCGTCGAATGTAACGCAAACGGGCAGTTCGCCGATATCGTCGAACATGACACACTTTCACGAGTCGATCGAATCATCAAGTACGACGGCGTACGATTCAAAGCGGATGAGCTCGCAACGAAAATTAAACAGAAATTGGTGACGTTAACAGCATGAGTTCAGATATACGATTTACTGACTTCAAGTCCGATAAACAACCAACGTGGTGTCCTGGATGCGGTGATTTCGGGACCATGAATGGAATGATGAAAGCACTGGCGAATACAGGCAACCGTCCAGATGACACGTTTATTGTCGCTGGGATTGGCTGCTCGGGGAAGATTGGAACATACATGCACTCGTATGCGCTCCATGGTGTTCACGGACGGGCACTCCCCGTTGGAACCGGTGTAAAGCTTGCAAACCCGAATTTAGAAGTAATGGTTGCAGGCGGAGATGGTGATGGTTATTCAATTGGTGCAGGTCACTTTGTCCACGCAGTACGACGGAATGTCGATATGTCTTATATCGTGATGGACAATCGAATATACGGGCTGACCAAGGGACAGGCCTCACCAACTTCACGCGAAGACTTCGAGACTTCAACAACACCTGAGGGACCACAGCAACCACCGGTGAATCCGCTTGCGCTGGCCTTAGCTGCGGGTGGAACATTCATTGCACAGTCGTTTGCAACGGATGCACAACGCCACGCTGAAATCGTTCAAAAAGCAATTGAACACGATGGATTCGGATTTGTCAATGTGTTTAGTCCCTGTGTGACATTCAACGACGTCGACACCTACGAGTATTTCCGAGAGAATCTTGCAGACGTTGCCGAGGAGGGTCATGACCCTTCAGACTATGAGACGGCTAAGGATAAAATCCTTGACAATGAACGTGAGTATCAGGGCGTTCTATGGCAGGATGAACACTCAACCGCATACGACGAGCAACATGCGTTAGATGAAAACATGTCAGTGATGACCAATGGTGCCCCAGATGGGGCAATGGATCTGGTTCGAGAATTTTATTAACTCACTCTGGATTTAAGTACGAATCCGGTTACTTTTAGAAGTTTCAAATGCCATATGTGGGTATGTCAACCAGAGCCTACGATGTAGTCATCGTTGGCGGAGGCACGGCGGGGGCTTTTGCTGCTGCGACAGCAGCGGCCGAAGGTGTCAATGCCGTGATCCTTGAACGAAAATCAGCTGACGAAGCGGGTCATATTGCTTGCGGTGATGCAATCAAAGGCACGAGTACCTTCCCGGATATTATTGATCTTGATCACCTCAAAGATGAAGCATTCACCAATCAGCGAATCCAACGGGCTGTCTTTGAGAATCCAGAAGGAGACGACGTCGATATTGACTTCGGGGATTATGGAGCCGTTATTGATCGGAAGCGCTACGGAGAGGTTATTCTCTCTGAAGCGCAGCGTCTTGGCGCAGAAATTCACTATGATACGGTTGTCCAGGATGTACAGCAGACCGACGACGGTACCGTCACGGGAGTCAAAGCGATGCGTGATGGAACACTGCTCACATATGAGGCAGAGGTCACGGTTGATGCGGCTGGTGCACTCTCTATTCTACAAGATAAGACTGAGTTTGAGTATTCCCACTTCGATACGAATGTGTCGTATTCACAGTTCTGTTCAGCTTACAGGGAGGTTCTCAATGTCCCTGAGCCGGTTTCATACGACGATGCGATTGTGTTCAAGCCGACCAAGGAGCTTGGCTATCTGTGGTACTTCCCGCGAACATCGACTGAGATCAACGTTGGTCTTGGGTTCCAGATGACTGAAGAGCCAATAGAGCTTGTCGAAACGCTCAAACGTGATATTCAGACTCGTCCGGAGCTACGAAACGGGACAGTGAAAGACAAACTTGGCGCATCTCTCCCGACGCGACGCCCATATGACTCAGCCGTGGCTGATGGGTTTGTTGCAGTGGGTGATGCGGCCGGTCATGTCAATCCAACAACTGGGGGAGGGATTCCAGGCGCGGCGAAATCGGCGCACTGGGCAGCAAAACATATCGTACGAGCAATTAGCGAGGGCGACGTATCGGAGCACAATCTCTGGCAGTATAATGAGGATGTAATGACTAGTTTCGGCAAGCGGTTTGCTGCGATTGATCTGTATAATCTCTGGGGAACCTCAAGAGATGTTGATGAACTGGTGGATATTGTTTCTGCAGTGCCCGGTCAACAGCTTGCAGATGCACTGAGCAGTGGGTCTTCAAATATGGGATTGCTCCTCAAGTTGAAAACTCTTGTTGGAACGTTTGGTCACTGGGATGCGCTGTATGAACTGTATCAGGTGAGTCAACGTGCAAAAGAGATTACACGTCTATATGCTGAATATCCATCGACGCCTGAGGCGTTCGAAACGTGGCAAGCAGATCGTGACGAGTTAATGGACGAATTTTACACACTGACTGGTGCAGTAAAGAAGTACTGAGTCGTTCCTGCGCTCTCGTTCAACTCGTAGAGCAGACTGTGTATCCCGCGTCGTTCAGAACGGTTCAATATTTGCTATCATCTCACACACAGTCTCATACATCATTCGACCCTCACGCGATTTTATACGAACGACCCCTGCCTACTCGCCGCCTTGTTGAGGCTTCGCTGTTTCGGTGACGATGTCAGACGACGTCTAACTGTGAGATGCTCTCTCATGAACGCGCTTTCCATCCCGGTCTCTGATGCCCCAGAGAAAGTGAACAGACCAAGCGCAGTCTCCACAGGCGTGAACGAGAGCGAAACTCTCGTTCGCACATCAGAATCGCAGAGCGGTTCGTTGTCACACCAGCACTCACATTCTGGCGACGCTGTATCCTCGCCGTACTCACTTGCGGATTGTTGCTTGAGGGCGGGGGCTAAGCGCCTGCAAACTGCTAAAATAGAGGGCAAGACCCCTGCTTAACAGTCGTTGGAAATATGACCAGTGTTTATATCCGAAGCCACAGTTGGTTCACCTGGGACGTCCGCTTAACCGTTCCGCTTCGGATAAAGAAATCAAATTACCAACAACTGTTAAGCAACAAGCGAAGTGAGTGAGTAGGCAGGGGATACGCCTGACAACCACAGCATTCATCTCCGTCATTTCACAACGGCTTTTGAGTCGCAGCGTTTGAATACATATATCATGAACCAGTCTGCCCAATCCGATGTATATGCCCCAACTGATGACGAAATGCCAATGCTCGGATTAGGCACTTGGGAGAACACGGACCCGGATGCCTGTGCCTCCGCTGTCAAAACAGCGATTGAGATGGGTTATCGCCATATTGACACAGCCCAAGCATATGGGAATGAAGCGGATGTCGGGAGAGGAATTGAAGCAGCGTCAGTTCCTCGTGAAGAGCTTTTTATAGCTACCAAAGTCTGGATTACAAATCTCTCCCCGGATGATATCCGACAATCCACGAAAGAAAGTCTCGATAAACTCGGTCTTCATTACGTTGATCTGTTATATGTTCACTGGCCTGCTCGTGCGTATGACCCAAAGGCCTCCCTCGCAGTGTTTGAGAAGTTATCTGAAGAAGGAATGATCAATCATATTGGAATCAGTAATTTTGAACCCGCACAGGTTGACCAGGCGATTGAACTGACGGATGCACCGATCTTTGCAAATCAAATTGAGATCCACCCGCTACTCCCGCAGACGACACTGTGTGAACACTGTGAACAGCAGGGTGTAAGCCTTGTCGCATACTCACCGCTTGCCAGAGGTGCGGTATTTGAAGTTCCCGAACTAAGCGAGATAGCTGAGAAACACGGCGTCAGTGAAGCGCAGGTATCGCTTGCTTGGCTACGCGAAAAAGGGGTAACGACTATTCCGAAAGCAACGAGCGAAGCGCATATTCGCGATAATTGGAGATCACTACAGCTCAACTTAGACGCCGCCGATATCGAAAAAATCGATTCGATTGAGCAGACAGATCGCCGTGTAGACCCAAGTTTCGCACCATGGTAAATCCATAATGTCTTTCGCTCAGTAACCGTATACAACGGTGATGAAGTTTGAATTCAATTTGCCAGCGACTGTCGGGGTCTTGATTGCGTTCATCGCAATCGGAACAATCGGTCTGATGAGCATGGACGTCATGCAGTCATCAACGATACTCATGATGGTTACCCCAGCGATGATCGTGTTTGGAGGATTGTGTCTCGCAGTGGGGATTAAACATGGTGAGTTTCGAGCCAGCAGCTAGTGAGACGAAAAGTTTCACTGTGGAACATCTTCAGGACTCTCGCTAGTGATGCTTGCTGCAATTCGCACGCCGATCAAACTAATAATGATTCCTCCGATAATGTAGCCTGCGAGCCGCTGTTGTGCTGTGATAACATGTCCAAAAGCTGACTGATTTATGAGGACATCCTTGCGTTGGAGGAACCATCCTGCAAAGCCTCGAATGACAAATCCCAAAGCGACAACACCGAACGGGAGGTTGAGATACGGTCGACTTACTGTCTCACTCTCGATAAACTCATCAAGCAGTCGACCAGCACTCACCGTGAGCGCCGCCAGGGCTAACCAAGGCACTGCATTGTAGACAAACTGCATCGTCCGCACTAACACTGACCCTGGACTTAGCTGGGGCGTGACCGATAAAGCGCCTAAAAATGCACCGATGAACGCGAGTCCAACACCAACGGCATATGTCACGACTGAAACACGGCCGGAGTAAAGTGCTGTCTGAATTCGTTCGGGCACCTCAGCCAGGTGTTCATCTATTGCGAGACCTTTATATAACAATACACCACCCAATAGAGCAGCCAATCCTGCGAT
The DNA here is from genome assembly GCA_028275165.1 of Haloquadratum sp. Lineage (GTDB taxonomy): Archaea > Halobacteriota > Halobacteria > Halobacteriales > Haloferacaceae > Haloquadratum. The sequence goes on from JAQCNF010000117.1 coordinate 15,631, forward strand.
TGCCACCGTCGGCGAAAACTGTAACACCAACACTGGCATGATCAGCAGCGCTGTGCCAAGCGGAACTAAGAATGTGGTTCGAAGTTCTTCATCAGCAAGAAACTGTTTGAGTAGATAGTATGTCGATTGTATATCGTGCGCTTGGCGGACAACGACTCGGTCGACAGCATCAACTGTGAGGCGGCTTTCAATGACTGGGACGACCTGTTCATCGCTTGCAGAGTCGATCACGACGATTGCAGAGTCAACTCCATAACGGTTAACCAGCGACTCAACTTGTTGAGCTAAACGACGATCGGCATTAACCAATGATTCCCCAGCCCCTGTTACAATCGCGACGACTGGATCAGCCTCACTGTTTTGAAGATCTCGAGTGACGCGTAGTGCTTCGAGAAGACAGTTAATAATAGAGTCTTCAGGATCAACCACTCCGATATCAATGACTAATGACTGGATAGCATCCCAGCCGACGACCGGCATTGAGAGTCCAGATACTTCATCAATACCGCCTGAGCGATCGACACAAAGCACCAGCGTTGACACGTCTAAGCAAATGTCGTTGCCAATAATAATGCTCTCGGTCGAATTCAACTACCTGAGCATGCCCGCGTATGACGCACGTTGGCTGTTATAGCAGGCCTGTCTTCTGCAATTTCATCAGATCCTCGGTATCGAGTGTTTCGCCTTCTTTGAATTTCTGATATATTTCTTCGGCCTCCTCCTTGGCCGCCTCACGCTCTTCTGCACGTTCGTCCTCGCGTTCTTGCTCTTCTTCCTTATCAAGTTCGCGCAGGCGTTTTTGAACACGGACAAAGTCTTCGTGATGTGCGTCCGCTGCTTCCTGTGCTTCGACGAAGAGTTCGTGCATCGCATCCGCTTCATCGCGAATATCATCAGCTTCGCGATATGCCTCAATCATCTGGTTGTGGTGCTCCTGTGCATCGTCAGCCAGTTCGGTCACCTTTTGATGATGTTGTGAGGCTTCCGAGCGGACTCTCTCAGCTTCCTCGACGAGTTCTTCAAGTTCGCCGCTATCTTCGACCTTTTCTTTCTTCTCCCGCAGATTGTCGCGCTTGTCCTCTATCTTCTCGATAAGTTCGCGTTCATCTTCAGAGGAAAGAACCTCTGTCTGCTGTCGAAACTCTAATTGCTCAATCTCATCTTCTAACTCCTCGATGTCTTTTCCATCATCAAGTTCAAGATCCTCTTTGAGCTCCTCAACCTCCTCAAAAAGCTCGTTTGCCTTTGCATTGAGTTCGTTTCGGAGCTCTTTGTGCTCTTGAACCTGCTCATTGAGTTCGTCGCGCATCTCCCGATGGTCTTGAGCTTCGTCGACTTTTTCCCGAGTCTTTGCGTTCAGCTCGTCGCGCATCGAAGCACGCTCGGAGGCCATCTGGTTCAGCTCGTTTCGCCTGTCACGTAACTGTCCGGCGACTTTGATAAGTTGCCCCTTTGAGTCCCTCTCGAGTTGATTCTCAGAGAGATCGATATTGTCAGAGTCTTTTAACGGTGCTACGTCGTATGAATTAAGAACTTCCTGTTGCGTTACCATACGTGGTCAATCCTCGATACCATATTGGCTCTAATCGTTCTATAGGCGAGAATATCGACAGTAATGTCATTACTCAGCAGATAAATACATGAGTTTGCAAGCGGAATGATATACCTATGGGTAGGTAGTGTGCAATCGTCTGTAAGAGAATTTCCGATCATTCTGCGTGCGATACCGCCTGAACGTTAGAGACGTTCTGGTATGAGTAGATACACTCAGACAGCATATAAACCCACCGAAATGACGAGTATCTAACCCAACCTGAGCGTTTTCTCTGCTCGCCCGTGGGGCGAGACTGTTGGCACGACTCATCGCTTACGATAGGCTATGATGATGCACGACACCATACCGAGGCTTGCTTATTTATAGAGAGGTGACATTGTGTATGTCTTTTGAGTCATATGAAGAAGTAATCACCGCAGAGGGTCATCAAAACGTAACAGCAACTCACAGTAGCACACTCGAGATAACGAGCGACGATTGGCTGACACAAGCAGGAGACTGTATTATTGGAGTAAACGCTGACCGAGTCCCCGCAGATTTTGACGCTGAGTTTGTCCGACAGTGCCAGAGTCGAGCAACCGCGATTGAGGCGCATATTCACGTTGACACCAGTGAGAATGAGAGCTATGATTATCTGTTCAAGGGTCGCGGTGATCCTGCTCTCAGCTTCGACAACGAACGGAGTCATGTCGGCCGGACGAGTGAATACGTTGACGATCGGACCGTATTTGTTGCCAGCTCTGGGGCTGCAGCAGACATAGATGAACGAATAATCGACGCGCTAAGCGCTGGTGCGACACTTACGTGCCGGTTAAGAGCATATCCCGAGAGACTCTCAACCTGAGGAGTAAGTCGGATTTTAGTCGTCTGTTGAATAAAGTCAGTATAAATATGATAAAAAATTGGTACAATTAACTATTAAATGTTTGTACACTAATTTATTGATGGACCATGTGCCACTTTGGAGAATACCCCGACGAATGGGCGTACGATACGGAAGAAAACGAAGAAACCCTTGCTGAACAAGAAGAGCAGGAGCCGGCATTCCTTGACGATGAAACAGCTGACGACGTCCGCATCGTGACCGACGGCGGCGACGAGTAGTAGACATACCTGTCTCTGGTTATCCCCAGTCTTTTTTCCAAACGTTCAAACGCATATCTCCAAACAACTACTCATGAGTAGCATCAGCGAGACTTATATTGAAAACCGTGAGCGGGTTACCCCAAATAATGTGAATAACCACGGAACTGCACACGGGGGAAACGTTGCAAGATGGATGGATGAGGTCGGTGCGATGTCTGCGATGCGACATGCAAACGAGACCTGTGTCACTGCTCGTATTGATGGGTTAGACTTCGAACGACCGATTCCGAAAGGAGATACCTGCGTGATTGAATCCTATGCTTATGCGACTGGGACGACCTCAATTCGTGTCCGTCTTCGCGCGTTTCGTGAGAACCCACGAACCGGTGAGCGCGAGCGGACGACGGAGTCATATTTTGTCTTTGTTGCTGTCGATGACTTGATGGAGCCGACACCGGTCCCTGAATTAACTGTCGAATCTGAGCGATGTAAAGAGCTACAGGAAACGGCACTAAACGGAGAGCGCCTCAACCAGGAATCCTGATGACCACACGCGCATAACTCCGCTCAACGGGAGAAATCACTTCAATGTCGTAGCTGACGGCAATGACTGTCGTCTCGCCAGCTCGCTCTTGGATAACGACTCCATCGACTATGAGACAGTTGCCAAATTGCTTGTCAGTCCCTTCCGGACACGTCAAGTGTAGCTGCTGAGGTACCGTCGCATTCATCTTGATTGATATGCCTCGTCCATTCGCCATCGTTGTCCGCTCAAGTCGTTTGATATCCGGTCTCAATTGGTCCTTTAGGGCTGATACTGCAGTCGAGCGCTCGGACCATCTAAACTGCCCTGCGTTATCAAACACGTGAGCTGTGGTTGTCACTCTGAGACTGTCGCTCACTGCATCCAAATCTAATACCGGGTCAGGTGGTGATGCCGTCGCAGATAGCCCAAGTTGTGCGAATGCCACTACCATCGCAAGCAACGCAACAGCAGCAACTCCGGCGGCCATGAGCACAACTTGGCCGCGATTCGGTGAGGCTCGGTTCATATCCACCACATTTCGAGATGAATTACACACTCGGAGATAACGCGGGTGGCTGTGCCAGTCTCGACAAGAGTGGGTGGTCGCTCCCCAAGATGAGCTTGCGATATATGTAAGCTTACCCCGACTCCGGTCGGTGCGAGGTTATGTAACTGACGCATAATCTCTGCCCTGTTGCGTGTCACTGTCGATGGGGTAAGACAGGCATCATTGAGTAAGCTCTGCCCCTCTTCGAGTGGAGGTGCTGAGAGCAGTAGTGTGACTGTATCTGATGCATGTCGATCAAGAACCGCGTCCGACCCCACAGTCGCAGTGGGCGTCCAGACAAACCCAGAAATAACTGCAAGTATCAATAGTACACCAACTCCAGCCTCAATCAATGCTGTCGCCAGTTGACCACGCTCGCCTCTGTCACTCATGACGTCCCACTCCAACGGCGATCCAGCCGGAGCGTTCGATCGTTTGATTCCACTGAAGCGCAACCTGTCCAGGCCCCCTTTCAACCGTCTTGAACGCAATTTCTACTGGGACCTGTTGTGGTGTCGCTATCTGATAGTGACCAGCCAGTCCGTTCGGGTTATATCGGATAACGCGGTCCGCAACCCGTATACTCGTGACCGTCTGTCGAGGGGCTGGCTGGATGTAGAGACTCACTGTCGTGGGGCGGTCGGTCAGCACGTAGCGAAATTCGGGGGCATATCTACGAGAGCCAGATTGCGTAGACGAATCAAACGACATCGTATCAGTCCGCGGAATCGTATACGAAATTCGAACGCGGCGGCGAACCATGGCATCCGGGGTCGCCTCAGCGCCGATCAACAACTGTCTATCAAGATATACTTGTAGATGGCGCCCAGTCAGGGCCGGAACCATCGCTTCGAGTTGTTTTCTTGTAATTTTCTCAGTCTGGTCACGATCGAGTGTATTCCTCGATATCGTGTATGGTGCGGATGGCGAAACCATCGCTGTCGCCGTAGCATGCGCAATATGTGCGTTCTGCCTGTCAGTATCGGCACCCGCAAGCGCCTGCTCAGCAACTATCACTCCCGCAGTCGTCGCTGTCGAAATGAGAATGAGACCAACAGCGAATCCAATGAGATTCGCCTGTCCTCGGTGACTCATGATCCCCCAGCGTGCTGATTTCTCAAATGAACAGTGTAATTGAGCGTGCTAGCATCTTGCATTCGATGCTTGAGGTGGATTGTAACGACCGCCTCGCTCTGTATCTCGCCATGTACAACTGTGGCGTTCGAGACGGCAACGACTCTCTGTGCTGCGATCCGATCGCTTGGATGAGTGAGGGCCAGTATCGCACCTTGTTCAGTCGATATTGCAGTAATCTGATACTGCTGGCTGTGTATCCTCGCTGGGATCTGCACTCTCACCTGTCGATTTAATCTGACTGAATCAGCAGGTATCGCTGCTGTAATCTGAGTAGCCAGGCGATCTAATGTCCGCTCAGCTAGCTCCTCACCCACGGCTGCTTGATACTCACTAACTGTCACCCCGAATAGCAGCGCAGTGACTACCGAAATAAAGAGGATTCCAATTGCCAGTTCAAGCGTTTTAGCAGTGACCGTTGAGACTCCACGAGTATCGAATCCCTGTCGAAGCATCAACTGACCTCCAGTTGAATTTCCACAATGTGACGGACCAAGTGGACAGCGCGGGGCTGTTCGAAATGCCCGATAACACTCACGATCCCATCGCCATCGATATCTCGCTGTGTGGTTGTTGAGGCGCCAGTTGCTGTGAGTGCTTTCGCCCAGACTTCCGGATAGTCTGTTTCAATGCCGACCGCATATGTCGCTGGTGCCAACATCGTCTGGTCACTCTCAACGGTCGCTGTGAGCCCGACCGAGAGTTGGTGACCCGACGTCGAAACTGCATCGAGACCACTCGTGTCCAATAGTGGGACACCAATATATAGCGAGTCGGGTGCCGTTGCGATACGAGGCTGGCCACGCTGTGAGACTGATTCAGGAGTTGCCTGTACAACGGTACCACCGAATGCAACCAGTTCACGTGGCCCATCAGTGTATATGATCGCGCCAGCATGGCCTGCCCACTGAATCGACCCACCCTCCAGCAGCCATATGCTTCGGTTTGCGACTTGGAGTTGGCCTCGAGTAAGCCGTATCTCTGTTCGCTTTGGGTAGTTGGTTGTCGCGAGCGAGTGCTGTAATTGGCCAGAGACACGATCAAGATCGGCAACAGCTATGCCATCGGCCACAATCGAACCTGTCGTTGCTGTCAGCCCACTAATTGCGACGACAGTGACACCTAACAGGAGGGCAACACCGACAACAGCTGCCTGGCCACGGGTATCTGACCACATTAGATAACTCCCGTACCAGCGAAAATCACATGACAGATCGAGACGAGCATTCCCGAGTGTAACAGTGCCTCATATCGTCCACGACTCGCAACTCCAGCAAACCACCCTGCTGCGAGCATCGTTGCCTGTGTTGTGACATACAGTCGAAACTGATCACGCGTAATATTGATTGCTGCTTCACCCACTGCGACACCGGAGATATCGGACATCGTTGCCAAGCGTTCGAATCCGGCGAACACTTGTGTGGCTGTTGCAACGGTTATCCCAACAACTAACAGCGCTGTCGTCCACCCAACGGCGACATACACCATCATTCCTGAGCGGAGTGTCTGTTTGTCGTGATAGAGTCGGCCAATTTCTGCCTGCAGCGTCTCGAACACCACACCTGTATCGCTTCCCGCATCCAGCGCCCCAGTGACCAGTCCAACAGTCTGCTCAGCGAGTGGTGTTCCAACACGGGTGACAAACCGGTCTAAAGCGGCTGTTCGGAGATTAGTATCAATCCCTGCGTGAGGCGTTGTGAGTCGGAGATTCGCTGCTAAATCCGCAACATCACTGTCCAACGGACCAAGGTCGACATCTTTTGCTACCTCCTCTACCGCATCAGGAAATGGTTGACCGAGCTCGACATGCCCTGAGATAGCATGGACGAAGTCCTTTAATTCGTGATCCTTCGCGTCATCAACTCGTGCTCGTCGAACCGCAATGAGTCCAACCGGGATTGCATAGCAGATGTACCCAACAAGCAGAGCCGAGAGGACATTGACGGTAAATTGAATTGAGAAAGCAATCCCAAGTGCTCCTGTGATAAGGAAAATCACCGCGGCGCTGGCAGGATTAGTGAATGCTGTGCGGGTCATCTCGCCCAACGATGATGGGCGTGCGTACGTGACCTGCTGATCGGTTGGGCGAAGCGCCGAGACCAGTCCAGCGACTCCCAGCCCAACAGTCAAGATGAAGCCTGCACTGGCATATGTGATCAGTGCTCTGGGGGTTGTCTTCCCTATGGGTGTCTCGATCGGCACTGCAAGACTCGGGGTAAGTATACTCATAACCGATAGTACGATAACGACTAATGTGGGCAGCACCAGTAATACGACGAATAATTCCGCAAGCAGCTCAAGAAACCCTTCAGCCCGACGACGGTCGCTATCCTGTTGATATCTGAGCATCCGCGACTCAAGTGCGAGATAATTTCGGAGAGCATCAGCTCCCTGGTCAGCATGCTCGCGGAATTTTAACAGAAATGGTGCAAGTGTATCCTGTGCAGGTGTATCACGAGCAACCCGGCGAAGTCCCTCGTCGATATTGCCTGTCATCGTCGCTGTGTTCAGAATTTTACGAATGGAAACTGCTGTCTGGCCGTATGCATCGGTATCTGCAACACGGCGCAACATCTCATGGCGTGTGTCACTTCCCGAAGCTAAGACGTTCAGGTATCGAACTGCGCTGGGAAGTGTTCGATCTATGTCTGTCCGTCGGGCAGTGATACGCCACTGTAGATATCGCCCACCAGCATAGAGGACTGCAGTATACATTCCAGCGGCGATGATTGCTCCACTCCCAAGAGCAGCAATGATTCGTAATTCAGAGGTAAGGATGAGTACCGAAATCGCCTCAATATTGACACCGTCTGGCATGAAACGTGTAGCAAAGTCCACGCTCTGGTGCCAGAGGCGCGAAACGACGACGTCCGGGAGGACAAGAAAAACGAAACTGATTGTCCCGCTAAGAAAGATTGCAGCAGAGGTTGCGACGGCGTATAGGCGAGCAATAAACAGATCAAACCCAATCGTGAGATTCGTTCCGCGAAACGCCCGGCGGTCACGGTCATGACGACGTTTCTGAGCCTGTGATGCAAAAATGGCATATGCTGCACGATCCACTGGCCCCAGGCTATCAGGTAAGTTGGCACTCATCGCGTCTGCTCACCCACCCGCGGAGTGTTGTGCTTGTTCACGGCGGACTCGGTCGACAGTTGCTGCTTCATCAGTGCGGAGGTCCGATAGAAAACTAAACAGGCGGTCTGCATCACTGATATCCTCATTAACGAGATAGCGAACGTAGCGAACGCGACTCCGAAACTCTGCCTCAACCGTGGCCACAGACCGGTTTGTCGCACTTGCGAGTGCATGAAACACTCGGTGATCAACGTGGGAACTTGTGCCATCAGTCGCAGCGTTCGCTCCCCCAAGTGATGGGTGGTCATATGCCATTGAAAACTCTCCGTTGGCGTGACGAGTAAACACTGTATTATAATACAGCGTGGTGTTTGCTTTTTGGATCACGCCGGTCTGCTCGGCTGGAAGTGCTTCAAACTCAGATTGTGAGACTAACTCAACGACACTACCAACGAACCGTTCACCAGCGACACGCTGTGGAAATACAACGATGTCAATCTCGCGAAGTAGATACACCGGTAATCCCTGTTCAACGACGCGATTGACCAGCGTCTCAATATCTTCTGCATGTGTTGTCCCAATCACTCCATGACCTGTGTTTAAAATCTCACCAAACGTCTGAAATGAGGCTGATGAATTCACCTCAGCTATGACTTCAACGTCAGGATTGAGGTAGTTTGCCTCCACCATCAGGTCTGCCATCGAAACCCGTTTGTATGGATCCTCATGGTCACGTGTGGTAAGCGAGACGCCCGTTTCGTGCGGGAGATAGACCTCACGAGAGCCTTCATCAATTGAAATTGGTCGATTATCGAAAGGAATGAACGGCATGTGTGAATTCAGTAACGTCGTCTTCCCAACGCCAGTTGGCCCGGAAAATAGTACGACGCGGTGATACTCATACAACAACCACAGTAGTGCAACGAGTTCCGGTGGAATCGATCCAAATCGAATTAAATCAACTGGTGTGAGTGGTGTTGTTGCCTGCTTCCGAATCGAGACGTGTGGACCGTCTTCCGAAATGACTGGGAGTGCTACCGCACATCGGATTGTTTCATCACTCTCGCTCCCGCCTGCTGGGCGGAGATTTACTTTTGCCGACGGCTGTGTAGCACTCAGTTCAACGCCATCGTTTGCAGCCAACTGGGTAACAATATTGACGAAGCTCGTTTCATTTTCAAATTGGAGGTTTGTCGGAAGGCGATCGCCGACATCAACAACATCGGCTCGTGGGACAATCTTAATTCGTTCACCAACGCGGTTCGCTTCGATGTCCTCCAGATATGGATCACGAATAGGGATAGTGAGAACACCTTCACCGACATAATCTCTGAGAACATAATAGATGAGATCGTCGAGGCGTTCACGTGCAAAGCGGTCATTCACAGGCGGCGGTAATATGTCATATCGTGAGAGAAGATGCTGGATTCGGTGTCTCGTAGAGGCTACCAGTGCTGTTGTATTACGTGCCATGAGGCGCCGAGAAAGAAACGCTGTCGCACATCGATAAACATACTCCGCCCGGTTTTCAACGATTGTCTCTACGTTTACGTTCCAAATATATTCTTTACATTCACGGATAAGCGTCGAGTCACCTGGCAGTAGTGGTGGTTCCAATACTGCATACTGCGCTTTGAACCGGTCGTCGCCCAGCAGTCGATCACGACGAATGACCACCTCAATATCAAACCCAGCGAAGCCGACTGTATAGTACTGGAGACGTTCGCTGGCAATCGCTGTGACAGATGCGGCCTCTGCGGAAAACTGTGTAAACGCTGGTGCATAATCGTCGGTATGAACGATGAGTGTATCGTCAGTGTGAGTATCGGCATCAACCATCACGATATGAGGGTCGAGAGCCAGCGGAGTGATAGGGCCAAGAAGATGAAAATCACGGAGCGTATAATGCTCAATTTGACGTCGAACCGCGGGCGCTACATCCAAGAGTGAATCGAGTGCCCGTTGATACTTTGGTGAGAGGCCGTCCTGTGCACGTGTGGCCGCTCCTTCGCGAGTGAGCGGTCGTCTGGGCTCAACGGGTGTCAAGTATGACTCGATTCGTGCATATCCTGTCTTCCCAGCTGGTGAAAGCAACGGTTCGCGAATCTGATAAGAGAAACCGATATCATCGAATCGATTAGCAATGGTTACCACAGTGCCGGTTATGAGTGTATATTGTGCGTGAATGTGTGGTGCATACCATGCAGCAGAACTATCTGGTGGTTCTGGTGGGGGAACCGAAATCATTCTCGACGTTTCCTGTATTGAATAGACAGTCTGCTATTGTCTCGTTTATACCGGCGAATATTCATGTGTTTGATAGCTAAGTCATCGTACTTAGCTTTGTGTGGCAATGTGTTGATACGTTACTCGGCCCTGTGGGGACAGAGTAGCAAAAGAAACTCCACAGATAGCGAGAGTGCCTCGGGGCTTGACCTCAAGGTAATTGACCATGTCGAATTAACGACCATTGTAGCCGAAATGGGAATGGTCTTTATGATAGCAAGATGAAAATAAATATTTGAATCCCACAGACGGGAATGCGGCACCGACACGGTCTCATTGGTGAGAGACAGTCGCCCCAAGAGGTCACTCGAAATCGCGTTATTTTGGCCTGAGCAAACGGCCGGTTTGTATTGATGATCGACAACTCAAAGTGCAGAGAATAGCATCGGACAATAGGGTTGTAGAAACGTGTCTCAGATTCATCTGGTGATCAAACCAGTAGCATTTCTCTTCAGTTAGTATAATTAGAAGGGTGCGATGTGTTCTGTGTGTGTCGCATATCAACGACTGGACGAAGGCCTGATGTCTGGACGGTATTCAATCGTCAGCGAATACAATCTCTTCAACTTCGTGTCGCGGATTCTCATCATCGTCATCCTCGTATTTATACACGACATCTTCCTCTTCATCGCCGGTCTCGACATGTGAGCCATCACAGTATGGCTTATTATCCGACAATCCACACTGGCAGATATATGCTGTCCCACCCTGTTCCTCTAATTCTTCTTCACCGACAGGGACCGGACCATTTGCATCATGTGTCACTTCTCTTGTCATGTCTCTTCTTTTGAGTTCAGCGGGTAAATGGTATGTGGAACAGGTATCATTTTCTCCCGCTCAACACACAGCGTGATGTCCACCTGCACCCAAGAGCGATCGCTGATACTCGTCCACCTCTCGGTATCCAAGTGATCAACGATACACGATATGTTGTTGCCGAGAGGAGTCATTCCCCAGAATTACTGAGATCGTCCGATGGATGGACTCGCCCAGCACAAGACAATTGTTCTGTGCGATGTTATCTACAGGCGGAACAGGCTGGGTGGAGGTCGCTCCCGATTGGAAATCTTCGATTTTCGTTCCCGCGATGGCGCTTTCAGTCTCAAGCCACTTCTCTACGAGAAGCTGAAGGCCATACGGTTATGACGCGGCCCACCGTCACAGTGAATACAGTTGTGACGTGGGTGAAAGATGTTGAAGCAACGGCCGGCAGTTGCGAGAAAACGCGACGCCTCTCGACATCGACGGCAGGTGAGAC
>JAQCNF010000121.1 GCA_028275165.1 Haloquadratum sp.
GGTATCGCTGTCACCGAGTCCCATGACTACTCTTTACGCCGCTACCGGCGAACCCGGTTATACCTCCGCAATCCACGTCACCTCGTTCTCCTCTCCCAACGACAGGAACACCACGGCTTCGAAGGATACGAACAGCAAGACACGCTTAATCACGAATTCGAGTACAAACTCGCAAGAACCGTCGGTTTCGATCACGCCAAACGCCTTGCATATACGGTCGGAGCATATGATGTCGAATACACGGAAACCGAATCTGGCCTCGTTGATTACATTCTCCACCGCAGCGGACACGTCCTGCCTTTTGTTCTCTCTTATCACCCACACACTGGCAACGCTGAGACAATCGCCGAAGAGTTCACCCCTAAATCCGGCCAACATCCCGAAGACGGCAGTGAGGAGTTACAGGAATTTGACTACCAGGCATCATACCGGTTCATCATCACTGACAGCCTACCAAAGTATATAGTTGAGAGCGGATCACTCGTTATTCAAAATAACGAAGCAAGAATTTGCTATCTCCCGTATTGGTTGTTTCTCTTAATTTGCTAAACATTTACCAAGCTTATCCGATTGCAATAGAGTTGTTGGACTACCAGTCTCAAACTATTACTCGTCAAGAGTGTCAATTTTAACTTGAACTAGAGTATCAAACCATTGCAATATTTTCTGGATCCCACTCACCCGAATCGGTGATTTGGGAAACTGCGGTCGCTAATCCTTCTTGCAAAACCTGTGGATATTCTTTCGCAACTGCTTCAGTAGCAGTTGGTAATTCATAAACGAGCAACTCAAACCGGCCATCGACAAGATACGATGTCTCAACTGAGACGCTTGGCTCGGTTTGTTCTGGGTATACCATCACACCCGGAGTCTCCAGTGCAAGCATATAGGAACTCATCTGGTAGATATCACTCTGGGATATTGACCCTGTCTTCCACTTCGCGTCGCCGACTAGTTCTGGGACGCCATCGCGTTCAAGTATAAAATCAGGATACATGTTCACCGGTGGGGTTCCCCCAGTTGCAATCGGCTGAATGCGTTCTTGTGACGTGACCTGCCAATCCGGTTTCGAAATTGTAAGCTCTTTGGCTGTGCGCTCAACCGCTTTTTCGAAAACTGTGTTCATGTTCACTAGAAGCCCATGCGATGACTGACCGAGTGGCGTGAAATCATCAAGATACCGGTGTCGTAAAATTTGTTCTGTTAATTGGAGAATCGTCTCATAATGGGGGTTCAACCGCGTAGTTTGGATACCAGCGACCTCAGCTGCACTAACCGGTGTATCGCCGACCCACCGGTCAAGCTGCCGGGATTGCTGCTTGAGTCGATTTGCTAAAGTGCTATCTTCGGTCACTACAGCGAGCTGTTCGGCTGCTTGTTGTATGCCTCGGTTGGCAATCGTATTTGTAGTCAATTCTTCATATTCGACTTCAAATTCCGTTCCAGCCATCGCTTGGTTCTGGACCTGTCGCTGGAGATCAAGGCGGCCGCGGAGTCGCTCTTCGGTCTCCTGTATCCGCTGGTATTCTCGATGTGGGCCGCGGTTGAGAAGAACAGTAAGCTCAGCGGCGAACAATAGACTGAGGGCATCAATGAATATTTGTCCGGTAGATGCCTGCGTTTGCTCATCGTATGTCTCTGACGTGACTCCATGGGCCCACTGTAGTAGTGCCAGAAAATTCGTCCCAGCGGCTTTCGGTTGAATTCGAATTTCGGGGCCCTTTGGGAGTGAAACTGCCCCAACATACTGTGATGAACTCAGACGGATTGCATCACCACGACCGTATTCGATATCAAGTCGGGTGCTACCGTTGTCTTCGGCTATTTTTTCGAGTGTATCAAGTGCTGTCTCGGAAAGTCTGAGTGGCTTGGAGGTGTCGTGCTCACTAAGTAAAATCCGTTCTTGGGAGTCAGTAACCCCGTCAATAGAGGTTTCATCCGAAGGTGGGTGTCCAATCGAACCGAGAGATTCAGTTTCCTCTGGTGGCTCATTCTCGCTCATTGTTCCGCTGAAGGGATATTGTTTTCGACGAAAAATGGATGGAATATTTCGACGAACGAACAGAATTCATCGATTGCTGCTGAAACGACATCCTCTCCCAGCGCATCGATCAACTCCTCACCGTCAAGAGCATAATAGTCTCCTGTGAATGTTCCAATTTCCCAGTCTCTACTCGCTGTGGGATACTTATTGCCCTCATATGACCATTCGTCTGATAATTCACTCGACAGCAGATGCTCTTGTATTTCCCCTCCAAGTTCTTCCCGTAGTTTGTCAGATACAGTTAGGGCAGCTGTGATTCTGGGCTGATCTCGATGTGGATATGCTAACAACCGATACCTGACATCTTCACCCGGATGGTCTGGATGCTCCGATTCGAGAGCTAATGTGATTCGTTCAAAATCCTCGTGTCGATGAATCTCTGCTAATGAATTTCCATGCAACACCGACCCAATTTCGTCAAATATTTTTTCACCAACAATCTCGTTGTACTTTGGGAATTTAGGTGACCTCTCTCGTGTCGAAGACGAGGACGCTTCCGTCTCTGTAGCTCGCACTGTGGTATAGTTAACTTCCGTCTCAACACTAACGAAGGCCGCCAAGAACGCGGCTAATTCGGTGTCAGTAAATGACTTGATACGTTCTTGATCCCAATCGACGAGGTGGTCTCCCGTCCCGTCGAATAGCTGGCGTCGAATCTGCTCGAATTGTCCGAAGTAGTACTCTTCGAGTAATGGCAAGATATCGTACTGCCAAGCGTCAACGAGGTCGGTTACGTCTTCGATATCCCACAGATATGAATGGCCAATTTGCTGGCCTTTGCTGAGTTCTGGTGCACTCACGATCCGTTCATTGAGTTGTTCAATTGCGAGCATAGAGAGAGCCAACAAGACCCGATAGCTGTCGCTTCCTTCCGTGGCGTCAACAACTGCAGACCGGTCTTCGTATCCATGGTGTGTCCAGAGTGCTTCGTAATTGGGCTGGAACTGAAGAAACCGAAATCGCCGTCGAAGTGCAGCGTCAACAAGAGCAATCGACCGATCTGCTGTATTCATGGTCCCGATGACGTAGAGATTCGGAGGAAGAGTAAACGGATCGTCTGAGTGGGCCAGCGAGACCTCGTAACTATCGCGTTTATCTTTTTCCAGTAATGTAATCGTCTCTCCGAAAATTTGGGCGAGATTTCCGCGGTTGATCTCGTCAATAATGAGGACGTATGGCGGAACTTCATCGGTTCCATCCGACTCAATGCTGTTTTCGTATGCACGTTGCGCACGGGCTGCCACACGCTTGAGAATACCATCTTCAACCTGATACTCGACATCCCCTGTTTCAGTAGCTTCAGCAGTGAGTCCCTCGATGAAATCTTCGTAAGAAAACGAGGGATGGAACGTTACAGACTCAACCTGTTCATCACGGGGCGATCCAGCACTCTCTTCGTAGACCCACCAGTTGGCGAACCGTTTTGCTTCGTACGTTTTTCCTGTTCCTGGCGGGCCATAGAAGACAACTTGATTTTCTTTCCGGAGTTGCCGAGCAACCGTCGTAGCGATACCACTAGGAGGTTTATCGGGCTCTGTTGCTTTCTTCACCCCGTTTAGTCGGTAGTATTCTTCGAGAACGACATCGAATTTCTCGGCAACTGTCTCAAATGTTAGCCCGTCAGTTTCGGTTATTTTGTCTATGCTAATGTTGTCTCGCCATCCTTCCTTACGGAGATCATCACCAGCGTACAAGCCATGTCGAACACCATCCCAATGGATGCCGAAGAAGAGTTGATAGGCTTCTGCTTTGTCGTTATCCTCTGTCGGATAAATTGCAAACCAAGTCACATCTCCGAGTCGATTCCGCGGTTCGGCGAAATTCACATGGTGGGCTGTACTGTCCGCAATATCAAGCTGGTCAATGAGGTGATCAGTGACCGCAGTAAGGTAGATATCGAGACGGGGTTTGTAATAATCATAATAGAGTTGTCCCAGTACGGTGAATTCGTCATAGGCTCGCATGATGTCGGTGTCGTGATTGGTAGTCTCTTGTTCGATGTAGTCTTGCAGTTGCCCGGGTGACAGACCTCCTGAAGATCGAATTGTATTAAGCGCCTGAAAACGAATCCGGTTGATCTTTTCTTCATTTTCGTACTGTTCGTGTTTCTTATCGAGATACTCACTGGGGAGGCGATGGATAGCAGCTGTAAACTGATTTGAATCTGATTGTGTCTCCTCCTGTTGCGATTCCGTATTTGATTCAGCCGTCGTTACAAGGAAGTCTTGTTCGTATTTATGGACATTTTTTGAGAATTTCCAAAGATATCTAAGAAAGAACGTTAGTATTGAGTCCGGTAATCCGCTGTGTGCCAGTCGGTACAAAAACCCCTCAAACTCTTCCTGATTAACATCCCGACTGTACTGTTCAGTCAGAGTTTTAGTAAGCTTATTCACACAATCATTATACAGAGCTCGTTTTTTATCGGCTGACAGCCGATCTAAACTGTCTTCAGGATCTACTCTGAGATCACTGTCACGAGAGGGCCCCCAATCAGCGAAGTATCGGATGAGAGTCCGCAGGACGTCTTCACTGTATCCAGTCGTCGTTTCACGCTTTGCTGGCGGCACAGCCAAGTACGCATCTTTCAACGCTTCCGTTTCAAAGACATATCCCTGATATTTGAGGAAACTCGGCATGCGTATCCCCACTCAAGGAGATGTTTAATAGCTGTTGACGAATCTCAACTTTGCTAATCTGTCATTAGCCCGCCGATAGACTAGCGGGATTAAGAGCATTATTGCCTCTAATCTGGCAGTAACGGATATAACTCAACTTTCCTCTTAAACACCCTTGGAGAATATCGTCGAAATGGAGAAACAGTAACCGCCTCAAAAGTCGGTATTCGGTTCTCAGTGGTGGTTCAACGGTGAGATTGTGAGTTCAGATCTATTCTCTCAACTATCGAATAGCAGATTTAAATTTTGAGCCATGCAAGATACACAGCGCGTATCTTTCGCCTCCACATGTTTAATTTGGTGCGGGATATAGAGTTCAATGACAGCTGAGACTCCCGATAACAGACTGCCGAAATAAACCTACATAGTTGAGAGTAATACACAATCACGAATGTCTATAGACAGTGATTTGAAAAAATGGCAACAGATCGACATTTGGTTTGCAACCCTCTCAGAGGCATACTCATTGCCAGAACTCCATCAAGAGACAGCGACGCTCGACCGACGCTGGGAGGATGACAGCTGGGATACCATCAAGGACTGGGGCCCTGCTCTTCTAGACACCTACTCCTCTTCTGTACTCGATAATGAGACAGTCACGCTATTTGAGAACCCAGACGGGGACCGCTGGAAGGAACTGGACTCGTGGTGGAACGTCTACAACGAGGTCAGTAGCAAAAACGCGAAGGAGCTGAAGACGGTACTGGAGCAGAGTAATGATATTTGGGCGGCATCGAACGCACGCTTCGATGCTGATCCACTCACGACCAACTGGACGGCTCATTCTAATACTCGGGGACCACTCCGACCAAATCAGGAGGAGAACTGGTCACAGTGGCTGGCTCACCTCTTACGGGGTAGTGATGGAAAAGTCCTGCTCAATGAACTATTTGAGGACAGCTACGACAACGCTCCCGAGAGCGTCGAACGAGAAGTGTATCTCCCCGGCTCGGATGCACCGGATCGGTATGCTGACATTCTTGTTTTCGACGACACCCGTAGTACTTCTATTGAGGTCAAGAAAGGCGATGAGCACTATGAGAAGACGACCCACACCGCCGGACTCATCGAAGAACAATTTGCCCACGACTGGACTCATATCCTGCTTATCCCGGAGCACAAGCGACCGGCACTACAGTCGGCGTTCGAGGATACGATTGAGACTGCTACTGGGAGTCGCTCACAGATCCATTCGAAGCATTCCAAACCAGTGTCGGTTCTGTTCTGGCACGAGATCAGCAAGGCGATTCGATGTATCCTCCTGAGTGAAAGGACTGTATTGCCCCACTGGGAGGCAAGTGCGTATCTGTTCTGTACACTCGTTGAGCAGAAGCTACTAGAATTCAACCCACAGCAGGAGATCATATCGATCGCAACTGCTGCCGATGTTGTTCACGCATCACAGGCATTGACTATCGCAACCGGAAGCGTCGAAAAACAATTAAATTACCTCCAAGAAACAGTAAATAATGAATAGTAAGTTCGTGGACCACGGCCTTCAGGAAGACCGATATCTAAAAGCGATTAAACTTATCGAACGATTTGAGACGGAAATTGAGCGCCAACTCAAACACACAGTGAAAGAAATCGTCTCGGAGAATCCGGAACTGTTCTCAAGGGATTCCGACGATTCCAAATTGGACCACTCGGCACGACGGTTTTACGCTAGCGTAATGGCATATGCCATCACCAATTACCCAATGAACCGATACGCTAGTGATGAGCAGGACGCGGACCGCCTGAAACTGAGCCTCATGATCCACTGGGACGAACCCAGCGCACTAGGACACGACGGAGGGGACGGTTCACTCGCTGTGACCAGTCTTCGAATCAAAAACGCATCTGATGCAGATCATCAAAAAGTCAAACAGAGAACCCAAGAAGACGATTGGCCATCGATCCACTTTGGAGACGACCCGTGGGATACCACCCCAGGACTGTTCTACATCCCCGTCGAAACAGCAGAAGATTTGGAGTGCGCACACAAGACTCTCAGAGACCATTTTGGAGAGTACGGAGCGGAATATGGAGTCGCCCAAGACAACTCTGCCAGTGACGAAAACTCTCTTTGAATGAATTTACCATCTCTCCCGTGGTCAGTCAATATAGAAGAGGCTCTTACCGAAGATAGCGAAACAGGTTTATCGGGTTTCTATCAGGATGGGCAGTGCAAGATGCACGACGCGAGTCGGTCAGTGCCATCAGCACCGTTTCACGATCACACTATACTCGTCTCAGCGGCGGGTACGCAAACCCCGCAATATTTGAGCGTCGCCGGAGACAACACGCTTGATGCCCTCCATTATCGATGAGACCGTGTTCGGCGAACCCTCCAGAGGGCTTGGACTGGTGTTCCTCTGTGGCGCACTTCTAATAGCCGGGCAGCAAGCGTACTACGTCATTCTAAAAGGGGCGACGCTCTACTATGCCACACTATTTATTGGTGCCGGGATGGCCCTCTCCGGCATTGCCGAGTCCTTGCCGAAATCTCGACGACGGGCTTCTGGTGCCTTGCGACTCACAGCGATCGCTGTACTGGCGAGTATTCTCGTGATCGGCTTCGTCAGGCCCGAGCTCGTATTAATGTGATTGAGCCGGTCGGGTTGAGTTCACCGCTCTTGCAAGGAGTTCATTCGCACGGAGGACTCATTGGGAGTGACCGAAAAGACAAGAGGAGAGGTTACTACACGTATCCTCTATATTGGTCACGCAGTTTCTGTCAGAACGCAAGTTTCTCCGCTGTGGCTCATCGGGATGGACTCACAAATTGAGACTTGAAGCACCACTCAGCCACACACTCGTAGAATTAATTGCCTTTCAGATAGCGGTAGTCGGTAGTACGTTCTTTATTCAGATCGAGTAGCAGAGTCAATAGCCTGATCAAAACGATTATATTTACTCCCACTATATGTGGGAATATGGCGAAAGTGGATTCAAAAGGGCGGATTGTGCTCCCGAAAGAGGTGCGAGAACGACTCGGTATCACTCCCGGTACAGAAGTGGACATCAACGAAGAAGATGGGAAAGCCATCGTTGAACCTGAAGACAATCCTGAACAGGTCATTGAACGCATGGAACGTCTTATCACGGAAACATCATCCGAGCGAGGGGAGACAAAACCACTTGACGAAGGGACTGACCCCATTGCCAAGAAGCATCGAAATGCGATTCAAAAAGGGGTAAAAGAAGATAGCAATGAGTGATACTACTGGACCGTATCTGTTCGATGTCGGTGTAATAGCCCTCGCACACACAGCAGCCCCGGTCCGTGATGTTGCGCTCTCATATGTCCAAGATGCTATCGCAGGCGAC
>JAQCNF010000128.1 GCA_028275165.1 Haloquadratum sp.
CCCTCCCTCACTCATCAAAAACGAGGAGTCCGTCGACCGGGCAGAGCGCCACCTTGGACGGTTACTCTCGAGTGATGACCCGGACACCGCCGAATTTGAAGTGACTATCCAGCCCCGTAACGGCGATCCGATTATCTGCAATGATCACAGGGCGTTCTTCCTTACGAGGGCGACCAGTCTGACGGATCGGTCGGAACGCTGTGAAACATCACCGAGCAGAGACAGTGGAAACAGGAATTAACAGCCGTAAGTCGGCAATATAAGACTCTCGTCGAGCACCTTCCAGACAGTGCTGTGTTCTTATTGGACACGAATCTGGAGTATGTACAGGCCGGTGGACAGGAACTAACCGTGATGGGACTCTCCGGACGATATTACAGGAACGACACCACGCGAGCTGCTTCACAAGAAATCGCCGAGGAAACCGCTCAGTATTATAAAGACACCTTGGAGGGAATAACCCACACACTCGAACAGGACTAGACCGGAGAGCGATACCGGACCCAGACCATGCCTGTCCAGGTCAACGACGAACAACTGAGCTATGGAATGGCGGTCTCAAAGAATATCACAGAACAGACTGACGGGAGTCCGCACTCGAACAGGACTAGACCGCTAGAGGAGTTCACGAGCATTGTGAGTCATGATCTGCGGAGTCCGCTCACTGTGGCTGATGGTTATGTGAAGTTAGCACAGGAAACCTGCGAGAGCGAGCATCTCGCTCGGGCAACCGACGCAATTGACCGGTGTCAGGCACTTATCGATGATCTGTTGACGCTAGCACGATTTCGAGAAAACACAGACAGAGATACGGACACGGACGATAATGAGTGTCAAGACGTATTCAACCCTGAACCTGTCGAACTCCCGACCGTAGCCGAGAGCTGTCGGCAAACTGTCGAGACAGCAGACGCAACACTCAAAGTTGATCTTGAAGTCGGGAGTGACGCTGACAGAGGTGGTGACCCTCGGATGAATCGCGCACACACAGTCTCTGCTGATGAGAGTCGGCTCAGGCAACTCTTTGAGAATCTCTATCGAAATGCAATCGAACACGGTGGTGAGTGTGTGGCGGTGTCAATCGGGCTGACAGAGCATGAGAGTGGATTTTATGTAGTCGATACCGGGTCTGGGATTCCGGAGTCTGCTGGCGAGGAAATATTCGGAAGCGGGGCACTCGACTACCGAGGACGGAACCGGTCGTCTGCGAATCGTCACGCAAGTTATCGAGGCGCATCAGTGGGAGATTTCCGTGACCGATACCGACACCGAGCGTGGGTAGGGTGTGGCTCGATTCGAAATCACTGAAGTTGAGTTTGTTGACGACTGACGAAGCAACGAAAAGAGTCGAGTTCCATATTTGTGTTATATTTCTAATGCCACAGAGTCAGTCTCTGATGCTACCACCTGTGCGGCGGCTGGTCGAATGAACTTATATAATTATCACAATATTGACTGAATTGAAATCGCCTGGGACTGGAAACACGAATCACTATTACTCGCAACATATCCATCCATTTGAGCTAAGCCGACTCGCTGATTATTCACAATCCAGGGTATCTCTCACTCGTGTGATCGAACGATCAGTAGGGTCACCATCGTCTCACTTCTCAACTCGAATCGAATCGACTCGAATGGAATCAAATGAGCAACTGTAGGAAACGTGTTTCCAAGTTCACTCCACACCACACTATTAATACAGAAGAATCGGGTCACATGGTATGGTCGAGTTAGACGAGTGGCAGGCGGAGGAGATGTCGGGCTTATCTGAGGATGAAGCCCTCCGCCGAATGTATCGCATCACGATGGATTATGAACGCTCCTACGAGCAAAAACGACGTGAGCTTCTGGAAGTTGGCCGCACATATCTCAGCGTGGAAATCGGCTTTCTCACCGAAATCTCTGATGACACACAGCGAATCGTTGAAACAAGTGGCAATCACGAATTGCTCACCCCTGGCGAGTCCTGTCCGCTCTCGAACGCTTACTGCCGGAAAACGGTCAGACAGGAGGGCGCACTCACTGTCCAGCACGCGGCGGTCGACGGCTGGGAGGGTGACACCGCCTATGAACTGTTTGGGCTCGAATCCTACATCGGTGCGAGGGTTGTTGTCGATGGCGAACTGTACGGAACGTTTTGTTTCGCCGATTCGGAGCCACGCAATCAGCCTTTCTCTGAGACCGAGGAGACGTTCGTTGAATTAATGAGCAAATGGGTGAGTTACGAACTGTTTCAACAGCGTGCGAAAGCACGCATCGAATCCCAACGCGATCGACTCGAAGAATTCGCCAGCACCGTCTCCCACGATCTCCGGAATCCACTCAGTGTTGCCAAGGGGTATCTTGAGTTGGCAGAGGAGACGGGTGATGCGGAGCAATTTCAACAGTGTCGGAGCGCGCTTGATCGCATGAGCGAGCTCATCGGTGACCTGTTGATCCTCGCTCGTGAGGGAAAAGAGATTGATGGGGCAGAAGACACTCACATACCGACGCTGGTCAAGGAGTGTTGGTCGTTCGTCTCGAACGATACTGCGACGATCTCGGTGACGGCAGATCTGACAGTCACAGGCGACAGAAGTCGTCTCCAGCAACTCTTTGGGAACCTTTTTCGAAATGCCATCCAACACGGAGACGAGGACGTGACCGTCCGTGTCGGACAACTCGATGATGAAAACGGAATATATATTGAGGACGACGGTCCTGGGATTCCTGAAGAAAAGCGTCATCGAGTTTTCGACGATGGCTACTCGACCGGGGAGTCTGGCACTGGCTATGGACTCGCAATCGTGAAACAAGTCGTTGAAGCGCACGGTTGGGATATCCAGGTCACCGATACTGCTGGAGGTGGCGCACGGTTTGAGATTACTGGCGTTGAGGATGCTAGCTGCTGAGCACGACTGCTGAGGGGACCATCCCAACAGTTACCTGATATCCTGTCGCGAACACCCCGCTCAAAACGATGTGAATATGACTGGTTCTGGTTTTGATTCTATTCCCCTCAATGAGCCTCTCTGAGAGTTTATTTATTAGAGAATCATATGGTATCATGTGAATCGGACAGTTATCCAACATACTACCGCAGCGGCACTCTCGACTGGTCTTGCTGCAGTGGTGGTTCTGGTGGCATCTTTTCTTGCTTTGCCATCGCTCTCGTATCCCGCTCTTGTCGTTGTGGGGGCTGTCGCCTCAGTCATCGGTGCTTCCATGGCTGATATCGAAGGGGATATTTACCTCAGTATCTGGACGCCGTGGGCATTGGCACTATTATTTGACCCGACACCAGCCCTTGCATATGGTCTATTGATAGGTATTGTCGTCGGTCTCCTGGCAATCCCAGTGGTGTTGAAACTCGGTAACACAATCGGCAGTCTCACTAATTAGCTGAAACGCACTGTGCGACGAGTGACCTCTCCAATTAGTTAGTTGTTGAACCGCTCGTCGACACCGTGTTATCAATCCCTTTTCCAGGCGGTGCTGGAGGAGTGCCCTCTCGAATTAATGTTTGTGGCTCGGTGTACAGTACGATGAGCACCGCACAGACGAGGAGGATCATCGCGTCACCCGACAATACGTTGAAGACAGCGGGTATCTCGCCAGTCGGCGAGCCGATGGGGGGCATATTGTGGGATGCGTGCGTGATCATCACAACTGGCAGCGCCGCATGAGTGGTATTATACAGCCAGCCGAGGATAATCGACATCATTGTTATATTCAGCATGTACTCCCAGAAAACGGTGAAATTTCCAAGCCCAGCGAGTATCATTGGAACGTGCCACAGTCCCCAGAGGACACCGATTCCGACACTCGCCCACAGTGCGCTGAACTGCTGTTGAAGACGCGGTTGGAGAAATCCACGCCATCCTAACTCCTCAAGTGCACCAGCGAAAAAGAGGGTAAACCCGAACAAAAAGGCGTATGTACCCAACGGAGCCGCCGGCGCCGTGACATCGCCATGCAGAAACAATACGATGAGCGTTTCAAACTCTGTTCCGATAATCATCATCGCGACCCCAGCAATATACCAGTGAATACCGACTCGCAAATTCCGGAGTTGTCCAAGCCAATCATGAATGCTCTCATCAAGTAACCAGACTGTCGCTCCAGCACTCATCATCGGACCCCACGCATATATCGCCACGCTCACCTGCGGTGACGTTGTTTTGAGCACAGTAGAGATGACCGCGGCGATGAGGGCGGAGTATGTCAGTAGTATAATGAGGAATGTTCCGATCGGACGGTGAGATACTTGTTTGTTGAGGATATCAAAGACATTCATTATTTTCACTTATGATGACCAGTTTGCCTGCTCAA
This sequence comes from Haloquadratum sp., assembly GCA_028275165.1. Lineage (GTDB taxonomy): Archaea > Halobacteriota > Halobacteria > Halobacteriales > Haloferacaceae > Haloquadratum. The sequence goes on from JAQCNF010000128.1 coordinate 4,312, forward strand.
ATCCACCTTGTTCGGAAGTAAATCATCCACCGGACGCCGGTAATTCAGAATGATATTGTGCATAGCGTATCGACAGTGCTGATATCGAATAAATACATACCGAGCACCTCAGACTCTGTAACACAGCAATTTATGACGGACATACAGAGCTATTCAACCTCAAGAGTTGTCTGCTCTCTGTAGTCGTGATCACCGTCACCCACGTCGTGAGTCAACGTTTGTTCGACAGCACAGTCCGGGCAGTAGAAATTCCGGTTTTCCGATCTTGTCCACACGGGTATCCCTGCAAGGACGAACTCATCGCGATATCGTCGGACGAGTCCCTCGGTGAGAGCGGAGTCGCAGCTGACGCATGATTCGCGCCGATTCTCGGTTGCCGAGAGCACTCTGCTGTCGACGGTCTTATGACGACCGAATCGTGAAACCCCACACCGGCGGTTGAGTCGGTGACGAAAGCGTGGGTTAACGAAGACGCCAAGACTGACAAATACGAACGCGAATCCGAGTAAGAGGAGTGGAACGACCATTTCGGCTGTCCCAGCAGTTTGAATAACGCCCCCGGCACCGCTGAAAAAAGCGAGAACTCCGAGTCCTATTAATAACCATCCAGCGATTCCATACATCAACTTCGAGATGGTATCCGCGATATCGACGGTGGAGGGCTTTTCCGTCATTGTTGTTACTCATATAACACTGGCGAGTAAGAAATAATATGTCTGTTGGACAGACCACGGTGACCCGTCGATTGACTAACGCGTTCTGACGAGCGGAATTCAGCAAGCACGCGGATGATAATCACAGCTGTGGCTTTCGAAAAATCCGATACCATTCCCATCGTCCGTCAGCGAGGGTTTTCTGAAGGTACTGAAATCAGGGAAATCACAATC
>JAQCNF010000129.1 GCA_028275165.1 Haloquadratum sp.
GACGGTGCCGAAAACTCCTCGACAGCCGTCGAATGTGATGCGCTGATGTTCGATAATGAATCCACATCGGATACGATGCCATATATGGAGATTAACGAATCGTCAGTTGACGTGGCACACGAGGCGACAGTTGGCAAGATTGGTGATGAAGATATCTTCTACCTGCAGTCACGCGGATTGGACGACGATGACGCCAAGCAGATGATCGTCTCAGGCTTCATCGAACCAATTACCGAAGAGCTTCCAATCGAGTACGCAGTTGAACTCAACCGGCTGGTTGAACTCGAAATGGAAGGAAGTCTCGGGTAGCTCAGACAGTTTTTATTTTTATTTCTCGCTTTTCGAAATAGGTAGCCATTATATATGCGGGCTGCCGGTGAAATAACGTGTATTATTTGGAACTCGGTGGAGAGGCCAGTGACACATCGCTCGCCCTCGCCGAGGCTGAACAGGCGGCTGCATCGGGGATCACGCGTTTTGCTCCTGGACTGGCGACCGCACAGGTGATCCGCCCAGAGCGGATTTCGATGTTAGCGTACACTCGCGCCGCTTCGACAGTCGTTGGATGTACTGAGGTGGATGAGGCTGCACTGTCGAAGCTGGTGCAATCGGCAAGTTTCTCACGATCAGGAACAGTTGCTGTGCGGGCACGGAATGTGCGAAATACGGCCGATATTAGCACCCAATCGATTGAGCGTGCTGTTGGTGCTGAGCTTGTCGCACAAGGGTTTGATATCGATCTTGAGAGTCCAACACACGAACTTCGTGTGTGCTGTAGTGAAGATACAGCGATAGTCGGCTGGACAGTTGCGACCCGTCGAGGTGGATTTGGAGGGCGGGCTCCCACCAGACGTCCATTTTTTCAGCCCGGCAGTATGTCGCCGGTTGATGCACGGGCGTATGTGAACATAGCTGCTGGCCGACAATTGCCCGGGGGGACAGTCGTCGATCCAATGTGCGGCACTGGGGGATTACTCATTGAGGCCGGGCTCTGTGGAGCTGAGTGTATCGGTATTGATGTACAAACGAAGATGAGCACTGGAGCAGCCAAAAATCTCAGTCGTTATCTCCCGGACAGTCAGTGGTCGGTCCTCCAGGCAGATATCCATCAAGTTCCGCTCCGTGCAAAGAGTGCAGATGCGATCGTATTTGATGCTCCATACGGTCGGCAGTCAAAAGTGGCTGGAGACTCAGTCGAAACTCTCCTTAGCTCAGCGCTCCACGCCGCGCGTCGAATCGGACCTCGATGTGTGTTTATTGCGGATGATAGGTATGAAGCGCTTGTCGAGACGGCTGGATGGAGGCTTGATAAACAGTTTTCACGGCGGGTCCATCGGTCGCTTACCCGGGTTATTCACGTGCTGACGTGACAGGTGAATCCAAGTCGAAATTAGTATAGATACGACTGCCTGTCGCTCAAGGTTCCCTCCAGGGACGCAGCAGCCAGACTGCATCTGTGGTGACACGAAGCTCAGCGTAAGGGCTTAGCAAGAAGTCTCGCTTGCATGTTGCAGCAGATGCTCAGAGTCGCGGGCAATAATCGACTCACCAGCACGAACTCGATCACCTTCTTCGATCAGCAAGGATTCATGATCAAACCGTGCAGGAAGAAGTACGTCTGTACGTGATCCAAAGTCAATGTGCCCAATGCGGCTGCCGCGAGAGATCGATGCCCCATTTTCAACGTAAGGATGAACGCGACGAGCAACCGCGCCTGCAATAAGCGAAACCTCCGCATTACCCTGTGAGGTAACGAGGTCAATATCAGCGCGCTCATTTCGCTCGGACTCCTTGCGAAAGGCCGGCCAGTGGCTGCCATTGCGGTGTGTGACCTGAGAGACCTCCGCTGAGAATGGTGCGCGGATTACGTGAACATCAGTTACGTTTAGAAAGATTCCCACTCGAACGTGTGGACCTTCGTTGCGAATCACTGATACACGCCCATCTGCAGGAGCGACGATGCCAGGGCCGGTCGGCTGACGATCTGGGTCGCGAAAAAAGTACAATATTGCGAGTGTGAGTGCACCAAATCCAAGACTTATTGGGGTCGCAATCGGGACTGTGAGCAGACTAAGCACAGCCGGCGGCGCAGCAAATCGACGGACACGAGGAGCAAATTGCATTTATCAAGAAACCGAAAGCTGTGATGCTGTGAGTGATTCTCGACCAGTTGACCATGCGGATAGAAGATGAGTGAGGTGCACGCGTGCACTACTCCCCTCAGCCAGATGTCGATCCACTGTGCCCGCGAGACAGTGAAGCCGAACAATGTTCTGATTGCCGTATGTTTCGAAGTGCTGGTTGGCGACTGTCAAAAGCTCTCTTAGAAGTTCTTGTCCGCCGAACCCACTATCATCTAACAGTTCAGTCACTGAGTTACGCGCCTGCTCAATATTCCCCGCAGCAGCATCATCTAATACAGATTTCATTATCTCGGTGTGGCCGGTAGCACTGAGCGCTGCTTGCGCATCGTCCGGGGTGATTGTGTCAGATGCTTCGACAGCAGCCTCCTGAAGAGCTAATAGCGCATACCGTAGGTTTCCATCAGCTTTCGAGGCAATCAGATCAAGCGCAATCGGTTCTATATCTCGATTTTCAGCATCAATGATTGTCTGAAGAACCTCGAGAATTTCATCCGTCGTCAGTGCCCGCACTGGAATTGGGAAACATCGAGACCGAATTGGGGGGATCAGTTTGGTCGGCTGTCGGGTGGCGATCACAAACTGCGTATTGCGATAATACTGTTCCATAACCCGGCGCAACGATTGCTGAAAATCCTCTCGTATCTGCTCAGCGTTATCTAATAAGACAGTCTTGTACTCACCTGTTGCCGGCTGATACGCAGCTAATTCTTGCATCACGTGAGAAATCATATCTCGTTTCGACCACTGGCGTTTGTATTTATTCGTCTTCTCGCCACGTCGATACTGCTTCGAAAATTCGGTCTGGCCTTGGAGGAAGCGCTCGAATCGCGGATCGTTTCGAATCTGTTTCTTTGTTCGATTAAAGAAGTCTGCGACGTTAATCTCAATCAAATCTGCGTCTGGCTTATCATGAGCTGCCTCAGCAAGTGCACGAACAGCAGCGGTCTTTCCTGCTCCCGGCGGACCCTGAAGAATAAGATTGATTGGCTCATCTATAGCCCCGTTCAGCCGCTCTCTGAGCGCTGGCTGAGGCAGTTGCGTAAGCCGAGGGGCATAGCGATCAGTCCACAACGGTGGCTCCATCAACATTGGATAGACACGCCGGAAGTATCAATCCGGCCATTCGTCGTGAATGAGTACATGGCGCTCACCAGAAATCCATCTGCTCGTAGCTATCAAAATTTTTGACCTCCCCCCACGGCTCAAGCCGGGGGGCTCTCGCCTCGAAATACTGTAATTGAGGAACCGTCGCATTAGTTGATCTGAAACGCCCGAGTCGGTAGCTTCATTTCGACACGGGTTTAGCCCGTTGTCATTGAGTAGCTGATGACGATGCGAGTAACTTTCTTGGGGACTGGTGGGGCGGTTCCCACAACTGAACGTGGTCCGAGCGCGGTCTGTGTTGAACGGACCGGCGAGCGACTGCTCTTTGATTGCGGCGAAGGAACTCAGCGACAGATGATGCGATTCGGAACGGGTTTTGATATCTCGCATCTCTTTGTGACACACCTCCATGGTGATCATGTTCTTGGAATACCAGGCCTTATACAGACAGTTGATTTCAATAATCGAACAGATGCACTAGCTCTCTATGGCCCTCCTGGGTCGAAACCACATCTCCGCTCACTCATTGAAGTCGGGGGGTTTAGCCCGAGTTTTCCGGTCACAATCACTGAGGTTCGACCAGGGACAACGGCGCTCTCCCAGCCAGAGTATGAGGTTCGGGGCTTTGAAACCGCCCATCGAGGCGTTCGGTCAGTCGGATATGCGCTGGTCGAATCCGAGCGAAAAGGTCGATTCGACCGAGAGCGCGCTTTGGAGCTTGGTGTGCCAGAGGGACCGCTTTTCGGTAAATTACACGAAGGAATGCCGGTTGAGTTGGATGATGGAAGCGTTGTCGAACCCGAGCAGGTTGTCGGTCCGCCACGACCTGGTCGGCGGTTTGTCTATACCGGTGATACACGACCAACCGAGACGACTATCGAGCATGCAACAGATGCCGATTTATTAATCCATGATGCAACGTTCGACGGTCAGCGTGCTGAACGGGCACAAAAAACAGGACACTCAACAGCACGTGAGGCAGCTGAAATCGCCAATCGAGCGGGAGCCAAACGACTGGCATTGACACACATTTCATCTCGATATGCTGCAGACGCTTCCACGCTCGAGCGGGAGGCCCAATCGAAAACGGCGCAGACAGAGGCATTTATTCCGGACGATGGGGCGGTGCTGAAGATTCCATATCCGGATAATTCAGTGGCTGAGTGAGTGTGTCTGTCGTGGCATATATATCAGCTGCCGTGTAATGGAATATGTGAACGACCGGACGAGCGCTCTCGACTCTCTCGTTTTCGGTGTGGATATCCAAAGTGGCGATATTCGAGGTGATTCACCCTCGTATGCCGTCGTCGCCTTCGATGGTGAGCACATTGACCGCGATGTGGTATCGCACCGAAAGCTACGCCGGTTAATTGACCGTGAGGAGCCTGCGATTATTGCGACTGATAACATGTACGAGTTGGCTGCAGACAAGGACCAACTCGTTCGCTTTCTGCAGTCGCTTCCCGCAGATACTCGGCTGGTGCAGGTGACTGGCGCAGAGCGTCCTGAACCACTGTCACGCGTGTCTCGCCGTCATGGGGTTCCATATGGAAAACAGCCAATGGAAGAGGCAGAGGCCGCCGCACGGCTTGCAGCCGCAAACGTGGGACAATCAGTCTCTGCTTTTGGTGACACGACGCAGCTCAAGGTATCTCGTGGCCGTTCGACAGGTAAAGGTGGCTGGTCACAGGATCGCTATACACGTCGTATCCACGGATCAGTAAAGCGGCGGACGAGGACTGTTGAACAGCAGCTTCGCGAGGCAAGCCTCGAGTTTGAAAAAGAAGTCACGGAAAAATATGGTGGATATGCCAACGCTATCTTTACCATCGAGGCCCCTCCCTCAGAGATCCCAGTTTCGAGTGGGCGGTCTGGTGATACGCGGATTGAAATCGAGCAAGAACGCTATGACGGGATTGAGTTCGAACCACTCGTCAAGCGACGTGACCCTGTCGTCGTCGGAATCGACCCGGGAACAACGACAGCGGCCGCGGTTGTCGGGCTTGATGGGACAGTTTTCGAGTGCTTTTCTTCACGAACTGCTGATACTGCTGCTGTTATTGAATGGATAATCGAGCGCGGCCGTCCAATCGTGATTGCGGCTGATGTGACACCGATACCCGAAACGGTTGAAAAATTCCGACGAAGCTTCGAAGCCGCAGGGTGGACCCCGACGAGTGACCTTCCAGTTGATGAAAAACTTCACCGGACACGCGATGCGTCGTACGAGAACGACCACGAACGGGATGCGTTAGCTGCGGCATTGTTTGCAGTCGATGCGCATACAGACCAGTTTGAGCGGGTGACACAGAAAATACCGCCAGTGCTTAACCGTGGTGAGGTTATCTCTCGTGTCGTTGCTGGCGAAGAGTCAGTTGAAGCTGTTATCCGTGATCTTGAATCTGACCCGGAAACAGAGGAAACATCTGCTGAGGAAAATCAACCCGAATTAAGCGAGGAAGAAAAACAGATCAGGCGTCTCCAGCGTCGTGTTGATCGCCTGGAGTCACACGTAGACGAACTGAACGAAACAATTGACAAGCGGGAAGAGACGATTTCCGACTACGAAGAGAAACTTTCGGAAGCAAAGCGTGAGGAGCGGCGGAAAGCACGAGAGCGACGTGAAGTCAAACAGCTGGAACGAGAAAATGATCGTCTCGAACGAAAGCTATCCTCGCTACAAGAGGAGCACACATCGCTCGAAGACAAGCTCGAACGGCTGAAACAACTGTGGAAACTTGACCACTCGAACTTCGCTGATGTCGATCAGGGTGATGACTTGGTGGCTGTTAAAGTCATTGAACAATTCACGACTGATGCAATTCGTGCGGCTGATACCGCTTATGGTCTGGCCAGTGGTGACGTCATTTATTTGCGTGATGCATCAGGTGCTGGACGCTCGAGTGCCAAACGGCTTGTCGCGACTGACCCACGGATTATCTTACGTTCGGGTGGAGAACTCTCCTGTGAAGCAGATACGATCCTGTTTGAGGAGGGGATCCCAGTCGCGCCTGCAGATGAGGTCACCATTCAGGAAGTTGATGAACTTGCAGTCGCACGCGAGACAGAGATTGAGGCAGCAATCGAGGATTGGGAGGAACGGGCCGCAGAGCGTCGTCGTGACCGCAAAGCATCGATGGTTGACCAGATTATCTCTGAGCACCGGGCTGAGTCACAGAGCGGTGATTAGCGGGTGATATAAGAATCAAGAATTGCAAGCACATCATAAAATGAAATTGAGAAGTAACTTCAGTCCAACTCGAACACACTCCTGCGTATGAATACCGAAGAACACGGGTATTCGGTTCTGAGCGGCATGCTGCTCTCACGGTTCAAAATGCAACCGTGCTGACGTTTCTTGCTAAGTCGCACCGGTATGGTCGTGTCGTTGTGATGGTCAAATATCCCCCTCTTCAGCGAGTCATCACCATCCGCGTCCTAGCTTCTGTTGAGCAGTTCTCTCCGCTGAAAGAGTGGTCTCGGAAGAATCAATCACGACAAATGACGGAACTCACCTCTTGACGCTATCTTGTCTCACGAAGTGCGCGCATCAGAACGCCTATCAAAGTGTCACAACACTCATTCGATATGGACGCCTACGAGCAAATCACCCACAACGTTGTAGAGGCAGTCACTGAGGAGGAGGTACAGTCGTTGGCCGAAGCGCCGGAAGGAAAGCGTGCGTATGTGGGTTATGAGCCATCTGGTGTCCTTCACGTTGGACACATGCTGACGGCGAACAAACTAATTGAATTACAAGATCTTGGCTTTGAGGTTGTTGTGTTACTTGCAGATGTCCACGCATATCTGAACGACAAGGGCAGCTTTGAGCGGATTCGATCGACAGCCGAGCAAATGCAAGAGCAGTTCATTGCCTACGGACTTGAGCCGACGCAAACTGAATTTGTGTACGGGTCAAGCTTTCAGTTTGAGGAACAATATATTTTGGATTTACATACTCTTGAGGGAGTTACCTCACTCGCTCGCGCTGAACGGGCGATGTCAGAAATCAAGGGTGATGGCACGGCGACTGTCGCTCACGCTGTATACCCGCTCATGCAGGCACTTGATATCGTATATCTCGATGTTGACCTCGCAATCGGTGGGACAGAACAACGTAAAGTCCACATGCTGGCCCGTGACACACTGAATGAGCTTGATGCAGACTCGCCAACCTGTCTGCACACGCCGCTGATTGCAGATTTAGAGACTGGTGTCGGGAAGATGTCTTCCTCAGATGGGGTCTCTGTGTCGATGGAAGACTCAACAGCCACATTGCGTGAGAAAATTAACGCTGCGTACTGCCCACCGACTGCGACACCTGCTCCGACTGAAGAGGGTCATGAACGCGAGAATCCAGTGTTACAGCTGTTTGAATACCATGTCTTCCCTCGTCATGATACCGTGACGGTTGAGCGCTCAGAGGAACACGGTGGGAATCTACGCTATGATTCATACACAGAACTTGCCGATGACTTAGAGGACGGCGAATTACATCCAGCGGATGCAAAAAACTCGCTAGCAGTTTACCTTGATTCACTTATTGCGCCTGGCCGAGCTAAGATTCGTGAACAACAGAATTAATTCTCGACAGGCGGAGCAGCGCGGGTGCCTCGGCTTTGTTCCCGATTGGAAGTTGTCGATTTTCGTGATGACGCTCTGAGTCTCAAACCACCTCACTTGACCCTGAGACAGTTCACAAAGGAAGAATAGAACAGGACTCCCTCGCGTCAATCGAGTTGAGATAGGGACAACGACCACGACCGATCGATACCCAGTAAGTAACGCGGGGAGCAAGCAGACAACTGAGAGTGCAGACGTAGAATTTGTGATAGCCTCAATTAACAATCACGTTCATTCATATACCTATCACTGGTAAAACTTATTTGCCGATGAGTAAAGCAGGAGAGTTGTCCCATCTGTATCAGCTGTTGGGACTGTGATTTTCTTGATTCGAAACGGAGCGTACAAACTCTCATTCCAAATCAGATCGGTGTGGCCTCGGGGATATATATCGGTTATATTGCCGACGACTGGTATGGGGTAACTCTGAAAGTGAGCGTCTGAATCCGATTGAGTTGGTATACCGCTCCACATATTCTTCATTCAAACGCCTCAGCTGAGACGGATAAAGTCTCGCAGAACTTAACCCCCGCCATGCCGAAGAATCGTTACATGAGCGAGAATCAAGAGAGCCAACACCGCGATCTTCGGATGCCATCCGAAGATGAGGTTTTCGCAGTCGTAAAAAATATGCTGGGAGCGAATCGTGTTCGAGTTCGGTGCGCAGATGGTGTCGAACGGACAGTCCGAATCCCAGGGCGTATGCAGAAACGAATTTGGATTCGGGAAGATGATGTTGTGCTTGTCGAACCGTGGGACTGGCAAGATGAAAAGGGTGATATCACGTGGCGATATGAGAAGGCTGAGGCAGATCAACTTCGTGAAGAAGGGCGTATTCAATAAGATGATGATTGGATATGTCGGCGGTCGATAATGTGCAGCCACTACCTATGATTGGACCTGACGACGTATGAGTGGGGAAGCAAGCGATGACCCAGAGTTTTTGGCTCCCGATGTTGTCGACGTGCCAGGTGATGAGTGGGAAGAAATCGACGTTAGTGACACCGAGGCAGACCGCATCGCTCGAAAGCGCGATCGAGAGTTCAGTCAGTTTCGGACGCGCCTGAAAGACGCTGACCAGTTCAAAGTCGAACAGTCCGTGTTTGACGATGCTACTTTTGCAGCAATATATAAACTCGTTCAAGATGGCCATATCAATGCGTTCGGCGGCCCGATATCCACTGGTAAAGAGGCTAATGTATATGAGGCACGCGGGACGGAGAAAACTGACGTTGCCGTCAAAATCTATCGTATCAATGCATCGAATTTCCAGCAGATGCGAGGATATCTTGAAGGCGACCCTCGGTTTGAGGGGCTTGGACAGGATAAAAAAGCAGTCACTCTTGCATGGACACAGAAGGAGTACGCTAACTTACACAGAGCAGCGATGGCTGGTGTTCGAGTGCCAACACCGATTGCAGTTGAACGTAACGTGTTGGTGATGGAGTTAGTTGGGCTAGTTGAGAGTCGAGCGCGACGACTTGCTGAGGTTACAGTCGAAAACCCAACGACTGCATTTGACGTTGTTGAGGAGTATATGAAACGCCTGTATGCCGCAGGATTAGTTCATGGTGACCTATCGGAATATAACATGATTATTCACGATGGTGAATTAGTCGTCATTGATTTGGGACAGGCTGTCACCGTCCATCACCCAAATTCAACAGAATTCCTCCAGCGCGACTGTGAAAACGTCTCAGCATTTTTCGCTCGGCAGGGAATCTCAACTACCGGGGAAGAATTATATGAGCGAGTGACAGACCGAACGCCGGCACTCAGTCGTGAGAGTGCAGACGAGTTATAACTATCCTGTAACCGCCGACGTCCGACACGAAAGCGTGCACTTGAGGATCGCAAGGACGTGCAGTCTGCAGGTCCTGATTCCTGTCAGGAATCACTTTTTGCACGGAGAGTAGAGTATAGTATCATCTGCGACTATCACAATAGGAGCCGTGCTAAGGCTGACAACCTCCCACGACTGAAGTCGTGGGCTTTCTTCTTGAACAAGTGTAACTCTCCACAAACTAATGTCTGCTGATCGAAAGAGAAGATCAAATGTTCGATGACCGATAGTCATGACAGGATGGAGATTTGAAGACCTGCTAGAACCGCGGGAGGCAAAGTCTGCAAAAGTTAAATCACTTCGACAGGTAATATTCATATGAATCATGTGAAAGTGCCTGGCGACCGTATCGGTGTCGTCATTGGCGAAGGCGGGGAGACGATGCGCGAGATTGAACGTCGGGCAGAAGTTCGGTTGGATATTGATTCTGAGAGTGGGTCGGTGGCGATTGATGATGTCGGTGATCCTGTCTTAGGGATGCAGGCACCTGATATTATCAAGGCAATCGGTCGTGGATTCACACCAGCAGTGGCGATGTCGATACTGGACAACGACCTCCGAACGTTCGAACTGATTGATCTTGTCGCGCACACAAGAAATAAAAATGAATTACAGCGTCAGAAAGGTCGCCTGATTGGTGAAAATGGGCGTACAAGAGAGCTCATGGAAGAGTTGACTGGTGCCGAGGTCGTTATCAAGGGAACGACGCTCGGAGTTATCGGGCAACCTGAAGAGGTGCAGGCTGTGCGGCGAGCGACTGGTATGTTGTTAGACGGGGCCCCCCACGGTACGGTCTACGCATTTCTGGAGCGAAAACATAATGAACTTACCAGTGGTTTCGATGTTCGCCAATCAGGGTAGATGTATGGGGATAACACAAAGCTACTCGCAAGATATATGATATAGACACCTGGTCAGACGTGAGGTGATGTCCCCCCACGATTGACAGAGTGGAGAGAGTATTTAGTGTGGCGACACAGACCCAAGGCACGGCATCAGGACACGCTGAATTAACAGCGTCAGAAACGCTCCTGAGACGGTACACAACTAACACAGGTCGGTCAATGTCATGGCACGCACGGCCTGTACAGTTCAACTGGGACAACCACCACTGGTCGGAGTTACCACGTCCCACCGTCACAATGAGCAGCGCACAGACCCGATTGCCGTCCAACATAACACTCCGGCGAGCCGTCGACTGGCTGAGACTTCCATGGAAGAGACCGCACCGTTCACGCTGAGGAGGACGTGGCTCAGTCACGATGCCGCGAATCATTCCTGAAAAGGCCGACTGTTTGATGCCGAGTGATGTGGTCAGTTTGTGTCTTTGTGAACCAGCGTAGAGAAAGCCCCGCCGCGCAGGAACAAAGTGAGAACACTCAGTGATATCTTATATCCCGCAATGAGGGGTTTGTGCGCGTTTATTCACTAATCGCCGCCAAAGGGTAGTATATAAATCAAGGAACTATGCCACACTATATCACGTTCATATCACGATAGCCGACGTCCTTTGTTCGAAGAGCACAATTTATTTATAGAATCACAAACAATCACACAATGACTATGTCTCAGCGAATGCAACAGGGTCAGCCCATGATTATTCTGGGCGAGGACTCACAACGTACACAAGGAAAGGACGCGCAGTCGATGAATATCTCGGCAGGAAAAGCTGTTGCCGAGTCAGTCCGAACAACACTTGGACCAAAGGGAATGGATAAAATGCTTGTCGCCTCTGGCGGCGATGTTGTCGTCACGAATGACGGTGTGACCATTCTTGGTGAGATGGACATCGACCACCCAGCAGCGAATATGGTAGTTGAGGTATCCGAAACTCAGGAAGATGAAGTCGGTGACGGAACAACGACTGCTGTCGTTGTGGCAGGCGAACTTCTTGAGCAAGCTGAGGAACTGATCGACCAAGACGTTCACCCGACGACGATCGTACAGGGATATCGTCAGGCAGCCGAGCAGACAAAAGAAATTCTCAATGAGAATGCCATCTCTGTCTCCGAAGAGGACCGCGACACACTACTCCAAATCGCAGAGACCGCAATGACGGGCAAGGGCGCGGAGGCGTCCAAGGATCTGCTCTCGGAACTCGTCGTCGACGCTGTAACAGCGGTCGCTGATGATGACAGTATCGACACCGATAATGTCTCAGTTGAGAAAGTGGTCGGTGGATCGATTGAGAATTCTGAACTCATCGAAGGAGTCATTGTTGATAAAGAACGCGTCCACGAGAACATGCCGTATATGGTCGAAGACGCGAATGTGGCGCTCTTTGATGGGGCACTTGAAATCCGAGAAACTGAGATTGATACCGAAGTCAATGTAACCGACCCCGAGCAACTTCAGCAGTTCCTCGATCAAGAAGAGGCGCAACTCAAAGAGATGGTCGACACCCTGGCTGACGCCGGTGCTGATGTTGTATTCGCTGGCGATGGGATTGATGACATGGCACAGCACTATCTTGCAGAAGAGGGTATCCTCGCTGTCCGTCGTGCCAAGTCATCGGACCTGACCAATCTTGCACGCGCCACAGGTGGAAACGTTGTTGGGACGATTGACGATATCGGGGCTGAAGATCTCGGATTCGCTGGGTCAGTCGCACAGAAGGATGTTGGTGGTGACGAGCGACTCTTCGTTGAGGATGTCGAAGATGCCAAATCTGTCACGCTGATCCTACGCGGGGGAACCGAACACGTTGTTGATGAACTCGAACGAGCAATCAATGACTCACTCGGTGTCGTTGAGACAACACTGCTTGACGGCAACGTTCTCCCGGGTGGCGGCGCATCTGAGACTGAACTCTCCTTACACTTGCGAGAGTTCGCCGACTCCGTCGGCGGACGCGAGCAACTCGCCGTTGAGGCCTTCGCTGAGGCACTTGACATTATCCCACGGACGTTAGCTGAGAACGCAGGGCTTGATCCAATTGACTCACTCGTTGATCTCCGCAAGCAGCACGATGATGGGAACATTGGGGATGGGCTTGATGCCTATACCGGCGAAGTAATCGGAATGGAAGAAGACGGTGTTGTTGAACCACTTCGCGTCAAGACACAAGCGATTGAGTCCGCAACTGAAGCAGCAGTCATGATTCTACGAATTGATGATGTGATTGCTGCAGGCGATCTCAAGGGTGGCAGCACTGATGATGATGATGGCGACGATATGCCAGCAGGCGGCCCAGGCGGCCCAGGTGGTATGGGCGGCGGCATGGGCGGCATGGGTGGCATGGGCGGTATGGGCGGCGGCATGTAAACGTCGGCCACGGACCACCCCCTGCTAGCACAGTCGAAAATTTCGCTTTCATATTTTCTTGCTCAACTGTCTGCCAATGAGTGGCAACAAACACTCATTCGTACTCCCATTGACGAGGCGTGTTTTCTCACCTGGTGTGCTAGAACGGGGAGGATGGGTTCCACCCTGGAATGATTGTGAACACGAAGATCAAATAGTAGATTGCAATACTAAGCAAGGCTCCACCGACGACCCGATTGATCGAATCTGAGTGTCGTGCAAGAGTCGCTGTCACGCGACGACCGGTCGATTCGGAGGCGATTGCAAAGACCAGTAATGGAGTTCCGATACCGAGTCCAAATAGCAGGAATCCAATCATATTTTGAAAAATGCCCTCAAACAGCACTGCCTGACGAGCAAAAAAGAGTCCGATAAATCCAGGATTACAGGGAATAATGATACCACCGAAAAAGAATCCATACCCAAATGCAGACAGGTGCGGATGGTTTGTGTGTGGTGGTTCAAATGAGGGGAGACGCGAGAAACCTGCTGGGTCGACAACTAAGACTGCGCCGATAATCGCAAGAATGCTAAACATCACTGGTCCAAACCGACCGACGAACCCTGACTCGATGCCGATATCTAAGAGACTGACAAAGATCATCCCTGCAAGCGTCATGAAACTAATTACTCCTCCGACAACGAGGCCGCCGAGCACAACTGGTGAGTGCCGTCGACGATTATGGGCTTCTGTGCTGGCGAGATATGAAATAAACGCTGGATAGAGCGGAAGGACACACACTGCTGTCAGCGGCGTGACTACGCCGATCCAGAACATCTCGATAAGTCCGACGACATTCCAATTCATTCGCAGTTTGTCTTGACTGCGCTCTTTATTGTCTCTGGGGCAGCGATTTTATTGATTTCATGAGCACTCCCATCGGGACAGACTGCAATAACTGGTGATTGTGGCGGGGATACCGCTGTTGGGCCGAACTCATCGACAAGTCCGTCAGCGACACTGTTCGGTACCACGACAAATCGACTATGGCTCGCGTATCCGTTCTCTGAAGCATATTGAGCAACTGCCTCACGGTTTTCGCTCTCTCCAACGTTCATTTGAATCACATGATAGTCTGCCTGCTGCTGAAGCGCGTCAATCCGCTCATTTTGATTCTTGCAGATGCTACACCAAATTGCAAATGGATGAACCAGTGCTGGCCTTTCGAGTTCTGAAATGCTGAACTGCGTATCTGTCGTGACATCAGTTAGCGTCGTGCTTCGCCACCCTGATTCGGCATCTGATGCACCACTCTCAGCATTTTCGGTCGTGTCGCGACTACCCAAACACCCAGCAAGCCCACCGATGCTACTTCCAACAACAGCTAAGATTTTTCGGCGTGTCTGGCGGTTCATTTTGAACAATTAACGCTACCGATGAATAAAGTCACTTGCTGGCAGTGTAAGCCATGTACACAACGTGTGCTGAGAACCGTCCGGCAGTCACAATGTGCCACTGAAGGAAGCATGAGGACAGCTACAAATTGCACAGGTTCGTTCGGAACGACCTATGAGAGTTCGATTCGAACGAGGACAAGAGCGCGCTCAAGTTTGATGCCGGAGACGAGGCCGAGAAAAAATACGATTTCGAGTATCAAGAACGGGTAGGACTCGAAGTTCGTTGGGATCCACAGTGGAGTGCCAGACCTGAGCGCGTCTCTGACAATGCTGCAGACACAATCCGTACCAAGCATCCAGTCAGTATGCAGTCAGGCACAGCACAGGAACAGCGATTGAATGTATCCATTCAGACGCTCAGCTCCGAGAACGCGACTCGTACTGCAGCCATCAATGTAGGTGCGAACAGTGCGTCTGTCATCGTCACTAGCACTGGGGAAACCGCCGTGTAGTGTACGTGAGTTGAATTCAAACAGTTTCATCAGCACTCCCGACAGCATTGCGCAACTGTAGTCAGACCTCATCGAAAACAGGTATTCGAGTCGGCGTATCTGTCAGGTGTATGATGAGCGAACGCCAAAACGTAACCACAGTCGTGATGCTGCCGTCAGGAATAGCTGCTCACGTGGCGTATCATATATTGCGCGAAAGGGCCGACAGCTCGGCGCACTGCCCTGCGTGCTAGACGCCTCGGAGATATATCCGCGAATGAAGCGTACTGGGAGTGGAGCGAGCGTGACTGGATGCTCAATAGTTTTGATCAACAGTCACACTGCTTGACCAAACGAGAGTCAGCAGGCCTGCACGTTCACAGCCTCGGAGACTCCCGGTTTGATTTACCACAGGGGGATCCAACCGCTTCAGGAGTGGGAGGAACTCAACTTCACAGAGAACGTCGGTTTTGAATCCGTTGAATACCAGAATAGAAAATTGGGCTCAACACGATACTTACAGCAATTGTGCCAGCCACAACGAGAACACCCGTTGGGTCGGGACTGAGTATGATCAAAATGTTGAATCCAACGCAGATGGCGGTGAGGATGGAAATGCCTGCAAGTGCAGCGCGTCGCATATCGTGTGCACACGACCATCCCGCATAACAACCACCTTTCACTCTCTCAACGTGAGAGAGCAATCCACACCAGCCGCTATCACAGGATTCCAAATACCAATGAATTATTTACTCCACCTCACCCTGCTCGCCAGCTACTGCTGGCATTTCAAACAGCGGGGCTTGCGTGCTCTTACGTTGGAAAATGAATACCCTAATACCGAAGAATCAGAAAAATCCGTGTATAGGCGGGTTCTGCTGAGGAATGAACATCGATGGTGTTGGGATTCCCTCGCTCAGCGACTCACTTCCGTCGTCGGGACAGTTTTGTATAGGACACATAATAACTCCCTGCACACTGAGTGGGATTCGGAGCTTCTTTTTATTTCATTCGGCTATGAGAAGGTATCATGCTCTCAGACAAAGAACGGCTTGAAGAGGCTCTCAGGTGGCTCAAGGAGGTGAAACGGCTCAAGCAAGACGAGAACCGTCTTTACTCAAATTCTTACCTGCAAGGTTATAGACAATATATCATTCCCCGCAAGTATCACGATATGGAGGGTGTCTCAGAGGATGAGGTTGACCAGATAATTCAGCGATACGAGCGTGATCTCGAAGATTTAGAGGCAGGAGAGTTTCAGAACTGAGTAAATCAAAACTCGGGAGATGCTCCTGTTGAGTCGATGAGCGTCTGAGCATTCACTGAGAGTGATGACATAGCACATTGTAAGTCATCACTGTTTGCCACTCAGACAAGCATGCACTCGCCGAGAATCCCGACTAAAACAACTCACAATCTCGGTCGGCTCACTTCAGATTCAACTCCAACTCCAGTCGTAGTAGTGGTGGTGACGAGTTCCGCTCAGAGACGACTCTGAACGTTAGCACATTTATTCCGTGAGGCTCAATGACCAGAGAGCTATGAATCGTCGCTCAGGATTTGCCCTTTCGATGCTTGTCATGAGCCTCTGGATGGGACAGACAGCCCTGACCGAATTAGGCCTGTTCTCAGTAGCGTGGGGCATCGCAGCTACCACACTGGCTTGCCTGAGCGGTGCGATCCTCTCTGGACTGTATACGCCTGAGGAAATCCCCGAAGAGGAGCTGAGCCCCCTTGCGAGTCGCCTCATCATCGGGATGGTTCTATTTGGCGTGATTGTATCTCTGCTAATGCTTTTCCCGTATATCTGACCGACTAAGCGTTTATTTCCAATAGCAGTACGATAGGTCGCTCAGGCGTCTCGTATCAGTGGAATCGGAGTAATTCTCAGCAGTGGGTATCAGTGGCAAACAGCGTCTGCTCAACTCCCTGCAGACGGGATAGTGTGGGTCGTCGTTGTGATGGCACCCACTCCAATTGGGTCTGGCATGGCTGTGATCAGAGTTGGGTAGTATAGTATCGCATCAACACAGTCCCTGTGTACTCACAAAGAGCGCGTGTCGACAGGGTCTCATGTTACAAGGATCTGTTCCCCTAGACAGCACTCGTGCGGATTCGGGGGAGCAAATCATCTTGTTGTAGCGAGGAAACCCCGCGGTAAACGGCGGGGAGGAATCGTGTTCGTACAAGCCACTCCTTGCCCTACAGTGGCTCCTCGGTGTCCAACCCTTTCGTGCCCTGTAGCAGAAACCGTTTTTACCTCAGGCCGTGTGTGTCTTTCACTTCGCGCAGTTTGTCGTACCGTTCGTCGCTTACCTCAATGTTCAGATTTCGCATCGCTGTCTGTACTTCGCTTTTCAATCGTCTTTTCTTTCATACGTTCGTTGATACTTTCGTGACCGCCACTGCCACGAAAACGCTCGAAGCCACGCTCGCGCCCCCGACGGCGCACGAAGAGCGTCGGCTCCAGCGTGCCGTGGCGACGTGCCGCCGTGCCCTCTCGGAGTCCTTCGACTCCGGCGCGGACGCGCAGACGACGGTCAACGGTGTCGTCACGTCGTACACACTCATGTCCTACGCGAAGGACACACTCGAGAACTACATCCCGCAGCTCCGCCAGACAACGCCTCGGAACTCAAAGACGCCCACCCCGCTCGGTTCACGAATCGCGGATGGCGTCTTGACCACTCTGACGACAGAACGCACAAGTTCTGCTGGCGTGTCCCGCAGGCCGGGCGTGGCAACGCTTTCTGGATTCCGCTCCGTATCAACCCCGCTCAGCGGGAGTTGTGGGACGACTTGCTCAACGAGGACGTGGCTGTCGGAGAATTCCGACTGCAGGAGCACCGCACAAACTGGGTGCTTCACGTCACCGTCGAGTGCACGGTCGCGGAACCGGACGAGCCGGACGACCCAACGCCGGTCGGCTTCGACATCGGAGAATCCAGACTCCTGACGGGCTGTGCCTGTCGGGGCGGTACTCCAATCCAACCGAACCGTACATCTACGACGGCGGACGAGCGCGACACTTCCGCAAAGAGATGTTCACGACCCTCCGCCGGCTCCACGACTGGGCGTTCGCACGTCTCACCGGACGCATCGAAGACAAAGCCCTCGAAGCGGGTATCCCAGTGCAGAAGGTGAACCCGGCGTACACGTCCCAGACGTGCCACGCCTACGGCCACCTCAGTTCGCGGTCGTCGCAGGCGGCGTTCCGATGCACGAACGATGAGTGTTGGGTGACGGAGTACCAAGCGGATATCAACGCGGTCGCCAGACGTAGTCTGGCGGGCAGCGAGATCGCGTCGCGATCTTGCGACGGCGACCAACATCGCCGGTCGCCATGGAGAGAGAGGTGCGCTCTGAAACCGCACACCAGTGACTCGCCACGGGACAGGAGTGCTTGTGACAGCACCACAGGACACCGCGAACAGAGTCGGCAATCCCGACAGACGACGCTCAGGGATTTCAGTTCTGAAACCTCCGACGATGAGGCTTCTCTTGTAGGAAGCCCCGCCATTTAGGGCGGGCAAGGATGTCACCGAGTGGGTTGGTCAGCACAGAGATCAAGATCAGAATCGCCTTCTTCATACTCGGAATTGTCTCGTGGCTCGGCATACAGAGAGTCACTGACGACCAACGCCTCCAGTTGCTCGTGCTGCACGGGATTGGCACTATTGCTCCGAGTATTATCAACGAGTGGCGAGACTGAACACAACACAGCATACCGACGAGCGACAACGATACCACCCGAGCACTGAGATGATATGTGGGGATTAGGCAGGTTTGCTGTGGAGGTGTTTAGCTAAAAGAGAGGGCGCTAAGCCCCCTTCCTCAAGGACCGAACGGAACGAAGTGGAGTGAGCGAGTAGGGTGGGGTAGTTCACTAAAATAGCAATTGCCTGAGCAACCTGATGCATGCGCGCGGACCGGGCGCGACGGGATTTGAACCCGCGACCGTCGGATTAGAAGTCCGACGCTCTGTCCAGCTGAGCTACGCGCCCTTGTTATAATATTGATTTCTTGATTCAAATGGGTATGGATTTTACGCGAAGAGACTATGTATAATCTGTGACCCCCCTCACCTAACTCATTCATGCTACGCTGTTTGCTTCTTGAGGGAGGAGACTGAGCCTGTAAGAGTTAAACACACACGTGAAGAATGACTCAGTGATGGATGTCATTGGGACCGTAGGCCTACCAGGAAGTGGGAAAGGCGAAATCGCTGCCGTTGCAGAGCGGGCAGATATCCCAGTGGTTACGATGGGAGATGTGATCCGTGAAGCCTGCCGAGATCGCGGCTTAGATCCTGCGGAACACCATGGAAACGTTGCTCGCACACTCCGTGAAGAAGATGGTCCGAGTGCGATTGCTGAGCGTTCACTCCCACAGATTGATTCTGCACTTGAGACGCATCCAGTGGTAGTGGTTGATGGGTTGCGTTCAGATGTTGAACTGGCAGAGTTTCGCGACCATTACGGGGATTCGTTTACGTTAATTAGTGTTGAAGCGCCATTTGAGCTACGGGCTGACAGATTAAATGACCGATCACGAGATGCCTCTGACAGCGACCGTGAAGCACTCCGTGCCCGTGAGGAGCGCGAGTTGAGTTTTGGAATGAATAAAGCAATGTCTAATGCAGATATCGTCATGAAGAATACAAGTTCATTAGCTACATTTCGTCAATCAATCCGAGAGTTTTTTAACACAGAGTGTGGCGTTGAGTTCGCTCTGACAGAGGATATAGAATGATCTATCAACTGACTGCTCATATCGAAACACCAATTCACGACACAGAACTGGATAATCAAGTTGTTGATGCAGTTACCAACTTATTTCCAAAAGTTGAAACGACTCAGACAGCCGGTCAACTCGTTGGTGAAACACATTCGCTTGATTCATTTGCCGACCAACTGCGCGAACAAGAGATTCTTGATACTGCGCGACGCGAGTTCACTCGAACGGCCGATGCAGATGGCTTTCACTTCTCGTTGAAGAAACAAGCAGCACTCATGAATGTGGTCAACTTTGCTGTTGGGTCCAGCGATGAACTCGGGGAAATAACAGTCGAAGTAACTGTCGTTGAACCATCAGTTGATGATGTCATCGATCATATCGCCCCACCAACTGAAGATGGTGAACCACTGCAGCAGTGAACAGGCAGTGATACAGAAGTCCAGTTGAGTCGAGTGGAAATGGGTCGATAGTTCTTCGTGATTGTCGAACTGTGTCGGTTACCACCCCTGAAGGGGTGAGCTTCCGCTCGCCACGTATCATGTTCAGACACCACGAGAGCATCCGGGCGCAATGTTATGGCGCTCATCTGTAGCAGTCGGTACCTGCGGAAGATCGGGAGTAGAACCGCCCGAGTAACGAACTGACACCTACGATCAGAGGGGTCAAAACACCGGGTACTCGCTTCTACAGATGAGCGTATTATGGAACCAGTAACACAGCAAGCGCTGCGAGTATAAACACAACTTTGAGGGTCGTATTAACGATGATGACTTTTGACCCGAAGCTTGGTCCCCAGATGCCGTATTGAAACGGGATTGAGCGCTTGAACGTCGACACCGCGAACGATATAATGCCGCCTAATAGCATTGTTGCGACGGCTGCCCGTGGAGAGAACGTTGTCCCGATCATCGGTGCAATTGCCGCAGCACCTGCAGTAGTATCAAATGTAAACACAGCAATGACTGGCAGGGCTGCTCCGGGAAGTCCAAGAACCGCAGTCAGTGGAGCGGCGATCGCAGTTATCGATTCTAAGTCTTGAGTCTCGATAACTAAGGTAACTATCATGTAGATGATTGTCAATCGCGGGATGATACGTCTAATTTTTGGCCATGTTGACCGTAACGCGGCTTCGATGATCACCAGAGGACTGGTATCTTCGCCTTCACTCACAGTCGAACGTCTCTCAGTTGGGGATATATCGTCCTGTCGCTGCGGGCGGGATGGTGTCTGACCGAGAGGAGACCCTCGTAACATGACCGCCCCGGCAGCAATTCCAGCAACTGTAATACCTAGCGCAATCGCAGCGCGTGACCCGACGTAGAGCAGCCCAACCTCAAGGCCAAGAATTGGGATCAACACTGGTGCATAGAATGTGAAGACGTGCTGAATAAACCCAAAAAAGGTGTTCATCGTAACTGCGATAAGCGTCTCAACGTCTGACAATCGACCTGATTCACGAAAATCAGCAAGCATCCCGTAGCCAGCCGTCGTTGAAGCGGCTGTTGTAATAATTGCAGTTCCAACGATATCTGGCAGATTAGCTGGTCGTGTCAGGAATTTTGAGACGGCCGCGATTCGTCTAATCAAGCCAGCTTCAACCGCGATATTCGCAACAAATACTCCGATGGTGATGAGTGCCGTTATACGGCCAACCCTGGGAAGAATCTCAATAATCGTTGGCCAGATGGATTCAATGACAGCCGACGCTTGCACACAGACATCAACAGTAGCAGTGACTAAGTGGCGTCGGTTTGATTTTTAGCACTCAAATGAACAGTTGCGCAACTCCAACGAGAACGACCACACCGAGAACATCACACACGTTTGTCACAACGGGAAGGACGACATCGTCTGGGTCAAGCTCAAATCGATAGGCGAGGTATGTTGCGAGAAGTGCAACGGCAACCGCGATGACTGCAAGGCAGGTCCCCGACGTAATTGAGATCAAGATGACAGTCTCTGCAGTCAGTGCGGGATCACCAAAGAGTGTGGTCAATCCCCACGTGCCCACTCCAACAATCGGAAAGATCGAGATCGAAAGGGCAAGTGTCGCAAGGATATTTCCTAAAAGTGGTTCATTATCGACCGCAAACACAAGCGTGCCGAGGTGAAGTGCTGTTGAGAGGCGAGCCGCAAGAATGCTCCCCAGGTTCCCAGCCGTCCCGATTGTCACGGGGACGAGCGCTAACAGTGCTGGATATTTGAGAAGCTGTGCCTCAAATCTCCCAAGAACAAAGCCACTGCCAACCTCAACAATTGTCAGAATACACAGTACAGGAAGCATTGCTTTTGTGATATCACGAACTGTCCAGGCAGTGGGCATCTCAAAAAATGCCTCCGACAGCAAGAACGAGGCGAACGGCGATCAGCAAAAACAGGATGCCAAAGATGTCTCCGGTTGTCGTTACGATGGGACCGACAAGGTCGTCAGGATTGCGGCCGCGTTGGTAGCCAAGAAAAATTGCCGTGATGACGGTGATAATCAGGACGCTCCCGGAGAAGATACCTGCAATCACCGCAATAGCGATAAGCGTGAGAAAGGAGGCGACTGTTGTCCCAACGAATGAGAGAACACTGAAGACAACTAATGCTGCGAACGCCGAAGCAAGCAACCCATTGAATAGAGCTGCTCCTGTCGCTCGAACGAGTCGTTCATCGATATCGTGAAATCGAGGTTCGATAAGTCCCTGATGCAGCCCCGTTGAGACACGTGCACCCAATGAGCCATATACGTTCCCGCGGGTGGCTAACAGGGCTGGGACGAGAACCAATAGTCCAGGAACAGTGCGTAACTCTGCTCGCATTCCTCCGAAGACGACACCAGCAATCAGTCCACCAGCGACGCTAGCGGTTAATGCTGGTAAGGCCTCCCGGTATGCATTCATCGCTGCATCGCGTATGCTCACATCCATGTTGAGGGAAGCCGTTATAAAAAGGAATGCGTCGCGGATGTGAGTCAACGCTCAATCTCGTCTCTGTCTACGAACGTTGTCCGTTCAATGGGTCTACACATGAGCAAGGCATCAGGGCTTTGATCTGACCCCGAGAGCCGACACGAATGTTTCTGAAGCGACGTTTCAGATTGAAATATAACGACCGCGACAGATATTGAAAACCTCAAGATGAAGCGGTCGTGTGGTTGATGGAAACGCGGCACCTCTCAAATACCGCGTCATTGGCGTGGTGAGACGAGTGCTGTCGGGCGGGGACGGGTGGAGCCGCCGGCCCCCGCGGACACAATCGGGCGTTCGGGTGTGAATTCCAGTCAACCGCGCAAGCAGGAGACCGAGGGGGCTGAAATTCGCCTTCGTCCGTTTCTGGACGGCACGGACATAACGGTGCGGGGCTTGTCTCCGAGGTACTTCACCATTGGGAACGGACAGTCGGTCTCAGTCGCCAAATGGGCCAAGTCCCCCACCAAGGCCACCCATATCGCCACCCTGGTTTTGTAGCTTTTTCATCATCCGTTGCATGTCGCCGTCGCCCATCCCCTGGAACTGCTCGATCGTTCGTTTCATCATTCGGTGCTGTTCGAGGAGTTCGCGAACGGTTTCTTCGGACGTGCCAGCACCACGCGCGATTCGCTGGGTTCTGGAAGCCCCGATCTGACGAGGCGATTCAAGTTCGCTCTCTGTCATCGAACTCATGATGACGTCGAAATCCCGCATTCGATCTTGAGTCACATCCATTGCATCATCAGGCAATTGATCTTTGAGGCCACCTCCCAACCCGGGTATCATGTCGAATACTTGATCAAGCGGGCCCATTCGATTCATCGCTTCCATCTGTTTTTGCATATCTTTCAACGTGAACGAGCCCTCCATGATGTCCTCTGGTTCCCAATCATCCTCAGCCTCGCGGGTTTCTTCCATCGCCCGCTCGACGCGCTCAGAGAGCTGTTTGAGGTCACCCATACCCAACAGCCGGGAGATGAATCCGTTGGGCTCGAATCGCTCAATATCTTGCACAGTCTCACCAGTGCCTAAAAACCCGATTGAGGAGTCAGTCTCATTGACTGCGGTTAACGCCCCGCCACCCTTTGCTGTTCCATCGAGCTTTGTGACCATCACGCCGTCAATTCCGATTGCCGCGTCAAACTCGCTGGCCTGTGCCTTGGCTCCCTGTCCGATTGCAGCGTCGAGTACCAGTAACGATGTATCTGGGTTGACCACAGATTCAATCTGTTTAATCTCTTCAATCAGGCCTTCCTCAAGAGCATGTCTTCCTGCAGTGTCGACGATGTGGATATCTGCGTCGGCCGTCTCCTCAAGTCCATGCTCGGCAATCGCTACTGGGTCATCTGCCTCCGGGTTACCGTAAAATTCGACCTCGGCACGAGCACACATCTCTTGAGCTTGGTCATATGCACCCGGCCTGAACGTATCGGTCTGAATAACAGCCGGCCGCAGGCCCTTTTTCGCGAACCACCAGGCCATCTTTGCCGCAGAGGTGGTCTTCCCCGAGCCTTGGAGGCCAGCTAAGAGGATTGTCTGTGACTCGAGTGGGATTTCAGTCGACTCGCC
>JAQCNF010000144.1 GCA_028275165.1 Haloquadratum sp.
GATTGTAACTCCCTCATCTTTTAATTCGGCCGCCAGCTCCGGAAGAAGTTGTTCAGTGATGTCCTGATGGATCAACACTGTTTCGACAGCATTACACACAGCTGGATATTGGACCTTTGCATCAATGATAACCTCTTTAGCCATCTGGAGATCTGCTTGATTGTCGATAAAAATATGACACACCCCCTCTGTATGGCCTAACACAGGGATACTCGTGTGTTGTTCAACATATTCGACGAACGCCGAACTGCCGCGAGGCATGATGAGGTCGACTGACTCATCCAGCTCAAGAAGAGTTGCAACGTCTGCCCGCGCTTCGATTAATTGTGCCCATCCACTTGGAATATCAGCAGTCGCCTCCTCGATAATTTCATATAGAACGCGATTTGAATGTGCGGCTTCACTCCCCCCCTTCAGAATCACCGCGTTTCCTGACTTCAGACTCAGAGCGGCAATTTGGACGAGCGCATCTGGTCGAGATTCAAAGACGGTTCCAATTACTCCAATCGGAACAGATAATTTAAATAAAGTTAAATCTGTATCAAGCTCTCGAGCTTCAAGCGTCTTTCCTAAGGGATCTTCTTGTTGTGCGACGCTTCGGACCATCTCGGCAATGTCTGAGATTTTTGATGAAGAAAGCGTTAATCTGTCGACAAAAGCCTTCGAGTACTCACCAGCTTCGAGTTTTTCTGTGGCTCTCTCAACGTCGACTGCGTTCGCATCGAGAATACGATCCTTTTGTGCCTCGAGTTCATCAGCGATTTGCATAACTGCGTTTGTGCGAGTCGTATCTGATAGATTGGCCAATTGAAGAGCTGCAGCTTCTGCGGCCGCTGCTTTCTCTGTCGTCGATTGTGCTGAGTCGTTCATTTCAGAGAGGATATAGAGTATTCAAAACTGAGGCTCATATATTGATTGAAATTGATTATCTTGACAGCAATCACCTATCTATCGGCACGAATATTGTTCCGACCGGCTCGGCGTCTGCTACTCGTGCGAGCACATCTGGCTTTGTTGACCTCGCAATAATCGCTGGTATACCGTGCTCACTCACAGACCGTGCACTGTTGACCTTGGTTTGGATGCCACCAAAATCTCCGCTGCCAGTCTCAGAGACAATCTCTTCAACCTGCGTATAGTTCCGGCCAACTGCCTTAATCTTGGTAGCGTCAGGATTGTCCTTTGGATTACCGGTAAACACCCCTGCGACATCGGTGAGCGTCACAAGTAGATCACTGGAAATCCCAGTCGCGATTGATGCAGAGAGCATATCATTATCGCCAATACGAATCTCCTCGGTAGCAATCGCGTCATTCTCATTCACTATCGGAACAACACCCCACTCAAGCAGAGTCTCAATCGTATTTTTAAAGTTGGTAAATCGTTCTGTATTGTTGAGATCAGAGTTCGTAAGCAGGATCTGTGAGACAGTGAGGTTATACCGCTCAAAGCTTTCAGTATATCTCCGCATTAAGTGACTTTGTCCGATTGTCGAGAGTGCCTGTGATTCCTCAACGGTCTGACTCGTGTATCCAATGCGACCAATGCCCGCACCGATGGCACCTGAGGATACTAACACGACATCTTTTCCTGCAGCGACCAGTCCTGAGACATCATCAACTAATTTGTTCAGTTTGCTATCTGAGAGATTAGACGAATCATCAGTGAGCGAGTTCGTGCCTGCTTTGACAACAATCCGGTCGGCTGCTGCAGCGGCTTCTCTCGCCGATTGAATTTGAGATTCAGGAACAGCGTTGGGCTTGAGCGATTCATCACCGTGGTGAAAATTAGTCATGAGAGACCTCTGCAGAAATTTCACGAGATCGGTCGGTCGCTGCCGTGAGCGCCTCTCCAACCTGTTGTTCGACACGACTACTGAATAGTACTGACATTCCCTCGATTGTTGTTCCGTTTGGAGAGCACACAGCGTCAATCAACTCGTCGATGGACTTCTCAGCTGCTCGGACCATTTCTGCAGCTCCGATAAAAGTCTGAATTGAAAGCGCTTTCGCTGCTGTATCGTTGAGTCCTTCTTCAACTGCCTGTTGACGCATTGCGTCAATCAGATAGTAGACAAATGCGGGTCCGCTCCCGTTTAGCGCTGTCGCGACATCCATATGCGCTTCGTCAATAACAACATAATTGCCGAGTTCATCAAGCATTGCAGAGACCGTCTGATTTTCATGATCCCAAGAGACAGCCGCTGCCATCTCGTTCAATTGACCGGCAAGGTTCGGCATTACTCGAACCACATCAGCGTTTGTACGACTCATGACAAACTCTCGGGTTACTCCTGCAGCAATCGTCACTAACGTCTGTTCAGATGAGAGAGACAACTCCGAGAGAACTGCTGGGACAGTATCAGGCTTGACTGCGATAACGACGATATCCGCTGTGCTCGCCTCTGTGATATCGGTTGTTGTCCTCGTACAGAATTCTTCGATACGAGCAATTGTATCTTCAGTGATATCGTATCCAATCGTTTCGAACTCTTCGCTGGACCCCAGTCCTTTGAGTAGCGCGCTCCCCATATGACCGCACCCCAGCACGCTCACAGAACTCGTCATATCCCTTTCTGATAGAGCAGATAATTTACGAACTTCGATTTGCAGGAAAGAATGACGGTGTGAATTGCTACGATATATTCACAGCAGATGTCTTATCACAGAAGCCGGTCGTCCCGGGTGAAACTCCTGAGTAGCACACATTTTTTCTCATCTATCGGTTAAGCTGGCACTACACAGAAATAGACTTGGTCTACTAAGTGTCGCATCACATATTTCAGGAGTGAGCAAGCACAGAGTGAAGAATACTTGTCTCCATGCGCCCAAGTATGCGTATCGGAAGTGCAATGAGACTCGAATCTAACCTGCTTCAACACCAAACCCACCGGCGCCCGCGTGGCGGCGATTGATGAACGACAAAGAGACGATTCGTCGGCGTATCGGCTATCTGTTATCAGAATCGGGAGTGATTGGTCAAGACCATCTCGATGAGACAGTTGAATTGGCGTGGCCACGCGTCGTAACCGGATTCGCGATTATGTCGATGCGAACAGTCGATCTGGCTCTCATCGGTATTGTCCTTGGGGCCAGTGGCGTTGCCGGACTCGCCGTTGCGAATTCATTTTGGATGGTGGGTAAGTTTGCATATATTGGTCTTGCTGGAGGAACGTTGTCACTTGTTTCACAGAACTTCGGGGGAGGAGACAATGCAACAGCGCGAGCGGTGGTAGTAGCTAGCTTTGTCGGTATCGGTGTGGTTTCGATTGGCTTGATACCTGCGTTCATGTATTACGCACACGAGCTGATTGCGACATTGAGCAGTGGGTCAGCGGTTACACAGCATGGAGCCAGATACCTGTTATTTGTCGCACCAGCACTCTTTTTTGAGGGGATTAGCTTGATTGGTTCGCGAACGTACGCTGCGATCGGCAATACATTAACTCCGATGTACGTGCGCGCGTCCGGAGCGGTCTTAAATATCATGTTGAGTGTGATATTTGTCTTCGGATTCAACCTCGATGTGATTGGTGTTGCCTTGGGAACGACTGTCTCAACGGTTATTGTCTCGGTTGCATTTTTACTTGGTATCGGAGGAGTGGTGCCGTGGAGTACTGTTCCGCAGGTGCAGATTACTCAAGAAACGCCGCTGCCCTCATCCGATCTGTTCACGAGCCTACTCTCTGTGTCTGCCCCGCTTGTGGGCCGACGTATTGCACAGGGGATTGTGGTATTCCCGCTCCTGTGGATTGCAGGGAATTTTGGTGCAGTCACGCTTGCTGCGTTGGGTGTTGCGAGACAGATACGGAATCTACTGAATAGTTTCAGCTGGGGGTTCTCAATTGCTGCATCAACGCTCGTGGGTCAATCCCTTGGCAACGCAGACGAAACGGCTGCTGCGGTCTATGGCACAGAGATCATCAAATTCTCCGCAATCATATTTGTGGTTGCGTCTTCTTTCGTAATGGTCGGAGGGCAGCCTATCGCGGGGTTATTTGTGAGTCAGTCTCAAACTGGAATTACGACACAGTTCATTCAGGTGGCAGCGGTAAGTGGAATCGCCGCTGGTGTCGATGGCTCAATCAGTGGTGTTCTTCGTGGCGCCGGTGATACTCATACCCCATTTTATGCGACTCTTGTCGGATCTTATCTTATCGCACTCCCGCTGGCGTGGGGTGGGACAGTGACAATGTTAGGTGTCAATGGATTACTTCTCGCACTGATCGCAGAAAAGACAATTCCCGTCATCATAAATGGTCGCCGATTCCGAACTGGTTCTTGGAAGGAAATAAGCCGTCAGTACCGCCCGTCTCAACACTCTTGAAACCTGTAACCCGACGGCTTCTTTGTGGTCACCAGCTATCACCTACGACATGGGTGGAGAGATTTCATACGATTACGCTGATGAGACAGCCATCATCACAGGCTCAACGAGAGGAATTGGAAAAGGTATTGCCAGTGGCTTGGCGGGGGCAGACGCAAATGTGATCATAAACTCACCTAATGAAGATGAAGTATCAGAAGTGGCTGACAAACTTGATCAAAGGGGGTCTGGTACCGTTGTTGGTGTTGCAGCAGATATGCAGTACCCTCCCGATATAGATATGTTAATTCAGGCTTCCATTGAACACTTTGGACAGATTGATCTTTTAGTCAACAATGCTGCAATATGGCCTCGCGAAGATCGATTAGTGACAGCTGATATTGATGATTGGAATCGTACAATGAATGTAAATGTGCGCGCACAGTTCTATGCGGCACAGCGCGTGGCGAGACATATGATAGAAGCCGACGTTGAGGGGACTATCATCAACCACACCAGTCAGGCTGGCGATCGGCGGACAGATGCATTTGGACTCTATGGCATCTCTAAGACAGCAATTCGTGGACTCACGTGGCGGATGGCGCAGGAACTCGCTGAGAGTAATATTCGAATGAATGCGATTTCGACAGATGTGACCGAAACACATCAAACTCGGAAAGAGGCACGCATCCAAGCAGAGACAGAGGATCGCACGCCAGAGGAGATTCTTCAGGACCGAGGGAAAAAACGACCGTTAGGACGTGTCGGACAGCCGGTTGATCTGGCACACGCAGTCATGTTCTTAGCCAGTGAGAAAGCCGATTATATAGTCGGTGATACTCTCAGGGTGAGCGGCGGTGGAAACTTAATGTAACTGAAAGTTTATTCTCACGACTCAGCCGGGCAAGCTGAGTCGTCGTGAATACTCCATGTGTCGTCATATTATATGTATCAGAGCTCATACCGCCCTCGATTTGAGAATCGTATTGGCTGATAACGAGCAGGGCTCTACAGGCGGGGCAGGCCAAGTGCCTCGGGGTCGTTCCTGATCGGAAATCAAAGATGTGAGTTCCTATGATGACGAGACGCTCTGGGCCTCAAACCACTTCACTTGACCCAGAGGCCGTACGCTTATGACGCACGTCACCCGGGCGAATACAGTTTCGACGTTCATTAGCCACCTTCACCGAAGCAACGGCCGGCAGTTGCGAGAAAATGCGACATCTCTCAACATCAACGGCAAGTGGGACGGGTGTTGTTGAGCGGGGATGAGGTGGAACCGTCGACCCTCACGGGCGCACCGGACGTTCGGGACGAGACGTCCGACTGTGGAAGCAAGAGATCAAGAAGAACAAAATTGCCTGCGATAGCACGGCCGCATTTAATTTGTGCGGTCAAGATAATAAAACCGTAGGGCTTGTCCTCGGGGGATTTCACGATACTTCCTGCTAGTGCCGTTAGGAGTGTGTTCGCCACCGTCTCGCACTTGTCACGGTAGTTCGCTTGTGTAAGCGACCACAGGCTGGGTGGCCCGCCGAACTCTCGCCGTTTTCCTGAGAATAATTAAGATGTCACGACATGCGCTTGTTCATGTTCGGGGATCCCAGCTATCATCCGATTGACGATATCGTCCCGCTGCACATTTTCTTTTTCGATGACGCCAGCACTCTGTCCCTGATGAAGCACGTGGATTCGATCCGAGGCCTCACGAACGTAATCAAGATTGTGCGAGATGAGTATAATTGATATGCCACCCTGTTTCATCTTCTGGATCAGATGAAGAACCCGCTCAGCTCCCTCAACAGAAAGCGCACTCGTGGGTTCGTCCAGAATCACAATTTCCGGATCAGATAGTAAAGTACGTGAAATGCTGACGAGTTGTCGTTCGCCACCCGAGAGATTAGCTACTTCAGCATCAACGCTGACGTCGATGTCAAGATCTTGTAGCAACTCCCTTGCTCGAACACGCATTTTGGTTTTGTTCAAGATTCCAAACAAGCTATCTGGGCCATGCATCCTCTCTCGGCCCAGAAAGATATTCTGTGCGACGGTGAGATTACCAGCCACAGCGAGATCCTGAAATGTTGTTTCGATTCCCAGTTGCTTGGCCTCGCGAGGACTGTTCAGAGATACCTCTGATCCGTTGATCAGAATCTGGCCCTCATCCGGTTGATGAGCACCGGCTATGCACTTGATCAGCGTGGATTTCCCAGCACCATTGTCACCGGCGACAGCCATTATTTCATTTCGACGAAGATGAAAATCAACATCGTCAAGCGCAACGACTTCCCCAAATCGCTTCGAAACACCGTGCATCTGAATGATATTTGTCGTATCAGGCGGTTCTCTTTCGGCCATTATTTTAAATATTCAATGATGTGATTAAAATCATTCGAGACTGAGCCACCTGTTTGGTATGATCCCAATTTGATTGGAAACAGAACGTTCACTTTCATTCTTCGAAGTTATAATACGACGGTAGGTTCATACCCATTTTATGTTACAATCGGTGGCGAATATTGACTCATTGAAAAAGCGACTTACTTTTCGACAACTCTCCCAGTATGGTCCGGTAATTGGACTGATTGGATTATACGTTGGATTTAGCTTTCTTAATGATCGATTCTTCACTCTCTCAAATCAGGTTAATATACTCCAGCAAATCTCTATTATCGGTATCTTAGCAATTGGAGTGACATTTCCTATTCTGTGTGCTGAAATAGATTTGAGTATCGCACAGGTCATGGAAGTGACAGGTGTTACCATCGCCACACTTGCAGTCGGTGCACGCCTATTTGAAGGCTTTGCAGTTCCACCCTTCGTTGCTATCATCATTGGGCTTTCATTTGGTGCTGTATTTGGGTCGCTCTCCGGTTACGTGACAGCCCGGTTTGGCGTGCCATCGTTCATGACCACCTTGGCTATATTATTTCTAGCAGACGGGCTCGGACTGATTATTTCCGGTAATCGACCAATCATTGGTCTCCCATCAACTATTACTGATGTTGGAGGGTCAAATATATATGGCGTCCCAAGTATCATTTTGGTTTTCTTTCTACTTCTTGTGCTGTCGCAGCTAGTGTTATCATACACGAAGTTTGGATTATATATATATGCAATTGGTGGTGACCGCCAGGCGGCCGAGCGTATGGGTATCAATGCGACCCGTGTGCGATTAGCGACAATCGTTATTTCAGGGGTATTTGCTGCTGTGGCTGGACTAGTGTCTCTTGGAAGATTGGGGAGTGCTGTACCAACGATGGGCGCTGGGCTGTTGTTACCGCCAATTGCGGCTGTTATCTTGGGGGGAGCAGATTTATTTGGCGGTTCTGGGAATATGCTCGGGACTCTCATTGGCGTACTTATCTTAGGGGTATTGCAGAATGGACTGAATTTGATTGGTATCAGTCCTGCTGGCCAACTCGTTGCACAAGGAATTGTACTGATGATAGCCGTCTTAGCTAATGTCGTCGGGCGGGGTTCCTAAATTCGCTGCACTCATCACTACCGGTCTGTTCGTCGTATGACGAGCATCATTGTCATATCGATTAATAATAATGAGACAATCTCAGAGGGGGTGAACTGCCTTGGGGCTTCTCTGCGGCCCCAGGGCAGTCGCCTCAATTGTCTGTACGTCTAAGCTCAGTGTGTCTCGACAGTGGCGCCGCCACGTGTTTGTTATGACAAGAAAACAGTATATCGATCATACAATAGCTACAAATCATATCGATATACATTTTACACCGTAATTCATTATCTTCTCAGGTATGTCAAAAAGTGTGCATCGTCGTCGATTTTTACAGGCAAGCGCTATCTCAGGCGCTACGCTACTCGCAGGATGTAGCGGACAGTCTAGAGATGGGACAGAGTCGCAACAAGAATCAGAGTCGGAGAATGAAACCGAGACCTCAAGCCCGAGCATGGATGAGAGCGCCCTGCCAACCGCGGCATTGTCGATTCCGTCACTGGAATTCACGTTTTTTGCACGGATGGAAAACGCATTTAATCAGGCTATCAGCGATGGACTCATTGCAGAGGAATCGACATTCTATGATTCGGGCAACAGCCAGTCGGCACAGATATCTGATGTAGAAACAGCCGTGTCGAATGATGTAGACTTTCTGATGATCTCAGCAATCACAGCAGAAGGGGTCATAAACGCAATCGAGGAAGCGAATGCAGCGGAGATTCCTGTGATAGCGATTGATCGGAATGTCGCGGCGGGTAAAACCGTGACATATGTGGCCTCAGATAATGTTCGCCTTGGAGAGCGCTCCACCGAATTATGTCTTGAGTTTATGCAACAGCAATCTGATGCAGAATCGTATAATATTCTTCAACTCGAGGGAACTCCCGGAGCAAGTGTGACAAATGATCGAGGCCAAGGGTTTCAAAATGTCGTCAACGATTCAGACAACCTCACTCGCCTCGCGAGTCAAACAGGAGAATTTTCCACGCAGCAGGGGCTGAGCGTGATGGAGGATTTCATTACACAGTACGGTAATGAAATTGATGGTGTTTTTTGCCAGAATGACTTGATGGGTCTCGGTGTGCACCAAGCTTTACAGAATAGCAATCTTGATGTGCCAGTGACTGGGATCGACGGAACTGAAGCATGGGTCAATCGATTTAGTGAGAATGAATTTTACGGGACAATCGCACAGTTACCTGAAAAAATGGTAACAGAATCAATCTCACAAGCAAAGGCTCACATGGCAGGCGAAGATGTTGATGACACAATCCCAATTGAGGGACTCAGAGTAACACAGGAAAATGGCAGTGACTATCTTGACCAGTATTTCTAAATTGACTGGTTTTAGATTACTGGAGCCTGCAGCCGAAACCCCCCCGTAGTCGCTTCATCCGGGAGAAAGAAATGACAGTTCATATATTAGTTACGTAATCTATTCCGAAGTGCGAAGTTTGGAGTGATCCCATACGTTTAGACATCGTTTGGCAACCAACACGAAACAAACATCAGCTGGTTGCATCGAGTGAGATATTACGTCTCGAGTCTTTGCTGCTCACCGATATCCGCGGATTCGTAGGCCGTCTTGATAATGCGTATATCTGTGAGGCCATGCTCTCCATCTGCGTATGGCTCAGTTCCAGTCAACAAGCAGTGTGCGAAGTATTCGAATTCCTCTTCCATCTGGTCAATCTGCTCAAACTCTACCTCAATGGTTCCTTCACCGTGATCAATGTGGAGTCTCCGGTCATCCCATGGGAAGAACGCGGGCTCAACCCGAACCTGTCCATCGGTCCCAGTAACACGAATATGACTTGCTACATGTGCGTTTTGACTCGCTGAGCACAGGCCAAAGACACCATTCTCAAACTCCAGTTGAAAGGAAATATGCTCGTCTGGGACGTCATCAAATGGTTGACTCTCAGCTGCAGCCATCCCAGAGACACGCACTGGATCACTCCCAAGTAGATATCGTGCGGTATTGATCGAATAGATGCCGATATCCATTGCTGCACTCCCACCAGAGAGTTCCCAGTCAAGTCGCCACTGGTCAGGATCTGGTATCAGTTCCATTATCGGTTGGGTCATATTTCCATGGACGAAGACAGGTTCGCCGATATATCCAGCGTCGATCAACTCTTTCGCTCGACGAATTGCGGGCTCAGTATGCATTCGATACGCGATCATGAGTGTGGTCTGTGACTGTTCGCATATAGAGACCATCTCCTCG
This sequence comes from Haloquadratum sp., assembly GCA_028275165.1. Taxonomy (GTDB): domain Archaea; phylum Halobacteriota; class Halobacteria; order Halobacteriales; family Haloferacaceae; genus Haloquadratum. The sequence continues at coordinate 10,005 of JAQCNF010000144.1, forward strand.
GCACGTTCAATTGTCGCCTCCATCGGCTTCTCACACAGCACAGCTTTGTTTAGCTCTGCGGCTGTTTCGACGAAAGGGAGATGTTTGGCATTCGGTGTGACGATATACACCGCATCGTAGGCGTCACTCCGCGCTCCCTGGTGAAATTCCTCGTACGTGATTGCATGTTTGATACTATCGACACCCTGTGCAACAGAATCTGCCTTCGTTGTGTCGCTGGTTACCAATGTTGTCGTCTCTGCTAACGATGACGACTGGACAGCCGGGATTGCTTGCTCACGCGTCCACCAGCCAATCCCAATCATAGCGAATCGGACTGGGTCGTCGGTCTCCTCAACATGCTGCCAGTCACGATTTGTCACATCAGTTGTAATCGATTCTAAGTCCATACTACTCCTCACGGGTACTGATAAATATAATCCCGGATGCAGTGAAAGAGACACCGGGTCTGGGTTTGCCTTCCCACCGACAGTCAGAATTGACCGGTTTTAATCAGTGAGGATAATGGCTGGTTTTCGCCAGGCTGTCTCTCACTCACCTGACTCAGTCTGTCGACGTCGGGCTCTCTACAGGTGGAGCAGGCCGAGTGCCTCGAGATTGCCCGGAAATGGAAGATGTTCGCGATGACGCGACGCTCCACGTCTTGAACCACTTTCTTTTTCAAGGAGAGAATCCCGCCGTTTACGGCGGGCGTCCGACACCGCCTCCACGAACGCCGGTGGCCGGCCTGGAACCCAAACGTTTAGTATGTGCCCTGACGTGAATGTTACCACGGGTTCCGCCGTCTCCCAGGCGAGGGGAGACGGGCCGCCACCCATGCGGTGCTCCGCAAGCCCGGTTGATGGCCTTCGGCCGACAAGGTGTGACCGGAGCGGAGCGGAGCGGAGCCGGGACGGAACCGCGAGGTTCGACCGCTTGGGTGAGAGTCACGTCGAGAAACCGCGTGACGATGACACGCTTGCG
>JAQCNF010000146.1 GCA_028275165.1 Haloquadratum sp.
TGCAAAATTGACTCCATCGCTCGCCCATCAGTATCCGGAGTTACATCGGACCCACGAGTTCGAAGTCCACGACTGGGAATGTCGTGCCTGTGGGAACACGTACCCGTGGGACAGCATCAACTGGAATCCGGATACAACGGACTTGCCCAGATGTCCGAACTGTTCAAACTCCGAGCCCGTCCGCTTACTCTGTGGACCCTCACCTGATGAACAGGAAGGATCTGCTGACCGTCTGGATAGCAAGACGGACAACTGCGAAGATGCACATCTAGCGATGGAACACCACACCGAGACTAGCGGCGTAGGGGGTGGTTCCAGATGATGGCGTGTCCGCTCTGCGAGGGAGACGACATCGACCAGTCAGTGGCGAAGTTCGATGGAGTCTGCGCCCGGTGTGGATACATCATCCGAGATAATACCAATCAAGAACCCCCAGACTGGCTCTCATCGAACACCGCCGACGAGGGGCCATCCGAAGACTGGACTGATGCAGCGACCGTTCGGAACTCGACTGAGAAACGGGTCGCAGAGGCATTCGATGTCCTGGAAGGACTCTCCGACCAGCTCCCCCAGACGGTGGATGTTCGTCAGAGCGCCGCAGACACCTACTGTAAGGCGTTTCTATCCGGGGTGACGGATGGGCGAAAGACGGCCTGTGTTGTCGCTGCATGCGTCCGTCTCGGCTCTCTCGAGACTGAACAGGCGATTCCGTCGAAGCGACTGATCGAGATAGGTGAGATACCCCAACAGCAGTATCGACTGGCTCTCAGGAGTCTTCAGCAGGAACTCGATATGTCGATCACAACACCGACAGCCGTTGAATACCTCTCATTCCTCGCTGCAGAGTTGGAACTCTCCGAGGCTAATCAAAGTACCGCGCGAGATCTCCTTGCCGAAGTGAAAGACCAGCAAGCGTTTGTCGGGAAAGACCCTAGGGGCACTGTTGGGGCAGCAATCTACATAGTTGCGGCCGAGCGAACGCAATCGGAGATTGCAGAGGCCCTCGGTGTCTCGACCGAGACACTTCGAACACGAGCAAATCTCATTCAGGAGTACCAATGATTGAGGACACCTCCATCCGGGAGCGTACGAGTGAGGAACAGGACAAGCAACTCCGGGCAGCCGTGTATGCGCGGACATCCTCCCAGTCCAGAGGTCACAGTTACTCCCTCGATGAGCAGGTGAAGCGCGGTGTGCAGCGCTGTGAAGCACTCGGGTGGGAGGTGCTGTTCATCTACCGGGACGAGGCAGAGAGTGGAAGCGATACCGACCGACCGATGTTTCAGGAGATGCTCGGGATGGCGAAGAACGATGTTTTCGATGTCGTCGTGTTCTGGAAACTGGATCGCTTCTCACGGAGTCTGATGCACGCCGTGCAATTAGAAGAAGAGCTGCGTGAGTTCGATGTGTACCTGTACAGCGTTACCGAACAGATTGATACGACTTCGGCCACGGGACGATTCAATTTCAGGAACCTGGCCAGCGCAGCCGAGTTCGAACGCGACATGATCAAGCAGCGGACGAATATCGGCGTCAACGGGATGGCTGAACAGCGCAAGTGGCCCAATAGTAATGCTCCCCTCGGATATACACTAACCGAAGAAAACAGACTATCTATTGACGATGAGCAGCGTGAATTGGTGGTCAACATCTTCGAGATGTACATCGAGGAGTGGTCAATGCCAGAAGTCGCAGCACAACTCAACGAACAGGAGATTCCAACGTCAGATGGTGGTGAATGGACTGCACGCGCGATTGGAGATATCCTTCGCAACGACATCTACCGTGGCATCTATGAGTTGGGGGATGTCACAGAGCACGTCGACGAGTATCAGATTATCGACGACGAGACATTCGACCGTGTACGAGAGATTCGGATGCGATTCCAGCAGGAGGGGGCCTCGAGACCGCCGATGCCTCTCACCCGGAAAGAGCGGCTGGTATACGATGTCCGGGATCAATATCAGGAGTTTATACAGAGCTGCCGCTAGACGGTGGGTTGCACACTGAGGAACATAGTCACTCGCCGCTGAGGAACTCAGGCGCGTCGTCGTCAAGAACGCGTTGAATGAGTTCTATTTTATCCAATTCGTACTGTCGAGGCCATTGGCGGTAGTATTCCTCCGGATCCACTTCTTTTTCACAGTTCCGGCATCGATATCGGTGTCCGGAGTAGTTGCCTTTCAGATTCACTTGGCCGTCTTTGACAAGCGGCTCGCCGCACTCATGGACCAACCTTGCGACATCACTCCCCTCAATGGCTGCAAAGAGGCTAAACTCCTCGATGAAATCAAGTAGGTCCATGGGATCCTCGTTCGACGAACTCTTCTCTTCGATGATGTCCTGCACCTGATGAAATATGTCTTCGTCGACATCAACCTCCGGATCATCTTCTTTGTTGAGAAGATGCAACTCAGGTTCGTGCAGATCGTTTTCGAAGACTGTTTCCTCAAGCCAATGCTCTGGAAGTTGCGGCTTGCCGATGTAGACCGAGTACTGCAGGAGGGTTTTCACATTCTTTCCGTTGAGGTACTCTTCACCATATTCTTTATCGATGTATCTCTCTGTCTCCGCGTATGTTTCACACGCGGCAAACTTCCTGAACATGTCTCTGGCTATTGGCTTCTCCTCTGGATCGACAACCAGCCAGCCATCCTCAGTTTGTTCATACCCGAGAGGTGTTACCCGAGTCTTGCAGTCCCAATTCTTCTGTCTGAGGAAGCCCCGGACTCGCTCCTTGTTTGCCTTCGAGACACGGATGTTATTCTGGATATCTGCCATCAGTGACATCAACGTCGTCTGCATCAGCCCCTCATTTTCATCAATATCTTTCGGCCCGCTGGCTGTGAGGAGTGTAACGTCACACTCAGTTTGAAGAATATAGAGGAAATACAACGTCTCCGGTGCACAGCGGCCAATTCGGTCGACTTTTTCCACAAGCACGTAGTCTATGTGTTTCCGCTTCGCCCTCTCGAAGAGTTCCTGAATCCCATCCCGGTCGAAGTCTGTTCCGGATTCAGCTTTGTCCACAATTGGGTCATAGGGAAGTTCGATCCCATTGCGGTCAGCTATCTCTCTCAGTTCTTCAATCTGCCCTGCAAGACTACCCTCGTTATGGCCTCCTTCGCTGTCATCACCATCAGTATCTGAGACTTGTTTGTGGCTACTGACTCGAGCGTAAATTATTCCCACTGACCCGTCTTCCCCGTCGTCTTCTTGACGATTATTATCATCACCATCGTTACCATCTGTGTTTGACGCGGTAGACCTGTCGTCAGAGAAGTTATCTAGCTCAATCTGTGTGTCGTCAGTGGCGGCTAGAAGAGGGACGGCACATAACGGCAAAATCATCGTACGTTTTAAGTTCTGGGCCCAAGGTGAAGTAGATGGTAAGATGCGCTGGTCCAAGGGAGACCGTATCTTACCATTTATATCAACTGTGGGGCAACAGTCCACCCAATCATCTCTGACGGTTTTGTACGTCTCTTCAAACCACACGATGACCGGGCGGAGCGGAGGGGCGAGGCGGTTCACAAGAAACCACCCCCGTCGTCACGAACCTTATCAAAGCGTGGTTTCCTGGCTTTCGCCCTCTCGTCAGTGGTTGTCTTTTCGTAGTGCTTTTTTATCACCTCAGGACTCGCATCAAACCGGTTGCTAAGCTCCACGGGGGTAATTCCACGACGCCGACAGGTAGTTGCAAATCCGCTACGAACAGCGTGGGGCGAGCGACTCGAGGGACATTTCGAGGCCTTGTCTATGTTCTGCTTTGCCGCACAGTCCTCAGGATCCCTGCCATGTGGACACTCGCTCCCAACTACACATGTGCGTGTATAGTTGTAAGCGGTCTTCCGAAGCGTGGTTGACGAAATCCTCCCTCTATTAGTCGTTAATAACGGCTCCCGGCCATTCTCGTTTAGTACGTCTATTCTAGATTCCGAACAATAATCCTCAATCACCTCAGCGGCGCTCTCACCTACGTAGATCTTCTCCTCACTCTGTTTGTCGTTTTTTAGTTCGGTCTCTGGCCGGTGCCGGAAATGAAGATATGATCCGTGGTCTTCATTGTACCCGAAGTCTTCAATATCAAGAGACCTCAGGCAGCTGATTCGGCGGCCAGTTTCCAACCAGATCACCCAGACTGCATGATCCCGGCTGGCATAGTTGTACTTTCTTAGATACTCTCTAATCTCCTCGGCACGTTCGGGCTTAAGAAACTCATCGCAGATACCATCACCTCCAGAGAGTTCAGGAATCCGTATACTGTCACTGACTCCCTCTTCGATTGCATTAATCTCTTCACCGTGCTCAACAAAGTCTCTAATCAAGTATATGTCATCGCGCATTGTCTTCTGTCCAAGTTTTCCATCTTTATTATTCCCTTCTGTCCGTCGGTAGTGCCGGAAACCTCGGATGAGGCGTGGACCGACTTTATTCAGGTTGTTGATCTCTTTTGTATCGAGGAACTGGAGCAAGTACATGAGTCTTTGTTCGTATTTATCAAGTGTATTTACTGAGTCGACTTCCGATCGTTTCAACTCCAGAAAACTCTCAACTCCTGCTTCCGGAGTAAGAGGTGTTAACCCGTTATGTCGATGTTGCCTTCCTTCACCATCGGCACTTCTAGTTTTTCCTGAATGGGATACACCGGCTACGTCACCCGTTTGATTGTCTGCACAATCGCCGGTCGTTTCGCTAGTTTGGTTCGTTGCGTTGTTCGTCGAATCGTTTGTATCGTTGCTTAACCGACTCATCGCAGTCGAAAGACCTGCTGAGAGGGTGCATTCACCAAATAAAATGAGTGCTAAGCGTGAGCGCTAGCACGAATATTACCACATGATTTCGGTAAATCAGGTGCGTTACCAATGCACACAAAAACAACATATGTAATGGATAAAATAACAAAACATGCGGGCCTGACTCAGAAGTCCTCAAGCTATTCCATGTTTAGGACGGTGCCAGATTGTACTGAACACCAAATTTATTCCTCAGGTAGAATGTATATATGATTATCCCCCAACAGTAGTCGGCTGTCCATATCACAAACTTCCTGAATACGTTCTTCGTTCGTCCATCGATAGAGATCTGCCCCACCCTTGGCATGATCTCGGCTGACATCCAGTACGCCTTCCTCCACGAGAGTATCCAACGTAGTTTTTACATGTTTTCGACTTATACTTAGTTTTTCAGTCATAGTCGAAGCTGTGTGTGTATTTTTTAATGCTTCCTTGTCATCGTTATCTTGAAGTACTTTTGATATGATTGCGCCCTCCTCGCTATTCCGTTTTATGTTGATGCTCTCATTAGCCTCAAACCAGGGAGGGAGTGCTTTCGTGATAACGTAGACTGTTGACCCGTCAGTCTCTCTCACGTGATCAGATCTTCCGAACCGGAGAATGGCCTGTACGACCTGATTATGGACGAAATGGTTGTAGATTTCCTGTGTGGGCCCTCCAAATTCCTTGTCAATACTCGTCCCCTCGGACGCACCGGCGAATCCACAGAGTGCCGACCAGCGCTGTATAACAGTATCGCCGGGATGAGGTGTGCCAGCAACGACCCCCAGGGATTCGTTTGCGAACTTATTCGAGCTCCGAATGATGCCATAGTGCCGAGCTTTGAATTCAGGGTAGAGTTTATTAGAGTCATCATCAGGGTCCTCATCCTGCAGGGTGTAGTTGTCTAACAGGCCTCTAGTCCTGTAGTGTCCAAGCGCGTTCTTTGTCGAGATAAGGGCAAATCGCTCGTTCTCACGTAACCGTACTGTGGCGAATCGGGACTTGTCGAAACTGCTCGGTGGCGTTTTAGCATAATGATGGGTTCCACTCCCCATCTGGACAATGTCCATGTTCAGTGCTGATTGGAAAAAGGTCGGATAAGCATCTCGTGGGATGACCCTGTGATGTTCAAAACTCCTCTCGTGATCAAAGAGCAGGTTCCAAAGTTGGACTGTTGGGATTCCGTCAAGCCCGATGACTTGAGCAGCAGAGGAGAGATCGGGCGGACGAAGCAGGTGCATCCTTCCGGAATTTCGATTCCGTACACACCGGATACTCGGATGTAGACCTGCCTTGCGCCAGATGTCATGATATTCGCCGCTTTGTCCTGGGGCACATTCGTATCCCGCTTCTACGTTTTGCATAAAGAACAAGCTCAATACCAGCAGTGGTGCCTGCAGGTGTGTCTCATCGTATTGAGTTGCCGAGGTCGAAATGAAATCGTACTCTTCGGCATCCGCACGACTTGC
>JAQCNF010000160.1 GCA_028275165.1 Haloquadratum sp.
TGCGTGTGAAAAGAAAAAATAAATAATTGATATTATGACGTGAAGTTTCTCAGTTGTTTAAGACTATATAATACGCTTTGACCAGAGTTCATTGTACGCATGTCATGTGCACCTCGCGAGCTGACCCTCAGCCCACAATCTAAAATGATATTTAGATTTACTCGCGTTCGTATATCTTACTCCTTTGTGACGTCTGTGCTTGGCTCAAGAAGTCATAAATAGCAATATATAGAAGTATATTGATAGATAAATGTTAGAGAAGCAAACAGACGAAGATATACGCTTTAGCCGATATGCAGAGTTTCGCGACCCCTCAGGGTCATGGACATTTGATATTCGGACATATCACGACGATATTAACTCAATCGCTCCAGTAGATATCCCTCCAGATCCCGACGCTCAAGAGGCTTACCGCGCGGCCGTCTTCATTGAGGGATTTATTCAAGAACAAAACAGTATCGACGGCTGGTCAAGCGACACGCTTGATCAGTTTACGTCGTTTGATTCTGCTGTTGAGCTTGAAGCTGTTGCAAGGGCTCTCAGACAGATCGCAGAACACACCGGCCAGTAGTGAACCACCTTGGGGTCAAGTGGTTCAAGACGCAACGCGCATCACGGAAATCGAAGATTCTAAATACAGCTGAGGCTTCTTGCCACAGATTATTCCAGCCTGACTGTCTCGCATGTCCTTGAGGTCTTCAAGCACTATGCACCGTTCTCAAACTGGCTCATCCACTCCACCATCTGCCGTGACAACTTGTGTATCGCATCAGTCACGAAACAGTCATTATAGACGGTTCCAGATTTCGTTGTTGCATCGTGTAGAACTTCCGTGTGACCACTCTCAATATTCAACTCGAAATCAAGAGTTTTACTGGGTTCTGTCATTCGAAGCCCGTTTGACGTGAAAGAATTTTATGTATTGGTATTATTGGGTTTTGGCTAGTGGACGGGATTCATCTCACGGTATCAAGCCTCGGGGCACTCTCCCTCGTTTCTCATAAATAATATTTCCAATGGCGGTGCCAATAAAAACAGACACTGCATGTGAATGGTTGAGAAACATGTAGCTGGGTTCTTACGACAATTGCTCACGCAACCAACAACCAATCCTCGGTGTGTAAGGGTACACAGCGGCAGCGGCTCCAAATGCAACAGCAGCATACGCTGGCTCACATAGCTTATAGCCAAGTAGTGACGTGACGAGCACAATGACTCCAACCATCATAACAGCCATTGCGACGGCGTACTGAATGCGGTTGGCTGACATTGTGATTCATGACTACTGGTAGCAAAAATATGAAACTATTGTCCAGTTTTTGATAATGATACAAACTCATGAATAGTGCACATGCTTGCTTCAGACTTGACCTCGCGACCGCTAGACGGAGACAACTTCAGCGTCTTTTCAGACATTGACTTCCAAAATGACATCCTCCTGATGTTCTCATGTGAAATCCGTCAATTCGGAGGGTGGAAATCGAAGGCCTCTGAACAGTCAACCGTGATGCCACGGTCTTGATAGCCACATCAAGTCAAAGATTCTGAGTTCTCTGGTCGCGTAACGACTGTTGGCATGGTCGGCTTACTATTTTGACAAGGCAAACACCGAGTCAACTGCCAGTTCTCCATACACAATTTTTTGAGGGGCGTGCCATGCTGAATGTTGGCCGAATTTACTCCGCACTCGGAATTGCGGGTTTTCTTCTTGATTTCAAATAAAATTCGTTGAGTCTCGGTTCAAAACTTTGTAATCGCTTCCTTTGAGTCTAGTTGTGTCCCTTCTGTAGGCGCACCAACTTGTGCAGACCTGGTCGCCCCGACCAGCGCGTGTGTGACAGAAGCGACCAGTGCAACGGAGAGTCGGACGAACTGGCTGACGTATCGGCGTCATCACATGAGCTTCGCTCCAATCATACCTACTCGGCTGAGCGATGCTCTGATATTCGGCACATACGTAATGCTTCGGAAAAACAAAACAGCTCCAATTCCACGCAATTCGATTTGTCTGTCGATAACTAGTCAGTTGATTGGGATTGTCGTTGACGAGTCCGCTGCGCGTTTTCGGTCGCCTGCCGCAACTGGGCGTTCAGCAGGGACTGTTTGTATGCCCACCTCTCGGCCTTGGCGCACGATATCTACTGTAATCGGATTTCCAGGATCTGTTTCAGTCAATAGGCGGCGTGTGAGTTCTTCATGCGACCGGACTGATTCACCATCGATCCCGACAATAACGTCACCACCGACTGGTACTGCAACTCGGTCAACCCGCCGTTCCTGATGACTTGGCTTCAACCGGTCGCCACCTGTTTGCTGTCGAACATCAACAACGATAACACCACGTGCGGCGTCAAGACCGTTCGCTTTGGCAATACGTGGTGTCACGTCTAATGTCTGGACACAGAGGTACGAATGTCGATAACGACCGGTGGTAATTAGTTCCGGTACAACTTCCGAGATGACCCTTGCTGAGATAGCGAACCCGATATTATCACCAGACTTTGCACGATTCACTCCAACGACTGGATATCTCTCGTTTGTAGCAGGCGTATCATCAATTGCTGCGATTAACGGCCCACCGCTGTTGCCAGGGTTGATTGGAGCGTCTGTCTGAACGATGTCCGGAATCGCGAACCCCCCTGACGTTGGCATAGATCGGTCGACACCAGAGACTACGCCAGTTGTGACCGACCCATCTAATCCAAGTGGGTTCCCAAGTGCTGCGACAGGCTGTCCTGGTTGAGGGTGTGTCGTTTCCCCAGCGATCTGCAAGGGCGTTGCCTCAACTGGACTGTCTGAGACACGAATTACTGCAAGGTCAGTGTATACATCACTTCCGACGACAGTCCCAGTTTCCCAACTCCCGTCATGAAACCGGACATCAACGCGTTCGCGGTCCCGAACCACATGTTCGTTGGTGAGGAGGTGGGTGTCGTTATAAAAAAACCCTGATCCAGCGCCGCGCTGACCAGGATCTCGGTAGATAGATACAACGGAGGTGACAGCCGCTTCGTACAGCGACTGATAATCTAATTGCTTCATACAGTATATTGGGATAGAATGACAAATCACTGTCGCCGTGTTCGTGATCATATTAAGCCGCTAAATCGTCTCTCCCATAGAATCACAGTGTCACGGTCACTCCCGACTGTGGTCTTCTTGAACCAGGGTCATGTCTCTCGCGATCAAACATCATGTTCCGCTTATGTGTGAACACATAGGAACAGTCGAGTAATGATGGCTCCATACACGTGTATGAATTACGGCTCCCCTTGATCGGTCTCTGACTCGATCCGGTCGACGGCGGTCTCCATCCAGGCCTCGACGTCGCGACGGCTCACCGGGCGGCCAACCCAGCGACGGGTCGACGCTGGACCAACGCTACGACCGCAACGTCCGCGCTCTCGGTCTCGACGGCCAACGCCGGATCGAAGCGGTTGCGGCGACGAGACCTCGTGGATGCCCTCTGGATCGATTTCAGCGTTGTTGGCGAGGTTCAGAGAAACTTCCTCGTCAAGTCGGTTGACGAGGAAATTAAGCAGTTGGTCTTCGTGAATTTCACTGTCTGTTTGCTGCTGGTGCTTGGACACATCTTCAGCAAGCAGACGTTCTCACTAACCAGCTTTGTGAGGTACTGAACATTGATTTCGTGCCAAGCTAATGCAGTTGAGTGACAGACATTCCAGAGGAACATGTCGCCTCATTCTTTATACGACATATGTCTCACCTCGCTGAGATTGACACGAGCGCAAGTAAATCGAGACCAGATCCGTGAATACGCACTCATTACTCTATTTTTGCACCCAGCTGTGTGCTCAATTTCGGTCTCTAATTATCAAAAAATGAGAATATTTTATGCAGTGAGTCAGAGTCTTCCAGACCTCTCGAATATATCCTCAGACTGCTCCAAGTAGTCGAGCAAGAACTCGGCTCAGTGGAATCGCATACTGTGATGTGAATGCGAAATAGCGTAAGGATGCAAAGAGAATATACAACGTTGTTATACCTGCTGCATTGCCAAGTACGATCGCCCCTACACGCCCGCTGATAGTTTTCATCGCAGCATAAATACTCCACGCACCCACGAGAAGACCGCTTAGTGCACCGGCCAATGCGTGGACTTGAAACGCGGCGGTATACATGTCCATGTGTCGATTGAACCCACTTGGATTTGAATCCAAAACCGCAAGCAGTCCAACAAGCGCAGCTCCACCAAGCAGTATGGTAAGGAGATAATATATGAGAAGACGTCGCCATGCCATATGTACAGTCTGCTGTACGAACTCTATCCGGGCGACCGCATATATTCCATACAGATAGAGTGGGTACAAGTACCGGACAGTATATGTGGTGTGCAGCGGCAGTCGTGGGACGTATATAATGATTAACCACGCTGCATGGAGTATGACGAACGCATCTGCAATACGACGTGGATCGTTTCGTAATAGTTTATGAGCGTCCCAACTATCCTGCACTGCACGATAGCCTACGAGAGCCAGTCCTCCGATAATAGCGCCAGCGATCGGCATCGACTCAAGAACGGCGAAATCCTGTGCCGGAACAGTAAATTGGTGACTGCTTAAAAATGCATAACTATTCCGAACAAAAGTCGTGTACCATCGCTCAGGCTCTGTGAGAGTGATCATATTTCTACCGATATATGAAAGAAATGTTGAGAGACGTTCACCAGCACCAGCAGCGAGCGAATCAATCAGCGTGCCAGTTGCGTCGCTCCCTGCCTGTGCTGCCTCTGGTTGCGTTACCGCTTCCTCTTGTCCGTATACGCCGACTGCACTCCCATTCGATTCAACGGGAGCGGTTATGTTCGAGGTCGTTGTCGATGGTAACGCTCGTGGTGGACGTACTAGGTTTCCTGAAATCAAAAAGTTCGTTATAAAAAATGGGAGAAACGCGACCATGAGCGTGAGGGTCATCACTCCTGTTGACCGCACAAGAGTTGTTCTGGTAGTTACAAGATCAATCGGAATAAGCGTGAGTGCCAACAACAGTCCCTCAATCGAATGAATCCACGCTGTCAACCCGACACTACCATATGCAGTGACACGATATTGAACTGCTGTTCGGGACGACGTAGCAACACGACTGCGGTACAGTCCGTAGAGAGCGGCGAGGGCCAGAAATCCCGTTAGCGTGTGTCGCTTCGATAGTGGTGCCCAGAATGCGACCGGGCTGGCTAACGTTGCAAACGTGCCCATGAGCAGTCCGACACGTTTTGAGGCCATTGATCTTCCAATTTGATATAGAAGCCCTACAGTCGCAGTCGCAACGATGATAGATGTTAGTTGAAGTGCAATGTACGGAGACCACTCAATTGTGATTGGCTTCAAAAGCCAGAGGTTCACACCAAAGAGCACGATGGCAACCGCCTTCCCGGCGTCGGTGATCGTCTGGGGCCATCCATTTATTTTACAAATTTCTGATATACACATCGAGATGAGCCCTGACCAGACGGCGGCTACGATTATCATCGGATTGAGAAACAGCGTCACCCCCTCAACTACTAATAGGACAGGGAGTGCGAGAAATGCCTGCCCATAGTTTCGTCCGTAAATCGACCCATCAACGACATGGAGTCCTGGTTGAGCTGGAATCAAGCCACGATACATCAACTCCACAATCTGCTCTGTGAAATGAAGCTGGCCACTCCGAAGGGAAATAAGCGTGTTTATGAACACGTAGCTATCATTAACGAGAACGCCAATCCGCCAGCAAAATAGAAAAACGGCTGCTGAACCAGCAAGAAGTGCAAGTCGCATGTGGTCGTCCTCAACTGTCTCGTTAGCTTCTGGCATCTGTTCCGTACGGATGTTTTGCAGCCGTTTTATTTATCGATTAACCGTATACATTAAAATATATGATTATTTATTCTTTGACAGTGAGATAAATTTGGCATTCTCAGTTATCACCGACTGTTGATATGATTTGATCGAGAATTTCGACCGCCTCATCATTCCAGTTCGCACATTCGGTGGTTCGAAGATGTGCATGCTGACACAGCGTGAGTGGTGGTGTCCCACTTACAGAGACTACCGGCCACGTCCGTTGGTCCCATGAGAGCGTCCATGGATTATCTGATTCCACTCGAACGTATGTCGTGGTCTCGCATTCAGCATCAATGGCCGACACTGGGACTCGTTGGCGACCGGCTACAGAGGTATCATTGATGATTGCTCTCGCCGATGACGGCACAGTGTCAAGATTCTGGACAGCTGATTTGAACCGAGATAATCTGTCAGCTTTCCACGTTAGTGTGTAATGTGTAGCAAACGTTTCGATATGGACTGGCGGGTCGACAGGGATTTTTCGTCGCTGACCATCTGATTGTGTACTCATCGTATCTTATATTTTGTATACACAAACAAGAGTAGTCTGCACGTTCGTGAGTCGGCCATGATAGATTGTTATCACACTGATTCTGATACGAGGATACCGCTAAGTGCAGATTAGAATTCCACCACTGAAATCACCAATATACTGAGTTTTGAGTTGTGGCTCCAGCAGGAGACACAGAACTCTTTTAATTCAGCGAGAGAATTCTGCCCGTGAGTGACGAGCACTCGGAAGGTCTGTCGGAACCGAGGAGCGAATAGGACGGGAGTGAATCGCATAAGCTCTGGTGAAAGTCCACTGCGTTACTGCTGGTGTTGAGTCTCCGACGCTTCGATACCCGTTTCTAACACTTCTGGACAAGAAAGGTCAATCGATGGCCTCATTCGACTCTGCCGTCTTTTGTTGTCACAGTTTTCGGCATGATGCGGGTTGTTCTCTTTGCACTCGGCAGACGAACAGGTAGCTTTCCGGTTTCCTTCAAACCGTTCTCCTGTGGCCTGTCGGTCCTCGAAACAGCCAATCAAATCAACAGTTGTCCAATTGTCTGTCTCCCCTCAGGTCTAACACCTAAGAGGTGTGTCAACAGTCATGTATCACGGGACTCATTTGATAAGAAGACGCAAAAATTCTGATATTAAGCGTACCAACACCTTCGCTGTGCGACGGCTCTCTGACGGAGCAGGTGCCACGGGACCTGTTGGACGCTTTCGCCGCCCTCTAAAACGTCATAAATTACCGGCGCTTCATACGCGACAACGACGAAGGCGAGTTCAACCACGACGTATGAGACGCCGATACGGGCCGGTTTGAACGAAAATTCGAAGACGTTCTTAGCGCGTCCACCGTCCAGACTGTCCGGCGAGCGAACAGTGAAGCGTGGCGGTTGTTTTTCGAGAACAAGCAGACACATGACGGCGAGTCAAACACATCGCTCACGGAAGACCCGGACCCGCCAGACTTCCGTGGCGACGAAGATGATGGACGTGTTTTCAAGATTGTCGCCCGAGAGGACGCATACATCGTCGAATGGGACGACCACTCCCAAATTGAACTGATCATCAGAGAACAACTCCGAGGCAGGCACAACACCGGCTCAAAATCGTCGGCGACCCGAACTGACCCGATTACGAGGACTAGAGCCGGTTGGAATAATGCGACGACGGGACTGATTGCACGTTCAACGAACAGACCCGTCGTCGTGGCCACGTCAAAAAGCACCGTGTCGCGATACGCCGAGAGGGTGGACACGGCATCGGTGGCTTGAGGGACGTGCTGGACACGCACTGATCGGTTGAAACGCCAAGACAGAACTTCTGAGTATTCAAAAAGATTAATCGAGCGACGGGGTTGTACTGCCGCAAAATACGTTATATCGGTCGAATTCCGCTTAGAAGCGTGGACCGGTCAACACTGTCCCTGGCGTGGCGGCACGGACAGAACGACACGGAATCACACACTCATGTGTCCGTTGGACTCAATCGCCACGCCGACCTTCCCGCGTCAGAAACGTTCCTGAGACGGAGCACGATCAAGGCTCGTGCGGTTCGAGTGGGACAAACAACAACTAACTGGTCGGAGTCATCATGCTCTCACCGGCTCAACGAACAGCGCACAGACTCGAGTACCGTCCACCGTGACGGGAAGATTGTTTTTCGGGAATCTTAGACAGAACACGTCTGTGCTGTGGTCGGGATGAAATATCGACACATCTGAACACACATACATTCGCAGACCCGACACAATATTGGATGCCAGTCATACGTCCACTTAGCAATAATCAAAACGAAATGAATGCAGTCGCCTCGCTTATTACATCGCACTTTGCAGATGGCTGGTCGTACGATGTCCCAGTAAATGATGAAAGTGCTGGAACCTTTGTTCGAGTCGCGGAGCAGAACGACGACCTGGTGGGTGTCATGGCGCTCACAATATACGCGTCACGAGAGCGACTTCGGGATGCAATGCATCTTATCGATACTGTTGAGCCAATTCCGCATGAATCTCAGTATGGGTTCATTCACGCGGGCTATGTTGATCCTGAGCGGACTGGTGAAGGGATCGGCAGTTCACTGATTGAGCGATTACACGAGATTGGTGAGTCGCAGGGGTTGAATACATTCATCGCTGACGCCTGGTTCCATGGTGGTTCTGACTCGCCAGCACGATTGCTAACTACACATGGGTATGATGTCGCACACACACACTCTATTGCCGGACATACTGAGGGACCCTGTCCAAAGTGTGGGAGCACTTGTGTGTGCGAAGCAGCACTCACGATCCGGTCAGTCTCCGACGAATAAAATTACCTGTAGCACACTCATGTATTGTTCAGACCGTCACCCTCGTTGCTGCGCGTGCTCGATGGCAGTCGGGACGGAGTCCCCAATGAACTCGTAGAACCGTCCACGGAGGCTGTCAGCGTGCTGTGACATTTGGGTGATAACGATAATCTGGTCGGCCTCGACTGCAAATACGATGTCAAGTGAGTGCCCAAAAAATTCACCGCGCATGATAAATTCATTTTCAGGATAAAGTCCGTCGTGATTCGGGGATGCCTGCCGGCAAATATAGCCAGTACTGTCTCGTAAGACATCTTTGAGCTGAGAAGTGGTCAGGTACCGATCTGCTTTATTCGCAGCAGTCTGGCTGATAACTATCGTGTGTATCATAATAGAATGTATAGTTGATATGGACTCACAGGGTAAAGTAGACTATACTCTCAACGACTGGACTGATGATACGAACCGCGTCTCCTCAACACATGTACACCGAAGCTCCTGTTGAGTGGCCACGCTCCGCCGAACCGAACAGCATAAACATTGATCCGATGCGTCCTCAAGGGGCTCAAAATGACATGTGTCGGTGAAAACCAGAATCAATCACACTGAGAGGGGGCCGAATCTTCCGCTCACCTGAACATGTGTATACTATACTTATCAACACCACAGCACTGCATTATATGCCAGTTGGATCTGCTTGGATGTCGCCGTCAACTGCCAATGTTCGACGGCGGAGCCAGTCAGCTGCTGACAGCGCGACCTCAGTGTGCACATAGATTGCATCATCGTATTCAATTGCATGGACTGTGGTTTGCTCATGAAGTTTAGACACAAATGTGTGAGCGGTATCGCTGTAGGGCAGTCGGATTACGTATTCTGCTGTCTCAAGTACATTTTGAAGCGTCTCGCGAGCTGTTGTGGTGTCCGTAGATGTCAGTATCCGGCAGGTGACACCATACTGATCATCAAGCACAGACAGTAATGATTGGCAGTCCCCAACGCCGAGCACGCACGTAGCTCTCTCAACTGCTGCTATCATACCAGGGACGGTCTCAGTAAACCACTCAGGGAGGTCATCCGAATCAGGTATTCCGGGTGTATCAGTGACTGCAAGCGTGTGTGGTCCACATGCCGTGATTGCGGTCGTTGGTTGTGCTGGACGGCCGGGTATCGGAGATGCAGTTTGATCAGTGAGTCCAGCCCACACAGCGGTGGTCGGTGCGTCCATTTTTCCGACCAACACGATTTGACTATCGACGTCAGTATAGCTGCCCTGAATCC
Source organism: Haloquadratum sp. (assembly GCA_028275165.1). Taxonomy (GTDB): domain Archaea; phylum Halobacteriota; class Halobacteria; order Halobacteriales; family Haloferacaceae; genus Haloquadratum. The sequence continues at coordinate 9,912 of JAQCNF010000160.1, forward strand.
GCTGACGAGCTACTGCCTGGCGACTCTCGAGTGTGTTTCGTAACTGTTGTGCCTGCTGTTCAGCCGCTGCCAATTCACCACTCGTACCAGATGGACCGCTCGTAGCGTCATCACGCTGCTCTGTGGCCGCTTTGCGCTGTGTGATGCGGCACTGTTGCAGGTCAAATTGAGTCGCCGCCACTGGATTTTCTCTGCCCAACCATTCCCATAGGACTCCGCGTCTGTCTCGGAGTGTAGCCAGTGGAAGCCGCAGTTGCAAATCAACAAACTGGCCAGGATGCATCGTCCCATCGATTACGATCAAGTACGAGTTAGTTGTATCACTGACGTGCTGTTCGATACGGTCTATAGCTGCAGACGAAAGATAGTGCACGCTATCCTCAGTGCCGTCGATAACAATCGTTGTCGGGTCATATCCTTGAGTAGATATAATGGCTTGCAATCCGTTCGTGAGTTCTCCGGACTGACTCACGAGAAATGCTGGATCACCCATCTGAGTACAGGGCATACTGTTCGACTCAACTTGTGCCTATCGTCGTGAGTTCCCACTCGCAGACCAGATTCGCGTAGATGTTGAAGCAAGGCTCATATCATCTCTATCATCAATACCAGCCGACCCCAATCAAGGGGAGGTTGAAGCACGGAGAATGGAAATGTAACAGCTGAGTGTAGTGCAGCCTGGAATACTTGACGACCGTTCAGCGTGTAAACTACCCCACCCTACTTCGCTCGGGGGCAACCGCTTCGCTCGCTCGTTGATAGTGGGGCCTCCGCCTCGAATTCGGTGAATTATCTGAGAAGACGCTTTGAGGCACTCGTGTCGGTTATTTCGACGAGGAGAGGTAAATGCTAAAAAATACATGAATATGACCCCGACATTGACGATCCTTGTGACCAATTTCGTCATATTATCGGGCATGCTCCGAGAGCCTGTGCATCGTGAAGTATACTCACGATCTCTAATAACGCCGTCAGATAAGATGTCAGTTACCTTTGCTTGAGAGGACAGTTCAGTTGATTAGCCAAGTACCTGCTTGCGCTCCTCTTCAGATAGCCTTACCTCTGGGCCAGCATTGAGTGAGCAGTTTTCACACTCATATGAGCTGCCCCCAGCGTCAAATCGGTAGATAGGCGAATTGGTCACAAAGAATGCATCCTCCTGACGGCGAGTGACAACAGCACTCGCGTTCGCCCCACAGTTTGGGCAATAATCTTTGTCTGTGGCTGGTTCCTGGAATGTCACAGTATCTCGACCCAGTAAGTGGCCAGCATACGCTTCCTCTCTTGTTGTATCGATGATATCACTGGCAGGGACTGGTTCCTGTTCGATGGTATTCTCAACGCCGGCCCGTGTGTCAATCTCGATATCGATATATGGGCTTGTAGTAACGGTATTCTGTGACCCAAGTAGATAGATCGTGACCGTCGCTGTCCGCCCAGTGATATCAATCGTATTGTCCCACCCAGACACAATAAGTTCGATATCTGTCGTTACATCGGTTATCTCTGCGGTAGATCGCCCACCAGTGACACTGACACCATGTTTCGGGTCGGACACGGAGACTGATCGCTTCCATCCAAGCCCATGTGCGTCATACGCATCGTATCCATATGGAGAGTCTGTGAGCTGATTATAGAATAGCTGTTCTTCACCAACGATTTCGATATCACCGGTTATCGCGTTCGGCTCAATGTACACATCTTGCGCGCCATCGATAACAACGGTACCGTCAACACCATCGTGTGCAACATAGATATCTTCGATCGACCCGCTCACAGTGGTCTCTGTTTCACCTGGCTGCACAGTCTGTTCAGTAGGCCTCTGACAGGAAAACACGTATTCAGGATTGATGAGTTTGACACTGCCGGTCACTGACTGTCGTCTGAAATGGACATTCTCGGCATCAACAACTGAAATAGGTGTCTCCTCACCTCCGTTAAGTGTAATATCTCCTGTGAGATTGTGTGCTTGTGCATTACTCATTGTATATAGAAGTGTACCCGCTTGAGTGTGTATTATGCTTTTGTTGAGTCACTGAATGCTAAATCTCGCTCCGCTTAATTAACGAGTAAATGAAGAGCCCAGCAAGAATCACATTGAGATAAACGAGGATAGCCGCAAGGAATCGAGCGCCGAGACCGAGCGGACCGATACCACCATACCCGATCGTGAGGAACGTAATATATGAGAAGTATACATTGAGCAAGACAGTGCGCATGCCAGTCCCAGTTGTAATTTGAGAGAGTGAGGTCTGCCCAGCGCCAGTCTCAAACAGTGGCCCCCCAAGAGCAAAGATAGTTGCCGCTATCAGCGGAAACAGTATGAATACAGCGGTGATGCGATACAGACGGAGCCCATAGCCGCAAGAAAAGTCAAGAAACCAATTTTCTGTCGTCCGAAGCCCGTTTTTTACCCGTGTCCGGACTGTTTCCGTCGAATCGAGTGCAATCTGAGCAAACTTTTTTCGTGCGTACTGCTGCCGCTTCACCCGAAATTCACCAGCGGCCTTGATATTGCTCTGGTCTGACGCGCTCGATTTCGCTTTCAAATATGTTTTTTCGATGCGCGCCGGCGTGAGCTCAAGTGCTGGTGTGTACCCAGTCTCTGGCTCACTAAAAGTATGCAGAATCCAGTCGTTGCGATCGAGATATTCAAGATGCTGTGAAAAATCAAATCTATCGAAGGTTGTATCACAGAAACGAAAGTAGTCAAGCAATTCTCGTCTATCGGTTTGATTAGCTGCTACTAACGAAACATCTCCAACTGTTGCCTGCGTGAAGTCAAAGTACCCCCACCCACGCTCTGGTTGTACGATTGTTCCCTCTTCGATCGTTGCGTCAGTAAAATCGAGATATGGGTCATCACGAAAAGTCGGGGTTTTGATAATGAGCGTCTCAGTGATTTCAGCGTCAGTAAAATCGACAGTCGATTGAAACTCGGTTGCACGAAATTCTATTGAAACGATATCTGTATTGCTGAATTTAGCCGGGTGAGTGAATGTGACGGTATCAAACACCACATCAGATTCGAGATAATTCGTTCCTCCGTTGAACTCGGATCCTCGAAACACGGCGTCCTCACGGAATACACTGTCCGTAAATTCGACATCACCGTCAAAAATGACTTCATCAAAATCAGCGGTGTCATCAAACGTGACATCAATAAAGACTGCATCATCGGTAAAGGTGGTTCGTTCGAAACTGACGCACGTGCTGAATTCCGCTCCCTTTGCGTTTGTGAACCCAAATGTTCCGTGCTCAAATGTAGCCTTCTTCTCAAATGTGGCATTAGCTATTGAGAAATCATCTGCAAGCACGTCCGTGCCTCCCGCAACTGACACTCCCCTGAAGAAGGCTTCTCCATTGAACACCACATTGCTAAATGAGATGTCTTTCTCGCAGTGCAACTCATCAAAATCAGCCTCAGCGTGGAATACAGATCCGCTCAATCGGAGGGTGCCATTTGCTGTGGCCTGTTCAAAAACTGCGGTATCGTGGAACGTGACTTCCTGAAACGATGTGTGATAGAATGAGGTGTGTCTGAACGAAGCGGTATCATGAAAGATTGCATGCTCAAAGTCAACATTATCATCAATTGTGCTTGCTTGTTCAGTAAACCATGCACCGTCGAACGACACGGTGTGTCTGAACTCTACGTTTCTGAATGATACATCGACAGCAAACGTTACTTCTTCGCCGACGAGAGACCGCTCAAAAATCGCACCCGTAAAATCAACGAGGTCGCCATCAAAGGTCGTCTCGGACAGCGAAACCACATCAGTGAAGACTGCCTCAGAGGCAAGTAATCCGTCCTCAAATGTGCAATTTGGGACATGTAAGCCACCAATCGTACTGTTCCGAAGGTCAACACGCTCTTCAAACCGCGCATGAGCCGCTGAAATCCCGGTTTCGATCGTCGTATCTCGAAAGTCAATCGGGTACTGATTATCAGTCTCAACATCGATATAATCAAGATCAAGGTGTGGGATATGTGCCCCAATAAACTCTTTTTTATCATTGTCTTCAGCCTCTAGCTCAGATACGACTGCGGCCTGGACATCCTGTGGTGTAATTTCATAATACCGCCGCTTTTCAGGACTCATGTGGAATATACATCGTTTGTCCTCTGGGTGAGATTCGTGTGGACATGACCACGTGGTTGTCAGCGATGAACGTTGGTTCTTCTCTGGATCACTCGTATATGTACAGGTCATTTGAATTACTTCAGACTACTATCGTGTCTCTATCGCTAATCACTGTGTGCTCGGTTCGATTGTCTGTGGAGATTCTGTATCAGCTGAAGAGACCATACGATGACACGAGACAACTGTAAGATTGTGCTCAGGGTATGTATGGTAAGTTCGATACTCTCTCTGTGAGATGAGTGTAATTGCTGTATAGGCGTTTTTAGCGAATTTGTGTGCGACTGTGAATGACTCTGCGCTTGGGAATGCTTCCAACGGTTCAACTCGGACAGTTGTACGAACGGTCCTACAGTTATCTGCAAGGGTATGAACAATGTTCAACTCTGCATTGAGAGTGAGCTGAATCGCCTTGACTGTCGTGCTTGGCGTCTGTTCTGCCCGCGCTGGCTGACATGAAAAAATCTCATAAAAAGGAAGTGCTGGCACGCTCACGGCATGTGATTCTCCAACAATATGGAATTGTGCCGTATGTGCCCAAAAGACTGCTTTATGAGTTGCTTTGATATCGATACCATCTAGCGACTGTGGACATTCTGACTGGATAAGATAGAGCTTCTGTGGTGACATGATTATATCAAATCGGACATTGTCATGTTCCGAAGTCGTTCAAATCGATCCGAGACTGGCGCCTGCTTACGTTGGGTGTCTATGAGAATCTCATAATTGGGGTTGAACAGCGTATTCGGTCTCACACCACGATATGTGGGTATTGAGTGCCACTGTTTTGGCTCGTACTGAGTTCGATATGTCTTGACGTACTGAGTCCCATTCGCAGGTGTGATTATTGGCCGTGATGTGTCAGGGGCAAATAAATAGAAGCGCTCTCCACGCACAGTCTGATCATTGCCATTATAATCATCATACGCATAGTATGACTGGTACTGGGTGAAGCCTGCTGCAGAAACTGTATTAAAATATGCCTTCTGATGAGATGGATAGGTATACTGTGAATATCCCCATGTTGCAATCACCCCGGTCTCCGTGAGTGAATCGCCAAGTAATCGATAGAATTGTGTTGAATAAACTGAAAGGAGATCATCGGTTTTGGCACCAGGCAGGTCAAGCAGAATGACATCATACTGTGTATCTGTGCGCTGCAGGTAGTCGTAGATGTCGGCTTGATACGTATGTGCGTGTTCATAGGTGTATGCGCTATCGTGATACTCTGCGAGGAATGAGTTTGTTTTGGCGTGCTGCATAAATTCAGCATCAATATCGACATGATCAACCGAGACATTATGACGACGCAGGTGATCAAGTGCAATCCAGTCACCGCCACCAACGAGAAGCACGTCAGTGTCTGTGGTGTTCGGATACATTGAGAGAGGAACATCGACCAGTCCACTGTGATATGGACGTGCTGTGCTATCACACACCTGTATTGCTGTGTCAAGGCGAAGACATCGCTCTGTTTGCCCAGTAAAAAGTGGATTCTTACTACTTCCCGTCCAAGATCGATTATATTGTACTACGTGTTGATATTGTGTCGTGAACTGGGTCGTAATCTCCACGTTTACTGTCTCAGGCGGATACTCTTGTTCAATATTCCCCTCAAGATAATATTCTGTCAGTGTCTCATCAACCGTCCGATATGATACAACAGCTCCGCCAAGGGTTGCTGTGAGGACAATCGTGACAATAAACATGACTGTCCGTTCGTGGGTGATGATATCACGATTTTCTGTGGCAAGAACTCCCCATGACCGAGAGCTAAATCGGCACGTAAAGAACAAAGCTGCGGCGGCGTTTATGAGTGCTAAGACAAATACAGAGACAATCAGCCCGACACTCGGATACAGAATGAACACATAAATGAGAGCACTAATTAACCCTCCAAGATAGTCCATCGCAAGAACTGTCGAATAGGTATTATACTCGCTGCTTGAGTCAGACGTGTGAAATAGCAGCCCGACGAGTGTATTGATTCCCCGGTCAACACTGTTCGTCATCCATCGCATTCGCAGTGACAATGAGGGTGAGTCTAAGTTCTTGACAAGCGCAAGTAATAGCGGCAGTTCGAAGCCTGATAACACGCCGATCCCGACTACTGGCAAGCGAGCTAACAACGCAAGTAGTGTGTTTGGAAGGAGTTGCGGCACTGCAGCCGTATTAATCCAGAGAACGAATAAAAGACCAGCAGGAGCTGTGAACGCCAAGTATAGCTCAGTACGAAATACATTCTCAGGACGGGTTTCGTCGAACTGCTTGGCAATGTAGGAGCCGACTCCGAGCGATGAAAAAAAGATACCAATTGTTAATCCATACTGTGTTACGGTCCCGCCATACATCACGGTCAAGAGTTCTGAGTATGCAAGCTCGTATGTAAAACTACAGAACGCGACAAGGAAGGTAATCGCGTGTAGGCTTGTTTGCGCCGAGGGAGTTATCAGCCGCTTCACTGGTCGTTGAGTCGGGTGAAAACAGCGATTATCTGGCCATACGAGTACGCACTAAAGACTACCTTACTCTGGCTGTGAATCATTCTATCGAAGATCTATATTCGAGGCGAAACTTTCCATTTCTTCGTTATCTCCTCTTGATTCCCGCCGGAGCGAACACGTATATCGACGCATTCCCATCCAAGAGATTGGATGCCACCACCAGCAAGTTCAGCGTTAACCTCCGTACCAACTCGGTACCATCCGCTGCGTGGGCTGAGATCGGATTGAATCTCTCTGGGCGAGTCATCATAGGTTTCATCCCAGTTGATAGGCCCAGGCCCAGGCGACCGCTCAGTGAACGCATCATTATCTCCAATGAATCCGATACCGAGCAAGCCGACTGTGACTGGAACGCGAGAGACCTCGTCATTGTGGTTGTTGTACCATGTAGAGGCATATGCTCCACCTCCATACCACGCGCGGCCCTTCGATGTACGTGGTGCAGATGAAAATCCACCACGTCCTCTCCCAGTTGCGCCCCTTCCTTTTGCTTCGACCGTCCCAACCGGAGAGAGAGCGCCTAAACCTGAGATGACCCCCCCAAGAGTGGGTGGACGCCGGCTCGCGCGATCATCAGACCCATTACCCTGAGCTTGTGAGAATTCAGCATTGATTTCTCGGCGTGTCATCACCCACTGTGACTCATCCGGAACCGTCGTCACTTTGAGCGCTTCACCATCGTTCATCAAACTGATGTTGCGAATCACGTTTGATTTTCGTGGGGGTGGTGACTGATCAGATCCAAATGCGCTCAGACACCCTGCTGTGCCCCCGATAGCGATACTCCCTGCAACAGCCCGAATCAGCGTACGTCGTTTCATCATATTATGACGGTTAATATCGACATACCAATTGCTTGCATGTCTTATTGGGTAAGTGCGAGATTGGTAACATTGATTTAAATTTTATGTGTCGATTTTACGTGCTTGATACATATGATACCCCCGAGTTGAATCTGGCACGCGTAGCGCGATTGTATCTTTCTCTGCGTTCGATCTGGAAGCTCAGTGTCGACATTCTAACCAATGAGAGCTATCCGGTGCCATCAGGGTGGTCGAACAGTGACAATCTCAATATGAGTGTCATTCCACTCGAGAACGCTCCTCTTGATATGTTCCCACGGGTTCGCGCTCACAGAGCCGCCCATTGGTATACAATCCACTTGTCTATGGAATTGCCGCATTGGAATATGCTGAGAAGGTAAGTGGCAGCTACTGCAGCATACAGATAAATTATCTTATATACCATTATTTTTGATATGAACGACAATACTGCAGCGCGTAGAAACACCTGTTCGAAATCAAGCAAACGGACGAGTGACGTGGCGTCAAGATCTACATCTTTGATTGTAACAGTGAAAGTCGCACATGATGGAGACAGTGATATGATATGTTCGGATCATGCAGCATAGCGGCGTCTCAGTCAACTCGAACCACGATATTGTAACTTATTTTTGCTGTAGCGAGGAGATCCCGCTGTTCACAGCAGATGAGTGGATCACTGGCGATTCTGTGCCTGAACATCGTGAAGATAGCAAGGCGATCGGTTGCGCTGAGCCAATGAGTGTCTTACAATACTAAACAAAACTGCGATTATATTCACAGTTCGAGTGAGCCGAACAACATATATCTGATCGGGTACTCCTAATACGACGCATCAATATGTAACGGTATATGAAAACACAGGCCGACGCAACAGACAACATGGAGGTTTAGCGAAAATGTCCTCAACTGATGATGAGGGTGGTGTTGAGACAACACAGCTCTCACTAAATATTTTAGAGTTTGTCGCTGCTCAAGACGGTGTACGATTGCGTGAAGTAAAGACAGCACTCGGTATCGCCAAGAGCACTGCCCACAAACATCTTACTACACTGCGTAAGAGTGGATTTCTCGTCAAGCGTGGAAAGACATATAATATGGGCATGAAATGCTTGAATTTCGGGGAAAGAGCCCGTCGTCGATGGCCTGGGTACACACACATTGAGGATGCGATCTCAGAGCTGACTGATCGGACTGAGGAAGACTGTGACTTCGTGGCTCCGGATCGAGGGCGAGCTATCACTATCGCGGAATCATATCATAAGTGGGTTAAATATAAAGGAACGAGCGGCGACTCGGCAAGGACGTATCGCGCACGCATGGGGTCTTATTACCATATGCACGCAACGGCATCAGGTCTTGCGATCCTCTCGACGTATTCCCGCTCCCGTGTTGACAGGATTATTGATGAATGGGGCTTGCCAGCCCGCACAGAGCATACGATTACTACGCGAGAGGAGCTATATCAGACGCTTGAAACGATTCGACAGCGAGGAATTGCAATCAATAACCAAGGATATACACAGGGAATGCGTAGTATTGGAAGGCCCGTTTACGGGGATCAAGAGCGGGTTATTGGTGCACTGAGCGTCTCTGGACCGACATACCGGATCGATGGGGCAGTCCTTGATGAAGAGATTCCAGATGCCCTGAATCACGTGGGAAGAAAGTTAGAGGAGGCCATCACATCACAAGATTGAATTGATCTGTCGATATCTCGATTTCTTCAGCGCTTATTTCAGTTCTGGAGTGAGAGTAGTATATTGGTAGGTAAATTTTTATTACTACAGTGGCGTGTTCTGGCATAGCATGTGTGCTAAGCATGATCATTTCAATAGTAAGTCAACTGATAGTAGCGTTTGTGGCCGCCGTCAGTTTCTTACTGCTGCTGGAGTGGGTGCAACAGGAATTCTGGCAGGATGTACTTCGTTAGCCAGTAACGAAGGTGGTGGTAGTAGCGAGGGTGGTGCTACCGCTGGAGAGGCAGATAGCGGGCCTGATTTTAGCGGTGAAACACTTCGGGTGATGGTGTGGAGTGGAAACTATGCAGATCGGTTTGAACAGACAATCAAGCCGATGTATGAAGAGAAAACTGGTGGACGATTGCAGGTTAATCGTGGGTGGAATGAAATTCTTGCTCAGATACGCTCTGCACCCGAAGATGAACCACCTTTTGATGTCACAATCACGGAAGGGTATTTTTACCTTCTTGGCCGCAACGACGACCTGTTCCTCCCCTTGCGGAAAGAGAATATTCCGAATCTGACTGAAGCTATCGACTATTATACCGATTTCCGTACCACTGAGTACGGTGTGCCGGCAGACGGTGCCCCGACGACCCTCATCTATCGAAATACTCTCGACTTTGAGCCATCTCAGTGGTCAGACCTGGCATCAATGAAAGTCCAGAGGAGTAATGGTATCGGCATCGATAAGGGATTTTGGTGGTTCCCACAGCATGATGCTGCTGTTGCGATGGACGAGATGGAACTAGCCGAAGAGGTGTATGACACTGAAATGAGGATGGATGTCTTCGATTACATGAGTGAAGAATGGGGTATTCAAGGATGGGCCACGTCTGGTGAAGATATCTGGCAGATGTTCAATAATGGTATTATTGATTATGCTCAGTGGTATTATGAGCAGACCGCATTCGATATTGGTGACTATGATGAACTGAGTCATACTGCACCGTCCCGAAATAGTGGATTCGTTAATCACTGGTGTCCAGTCCGTGGAACTGATAAACGACGAATGGCTGAAGACTTCCTCAACTTCATCATGGACGCTGACACACAAACGCAGTGGTCAAAGAACAGTCCAACCCTGTTTACAAACGAGAATATGGAGTACGCCACTGAGAAGCTTACAGAGGACCTTCCAACGAATAGTGAGGAAGCAGCGAAGATTGCCTGGCCTGATTTCAGCTACGTGAATTCTAACTTTGAGATGTTTAGTGATCGTATTTCGAAAATGGAGGCAAACTCGGGGTAGCGATGTTTGAACGACGAGATACGTCAGGTGGTAATCCGGGGACGATTCGTTTAATTTACACCAGCGTATATTATGTCAGAAGTTGAATTAAAACGTCTCTCGAAGTCATTCGGGAACCTTACCGCAGTTGATGATATCTCGCTGTCAGTCCGAGATGGTGAGTTACTCTGTTTACTCGGCCCCAGTGGGTGTGGAAAGTCAACAACGATGCGGATGATAAGCGGCCTCGAAACTCCAACTTCGGGGGTTGTGCACATCGGTGGTCATGATGTCACCGAAAATCCAGCGTACGAACGCGATACCTCGATGGTGTTTCAAGACTGGGCACTGTTCCCATACAAAACGGTCTTAGAAAACGTCGTATTTGGGCTGAGAATGCGTGGTGATAGTCGCACCGAACGGACACAGCGGGCCCGTGAGATGCTTGAGCGTGTCCATATGGCAGCGTACGAGGACTATAGTCCAGCAGATCTGTCTGGTGGGCAGAAGCAACGAGTTGCACTTGCTCGCTCCCTGGCAGTTGATCCTGATGTTCTCTTGCTTGATGAGCCACTCTCAAATCTTGACAAGCGGCTTCGAGAGGAGATGCAAATTGAATTGAAAAATATTCATAGGCAGTTTGACAAGACGTTTGTTTATGTAACTCATAATCAAGACGAGGCATTCACGCTCGCAGATCGAATTGGGATTATCAATGATGGCGAACTTGTGCAAGTTGGTGAACCAAACGAGGTCTACCAGGATCCCACTAACAGGTTCGTTGAAGAATTCTTAGGGGATACGAACTTCATTGATGGAACACTCAAGCAACTCAATGACTCTCGATGTGCCATCTCAACCTCTCTTGGTCCGACCATTGGGGTTTCAGATAATCGCGAAATCGACTCCCAGACGAGCCTCACGATTTCACTCCGACCAGAGGTTATGCAACTCCAACCACAGAGTCAGAGCCGAGATGAGACATCGGCTGCAGACTCTGTACGGGCGGATGGAAACGGAAAAGAAGGTTATAGCGTGAACGGAGTCGTTGAAAATACAATCTATCGTGGTTCGACGATACGATATATCGTTGATACCGGGAGTGAAGACCTGTTTGTTGAACAGCAGGTGACTGGACGATCAGATATCACTCAGGGTGACGATGTAGAGTTGACATGGCAGAGTGAAGATATGCTCTTCTTTGATTCTGAAGACGATCGCATGAGGGTATATCAGTGAGCGTAGACCGGCCAGGTACTATTCTCGAGCGTCTGTGGACTCCCTTCCGAAACCAATCAGGCTTGAGACGATCACTATTGCTGATGAGCCCGCTCATCATATTTGAGCTACTCGTATTTGTCGCTCCATTTATTATTCTCATACGAATCAGTCTAAGTGAGCAATCTCAGGGCATCCCATACGCTGAAGGAACATTCTCTATCGCATCGTATATCGAGGTGATCCGCTCAGAGCTACTACAAGGGATTATTATTTACTCATTTCAGTTGGGTGTGATTGCAACTGTGATTACGGTCACTCTCGCTGTGTTTTACGCTTACGCTGCATGGCGTGCCAGTGGGCTGCTCAAATCAGCCCTCCTGTTTTCTGTTATTTTACCACTTCTGACGACGCTCGTGATTAAGACATACACGTGGATTCCACTGTTAGCCCCGAATGGCACGCTCAACAATTTGCTATTAGCAGTGCAGTTGCTCCAGTCGCCGGTTCAACTTGCCCCGAACACAATTGGCGTGATTGTTGGACAGGTGTACATTATCTTCCCATATGCGATGCTCTCCGTCTACAGTGTCCTTTCATCAGTGAAGTGGGAACTCGTTGAGGCCGCGCGTGACCTCGGAGCTGGTAGAGTCCGGTCATTCTTCGAAGTTGTCCTGCCAGATATTATGCCTGGAATCACCGTGGCGACTGTGATCTCGTTCGCTTGGAGTGTTGGCGCATACTCGGCACCGGCACTGCTCGGTGCAGGAAGCGATCGAACATTTGCACTTGAGGTCCAAGAACAGATGTTGATCAACTTCAATTGGCCGATTGCAACAGCACTCTCGACAATCATGCTCGTGTTGATGCTCGTCAGTATTCTGTTCATCTATGTGACTCTCGGCCGGATTGGGGGGAATCTTCAAAATGTCAGTCAGTAGAGAGCAGATTGGAACGGCAGCATTTCGCTTTGGATATATCGCCATATTCAGTCTGCTATTGCTCCCGCTGGTAATTGTAATCGCCACATCATTCTCTTCCTCAGGCAATCTTCAATTCCCCCCACAAGGATTTTCATTCCAATGGTATAGTGCCTTCTTTACTGACATCGCCTGGCTGAGGGCATTTGATAATAGCATCATCGTTGGTGTTGGAACGACAATCTTAGCGACGATCATGGGGCTTACTGCTGCGTTTGGAGTAGAAACTCACCGAGGGCGAGCGAGCAACCTACTAACACCGATAGTTATCCTCCCACTGCTGGTTCCGCCAGTTATTCTTGGAGTAACACTTTTAGTGTACTTCAGCCGACTTGGAATTCGGTCATCGTATTTCGCGGTGATTCTTGCTCATAGTCTCTGGGCGACCCCGCTCGTATTCTTTGTCATGCAGTCAGTTCTTCAGCGATTTGACTGGCAACTTCACGATGCAGGAATGGATCTCGGAGCAAACCCAATTCGTGTATTCATCTATGTGGTGCTTCCAAATGTGAAGAGCGGTGTCTTTGTTGCGGCACTCCTCGGATTCATCGTGAGTCTTCAAGAGTTCGTAATGGCACTGTTTCTCTCCAACTACCAGACACAGACGATCCCTGTCTTGGCCTGGAGCTCCCTTCGACAGTCACTCACACCGACAGTGAGCGTCGTCTCAACATTTCTCATTCTCATCTCCTTCGTGGGCCTGGTGAGTGCCATGATAGCTATCAATATCGAATTCATTGCCAAGCGTTTGTGAGTTATTTGGAGTGTTTCGCCGCAGTGGTGGATAAATAACAAATGACATGACTCCGACCCTTGGGAGGATGTTAGTATGCGTTGCGGGTAATCTCCAGTAAATCGGCCGCGTCTGCCTCACGTGGGTTGTCATGGATTTCGATTGTCTCCAGAGATTTCGATGCGATTCTCTCAAGATCGCCACTGTCAACGCCCAGTTCCTCAAGACTCGTTGGAAGGTCGACTGAATCAATAAGCGTCTCAACAGCTTCAACACCCCTTCGTGCTGCTTCAAGATCAGATAGTCCTGATGTGGTGACACCCACAGCTTCCGCTACCTCTGCGTATCGAGCGGGATGTGTTTCTAAATTGTATCGCATCACTGGTGGGGTGAATACTGCGATTGCTTCTCCGTGTGGGATTTCTGGGTACATCCCGCCTGTCACTTCGGCTAATGAGTGAATTGCACCAAACCCAGCGTAGTTCTCACAAAAGCCAGCCATATGTGAACCGAACAGAAGTTGCTCCCGTGATTGCATGTTTCCTGTGGTATACGCATCAGACAGATACGTCGAAACGAGTCCCATTACATGGTGTGTGTAAGGCTTCACCAACTCAGGCGCGCCTGCAGCGACGTGATTCTCGAGAGCATGTGAAAACGCATCAAATCCGGTCGCAGCCGTCTGCCGTGGTGGAAGGGACGCTGTCAATTCGGGGTCGACAAGCGAGATGTCTGCTCCAAGATATGGACCTCCGGGAGATAGTGGCGGTTGACCGATTGCCATTTTGAATTGTCGTTCCTCTGCAGTTATGACTGCCCAATAATCAACCTCACTTCCAGTGCCAGCGGTGGTTGGGATAGTAATCAGTGGATGTGTTTGAGATTCGATTGTTCCTGCGGTGACATCTGCCGGCGTGTTTACCTCGTACTCAGAGAGTGGGAGATGATTCGTTTTTAGCAATGTCGCACACTTTGCCGTATCGATAACGCTTCCCCCGCCGACCGCCACAACAACGTCGTGGTCACCGCTCTCTAAGACGCTCAATGCATCAGATACCATCGATTCTGTCGGGTTTGGTTTTACATTATCATATATATCATATGTGATATTTTCACCCTCGATTGATGTCTCAATTATATCGAGAATGCCAGCCTTACGAATTCCTTGATCAGTGATAATGAGTGCAGTTTTCCACCCCTTGCTATCAATCAGTTCACCGACTCGGTCACTCTTACCGTTTCCAAATTCAACCCAGATAGGAAAGGAGAATGTATGTGCTCCGAGACTCATCTGAGGGTCCGAAATTGAAATATCTGAAATCCAAAACAGATATGTGTGGCGTGCTGACGGCTATATTGTATCATATACAAGTGACGATGTTAGACGAGATATTAATATCCATTGAAAAAAGCCAATATTGCTGATTTGTGTCCGAAAAGGTCGCACTAGCGATTGTATGGAGAAACGTTGTTTGATTGCTAAAGGGGAAGAAGATTTTTTTATTCTCATTGAGGTAAATTAGTATGGGATACTCTTCGGAGAGTACTGGAATCTATGATAGACACCTATCTAAGCACGACGAGGTAACAGCTCAATCTGAGTTTAGTTCATGGGTCGACGGCGAGCAATATACAACGGCAAATAGTCAGCCGATTCAAGACCCGGTCATTGATCAACCAATCGTTGATATCCCGAAGTGCGATGTTCGAGACGTCGACCTCGCAGTAGACACTGCATGGACTGCATTCGAAACTCGGTGGGAAGACACAACCGCCAGTGACCGCTCAGCTCGTCTATTTGAGTGGGCAGATACACTCAAAGATCATCAGGATGAGCTCGTCACTCTGGAGTGTTTGGATTGTGGGAAGCCGCTCTCACAGGCTCGTGGGGAAGTTGAGGGGGCAATTGAGACGATCGAGTTCTACGCGTCTGTATGCCGGGCACAGCGTGGAAGTGAAATACCAGCTCAAAAAGACCTGCACCTCTACACTACTCAAGAGCCATATGGTGTTGTCGGACAAATCGTTCCATGGAATTATCCATTATGGGCAGCCACATGGAAGCTCGGCCCAGCCCTTGCAGCAGGAAATGCATGTATACTGAAACCCTCTCTCGAAACACCACTCTCGACGATTCGCGCTGCACAGCTCTCTCAGGGGATTTTCCCTGATGGCGTTCTAAACGTGATCACCGGCTCGGGAAGCGATGTTGGACGGGCAGTGGCTGAACATGAGGAGGTTCGAAAGGTATCGTTTACAGGTAGTACTCAAGTTGGAAGGAGCGTTATGCACTCGGCCGCTGACCGTGTTGCTCCGGTCACGATGGAACTTGGAGGAAAGTCGCCATTTATTGTTTTTCCTGATGCTGACTTGGATAAGGTAGTTACAGCAGTTGCTGACGGGATTTTCTATAGTACCGGTGAAATATGTGATGCGCTCTCAAGAGCGCTTGTTCACGAGTCAATTGTTGATGAGTTCACTTCGCGGTTTGTTGATGCGGCTGAGTCGTACGTGCTCGGTGACCCACTTTCTGAGGAGACGACGATGGGGCCACTGACTTCACAAAGTCAGTTCAAGACTGTCACTAATTACATTGAAACGGGAAGAAAGGAAGCCACATTGCTTTGCGGTGGGGGGAAGCCCGACAATGCGGCACTTTCTGATGGGTGGTATGTTGAACCAACTGTATTTGCAGAAGTGACGAACGAGATGACAATCGCTCGGGAGGAAATATTTGGCCCGGTTCAAACAATCATGACGTTTGAAGACTATGACGAAGCGATCGAATTAGCGAACGATACACAATATGGGCTAGCTTCCGGAATTGGAACCGAAAGCACATCACTTGTACATCAAACAGCAGATGATTTAGATGCCGGGTTAGTATACGTGAACGAGTATGGCCCGATTCTTCCCGATGCACCGTATGGTGGATTTAAACAATCTGGCTTCGGAAAAGATCTCGGGCTTGAGGCTCTTGACCATTATCAGCGTCAAAAGAGCGTGTATGTCAATCTTGATGAACCATCTCTCTGAATAGCCTGTCTGAGCCGGTGAGACTGAATCGGGTAGATATTTCACTCAGATAGAGAAGTTCGACTGAACGAAACAATTTGCATAATCCGGTATTCTTTTATCTATCTGAATCAACCTCAGTCGGGTACACGCCCAGCAGTTTGTGAATAACTCATAGGAGGCCTGAGGAGACGACTATCGTAACGAATGTACTATTGTTAGTTATGCTGCGTTCATCCGACTGAGTATAAAAAATATCATAATCAGAAAATAACACTGTTCGTAGCGGTTCGATTGTGTCACACGAAAGCCGACATCTCGAAATAACGCTGACCATTTGCTTGCAATTAATCTGCCAGTATAGTTAGGATTGATCGCGCGTGCTCACATCCTGCGTGGACTATCCGATTTGGACCATTTTAGTTAAGTATGTTATCTCACCTCTGATTCGACTCTGTCTGTGCTATATGAATTATAAATGATAGTTCTTGGTTTATGTAGTATTTGTTATCTTTATACGCTCAGCCCCAAATAAAGAACATAGGTGTTTAGGAACCCTTATCTCGCCGGGCAACACCACACTTACCCTCACCAACTGACGTTTCCACATATACGTCCTCGGTCGAAACAGGATTGCCGTCCTCATCTACTGCAACAGTCGTAAATCGGGCCGTTGTTGCTTCCTCTCGCACGCCTTTGACAGGGTCCTCACGTTCGACTCGGGTGTACACGTCGAGACTAGTTTCACCCGTCTGATAGACAAACGCCTCAACACCTACCACGTCTCCTTCCTGTACCGGTGTATGAAAATTCACCTCACTTATGCGTGCGGTAACGCAAGGAGACTCTGCAACGCGCATTGCACTGATCGCCGCGACTTCATCCATGATCTTGACTAGTTCTCCACCATGTGCGTTCCCGTAATTGTTTGTTTGTGGTGGCTGAATACGCTCTCTTCGATTGACGACGGATTCCTTGAGACTCGTCATGACCAATGTGTAATTCGGGTGTCAGAGGAATAAATTACCTGCAGTATTGTTTCCGCCCGTCATAACGAGGTTCGAGCTGTTTCGAGTTACTGCCAGCAAATGTCGGTCAGTGATATCGAATCAGTCTTCGGCGCCACTCG
The DNA here is from genome assembly GCA_028275165.1 of Haloquadratum sp. Classification (GTDB taxonomy): domain Archaea; phylum Halobacteriota; class Halobacteria; order Halobacteriales; family Haloferacaceae; genus Haloquadratum. The sequence continues at coordinate 27,427 of JAQCNF010000160.1, forward strand.
AACTCTTTGGGCGACAGTTACAGTGGCCTGTGGATGACACATGAAAGTAATGAGTAGCATGTCTCAGACTGAGGACGTACTTGAGGAACTCGCCGGTCTTCCAACGCTTGCCCATCCGACGGTCTCTCCAGATGGCAATAAAATAGCGATGTACTACGATATTACTGGTCGCAACGAACTTCACGTGCTGGATATCGAGTCAGGTGAACGTAAGCAATGGAGCGATGGCGAAGTCCCACGTAATGCTCGTTGGTTCGTGAAATGGGGAGCTGATGGTGACTGGGTATACTTCCACTTCGACAAGGATGGAAATGAGCAGAATGACGTCTACAGGATTTCACCTCGTGGTGAGGTGGAGACAGTCATCGAAATGGACGGACAGGTCGTTCTCAACGATGTTAGCGAAGATGGTCAAACGCTAATCGTTGGATCAACCCGCGACGGACAAATGAATTTGTATCGTCATCATCTTGAATCCAGTCAGACAGAAAAAATCACGTCGTACAACCGGGCGACCGCTAATGCAATCTTGTCTCCCGAGTGTGATCGGCTCGCTTACAGCACCAACGAGCGCGACAATTTTAATAACCGGGATGTGTATGTAGCGGCCGCTGATGGCTCCAACCCACGGAATTTAGATATTGGAGAAATAGGCGCAGAGTCAACTCCAGTCGACTGGGGTCCAGATAATCAGCAGTTACTCATCACCGATAACACTGCAGAGTTCGATCGAATCGGAGTCTACGATCTCAAGACGCATGAACTCAAATGGCTTGGCGATGACCAGCGTGAAGAATCAGCAGTGGCGTTTACTCCGGATGGCAACCGTGTGATCGGTATTCGAGTCCGAGAGGCAGTATCTGTACCAGTTGTGTATGATATTGAGAGCAACGAAGCAACAGAGTTTGACCTCCCTGAGGGAGTTGCGAGATTCGGATATGGCGGATCCCCCACTGTCGATGAGGGCAGGGCCGTGCTTACACACACATCACCAACGACCCGGCCAGACCTCCTCATATACGATTACTCAATTCATGACTCTGAGGTGCTCGTTGAAGCTGTCCATGGAACCTTTGATTCAAGCGATTTCGTAGACGCTGAGTACCTTCGATTTAACTCGAATGGGATTCCTGAGGCACAACAGACAGCGATCAAACATGATCCATATAAATCGCTGGACATCGGAGCACTACTGTATGATTCTGGTGAACGTCCGTCACCATTGATTGTCAATCCCCATGGTGGGCCATCAGCCAGAGACACGAAATCCTTCGATCTGTACACACAAGTACTCCTCTCTCAGGGATTTTCGGTGCTACAGATTAATTATCGAGGGTCAACTGGGCGCGGTCGTGAGTTTGTTCGGGAACTTCACGACGACTGGGGAGGAGCCGAGCAGGGTGATATTATGACCGGTCTTGAGCATGTCAAAGAAACATATGACTGGATTGACGATGACAGAATTGCAGTGTTCGGTGGTTCATATGGGGGTTACTCCGCATATTGGCAACTCGTTCAGTATCCAGACCAGTACGACGCTGGTGTCGCGTGGATTGGTGTCACAGATCTTGAGGATATCTTCAAGAACACGATGCCACACTATCGAACTGAATTAATGGAAAAATACCTCGGCACACCCAGGGAGAACCCAGATATCTATGAGCAGCGATCACCGGTGACACACATTGAGAATATTGACACACCGATGCTGCTGGTTCACGGTGTCAACGACCGCCGGGTGCCTGTGTCACAGGCACGAATATTTCGTGACGCGCTGAAACAGGCTGGGTACGAGCAAGGGAGCGATGAGGACTTTGAGTATCAAGAACTCGGTGAAGAAGGACATGGATCTTCGGACCAAGATCAGAAGCTCCGGATGTTCCGATTGTTAACCGACTTTCTCAATCGACGTCTCAGTATGTGACCTCCTCCGGCGTCTAACAGTTGTTGCAAATACGATTTCTTTATTCAGCTCACCGCGTGAATTTCTGTCGGGCGATTCACCGTCATTCCTAAGTTGATTCACGAGCGTGATCAGTCCTTTCTCCCTGCATCTTGACACTGTTCGCCGAGGGGCTTCAGCCGCAGTTCTTGCCGCATCGGGAGTATGAGCCGACCCGAATGAGGCCGTTCTTCGCGGTCTCCAGCGGGCGGTTGCCGAGGTATTTCACGACCTGACCGTCATCAAATTAACCGTCTCCAGCTGGAAGATCTTACGTTGTTCGAGGATCTTCTTTTGACGGAGTCGGAGATCACCCCGGTCTTCCGCCCACCACCACGGCACTGTGGTGTTGTTGGCGTCCGGGTACTCCGACTCCAGGACGAACGGCGTCACGAGTTCGATGAGGTACGTCTCCGCGCCTTTGAGCTGTGAGTAGTTCAGTTCATCAAGCTCAATTATCTTCGTATCCTTCAGCTGAGCCTCACCGTAGCCGTCGTTACGCTTGCCGCCGAACTGGAGACCATCCAGCACATCCTCGCCGAGCGGGAGCACCGTCGGGTCATCGGCGTGCGGGTAGGCGTGAACAATACTAGGGTTTAGACAGTTATTTGGCGATATTCTCGGAGCTGGGTGGAGTTCCTCAGACGTCGACTGATTCTCCGGAGATGTTGCTGAGTAGAGTCGCCGTGTTTTCAACGACTGCTAAACTCGCGGGAATCGCACCATGAGACTTCAAGCCGAGCGCGGCCCTCAGATTTCAACACGTATATGTTTCAAGCGTCTCCTGCTGGGTTTCATCATCGTCCCCAGAAACCGGGGATTTCTGGTGTGCGAACGAATCGCGGAGCGATTCATTAACGGCTTGAGTCTCTTGTGGGACAGTCAAACGTCGCCCTTTCTCAGTTGAATTATCACCAGTCGTGTATTCTCTTCTCTGAGAGCTGAATTCGCTGAACTGTTGTCAGCTGAAGTGGTTATACCACTGATGGGGGAACCTGTAATGTATCAGTATGTATGTCCCAATCGCAATTGAGATAATTTCGACCACTCCAGGAGCACTCGCCGCATAATTAATCCAGTAATCCACTGCAGGTCCGTCAGGTGTCGGGCGTTGTGGGAGTAATGGCCAGAAATAATTAATCATAAATTTTGGGTATGCCACCATAAGATCAGCAAGAATATGAGCTCCGTATCCAGGTATGAACGGAGTAAGTCGCCGGAGGCGTGGCAGTGCAAGTATCATGATTGATACGACGCTAAATGTAAGCACCGAGTGGGCAAGCGTGTGTCCCGTGATGAATGGCCCAATTCGCCACAGCGATTTGTCAATTACATCTGGAAGCACTGAAGCGATGAGGCACAACGATAGGTCCCGTCCGTCGTAGTCTTGCAGATGCCCAGCGATTAACGCCAAAGAAAGGTGTCCAAGTGGAGTCACAGGCGTATGTGGGAGTACGCCTTATTCATTGATGATTTCATCGAACTGTGATAGATAGCCTCGTCAGACAGATGCTCAGAGGACAAAGCATAGAAATGTGAGAATGTTATTCACAGATAATACATGCGTGATGTGCTCATTATTGGTGGCGGTGTTGCTGGACTGCAGGCGGGCGTATTCACCGCCAAGGCTGGACTTGATACTCTCGTCTTGGATAGTGGAAGCCCATTAGTACATAGCACGGACAAGATTCAGAACCTCCTTACCGAGGAGCGGATTGGAGGCGAAGAGATCATTGAAACCGGTCGTGGCCGGGTTCAGGCGTTTGACGGTGATATTGAGGAGGCAACCGTGACACGTCTTGTTCGCGAGAGCACACCTGGACCATTGAGTGTGACAACAGAGTCCGGCGAGTCACACACCGGAGAGGCTGTGATCATTGCAACTGCGAATGAGTTTGATCTGCTAGCTCCACTCAGTGACGAGATTGAATATACGGACGGACCAGAGGGAAAATTCACGATGGAGAAGCATATTCAAACTGATGATTCCAACCGAGCAACTGATAACGTATATGTTGCTGGATTGGCAAATACGTGGGAATATCAGACAGCAGTTGCGATTGGTGATGGTGCAAAAGCTGCTGTTAATCTCATCAGTGACCGCCGAGAAGAGACACACATAGATCACGATTGGTGACTGTTGGGCAGTGTATCATCACTGAAGGACAGCTTGGTTGTCGGTTACCTGCTGTTGGGTTTATGATTTTCTTGTGTTTCGCAACTGTGTCTCCGAAGCCTGCTACAGCACCGTTCACTATCATCTCCTCGCTTCAACGTGTCCTGGATGGACGCCACCTTAGCCTGAAGGCTGAGATTCTTTTGTTGCTGGAAGATAGTCTTTGGATTGTATCTGCTGGGATGTTTCCAATGATCTGTTTGAGTTCACTGAACATTGCGGTACTGGACCGTGAGCGATGTTTGGACAGGCGGGGCTGTGCAGCATTTTCGGGGGAGACACAGTATCGAACGTTGAATCTTCGTATGTGAGAACCGGGATTCAACAGGGGTCATGAGAACATGCTGCAAGAGTGAATGACATATCCGATATCGTCAGAATAAGGCTTCTCGAAGGAAATGGCTCTCTTTGACTTCCTCCCACGACTGAAGTCGTGGGATTCCTCTGTGGGCAACCCAACCAGTCGGTTACCCCAGCTGTGAACTTGCGGGTTTGCT
>JAQCNF010000163.1 GCA_028275165.1 Haloquadratum sp.
GCCACAAGACAGCCAAGCCGATGCTGAAATCCAGCAGTTGACGCCTGGAACGTATGCGTCTTGAAACCACAGGGTCGTTGCACTCGGCCTGAAATCCCGTGGCGGGATTCCCGCGTCTTCAGGCGCGGGAGGAGGTCAATCAGCCATAACCTAAACAGCATGCTATTCTCGCCCACAACCGATGTGAACCACCACAGACAGGTCACAGCTCTACAGGAAGCAAGGCGGGTGCCTCATCATCGAACGGAAATCGTCGGGTTTCGCCATGACTTCGAGTCCATCTTTCGAACCACGTACTCCCAGAGAGTTGACATACAAAGCCATAGACAATCAGTTCACTCAGAGAGCGAACTGCTTCAGCGTATCTCGCGAGTAAATATGATCATCAACACAAGCGGTAAACTGCCCCGACCCGCCTGACTTCGCTCTCCTTGAGGAGGGGCTTCCACCCTCTCAGTTCGGACTGTCTGCTTCGACGACGGCGTCTGTCAGCAGTTCGTGTCGCTGATGCCTGCTCACGGTGACACCAGTCTCCACAGACATTCGGACTGCCGTTGGCCCCACTCAGTAGCGACGGTATCATTTGCGTCTGAGTGGTTATTATGCCGTCCGAGGCCACTCTAATAGCATTCGTCACGATTCATCGTGAGGAGTGCAATTACTGAGAGTTTGGTGTAGGGCTGTCTCTCCCTTGTGCCGGCTCGCTCGGCCTTGATTCCTCAGGAAGCCTGTAGATGTTAAATGAGCAGTCTTATCAGATTCATTAGTAGATACATAACTAATGAGTACACCGCGGAGAATTGATGTCGCACGGGAGGGTGCACGCGCTGGAGCAGATGTTGCAAGCGGTCATTTTCGCACGACACTCTCAGTCGAACACAAAACCGGCAAAACCGACGTTGTCACGATAGCAGATCGTGACGCACAGCGAGCGGTGATTAATTCAATCAAGTCGACATATCCCGAGGAAACAATCGTCGGTGAAGAGGAAGATGTATTGAAAACAGTCCCCTCACGGGGTGAAACATGGGTGATTGACCCCATCGACGGCACAAATAATTACGTTCGTGGAACCCAGGTGTGGGCGACAGCAGTCGCTGCAGTGACCGATGCGGAACCAACTGTTGGTGTTGTCAATCTCCCAGAGTTGGGCGATGAATACTGGACCGATACTGAAACCGCATATCGAAATGGTGAACAGATCAATGTCTCTGAAAAGACTGATCCTGCTGCTGGTATTGTTGCGCCAACACTGTGGTGGGACTTCGACTCGCGGAAACAGTACGGCCGTGCCTGCCAAGCTATCTTGGACCGCTTCGGAGACCTGCGTCGGATCGGCTCCGCTCAGGCGACGCTTGCAGGTGTCGCGGCCGGAATTATAGATGGAGCCATTACGAATCTTCAGGCAAATCCCTGGGACACCCTCGCTGGAGTTGCATTAGTTCGCGCAGCAGGCGGGCGTGTTACCGACGTATCAGGTGACCATTGGCAGCACGACTCGGACGGGTTGGTGGCATCGAACGGGTATCTCCATGCCGAGACGCTTACAGCAGCACAAAATATTCGCCCGACTCACTCGACATGATGGGAGACCGCAATCCTCAAATTTAACGATACCACTCTACCGAGTATGTCAGCATATGTCGACCGCACTGGCTACTCGGCTGAAAATATCTGGGCTGGGGGCGTCTTAACTGCTCTTGCTCTCCTTATTGGTGGGTCGATACTCGCTCCTGAGACCGTATATGATAGCTTTATCTGGCATTACTTTTGGGGACCTGTTCAAGCTGATGCGAATTCAGCCTTCTGTGCGATTCGCCCAGGTCAGACTGTTGAATATCTCAACAGTGCATCGGCGTGTGCTGCGGCCGCCGAACCCGTCGCCTTCCCAGGGTATACACTCGTCTCGGAGATTGGGTATATGATCATACTCATTACGTCGCTCGTCGGAGTGATATTCCTGTTGCAGCGACTTCAGATTGGAACCGAATCTCGACTATTCTATGCACTCATTCCGTTCATCTTCTTTGGCGGCGCGTTGCGGGTCGTTGAAGATGCAAACGATACTGTCATGACCAGCGAGGCACTGATCAGCTATCCACTCAATACGCTACTCATCAGCCCGGTTATTTACTTTACTGTGTTTATTATCACCCTCGTCTGCGTCATCCTCGCGGTGACTGCTGCACGATTCGACTTTATCCAGCAGTATGAAAGAATGCTCTTTGCCCTTGGGTGGACTATTCTGACCCCTACAGTTGGATATCTGTTTTATTTATCGGTGGTCGGCTCTCAGGGGGTCGAATTCTACCCGCAAGTCATGGGAGTCGTGGCAATTGGAGCGACCCTGGCTGCGGGAATAACATGGGTCTGCATTCAGCAGGCAGCACCATTTATCAACGATGGAACAGAGCAATTAGGATTTGTTATTCTCTGGGGACATGCGGTGGATGGTGTCGCCAACGTCGTTGGACTTGATTGGATGCCTGCATTGCAAGCTGGGCCAAACCTTGTTCCAAAACATCCAGTTAATCAGTTCGTCGTCGATCTAACAGGAGCTATTTTTCCAGCATCAATTATCTCACTCACCGGCGACACGTGGCCGTTTTTGATTATCAAACTGGTCGCTGCAACATTTGTCATATGGGTGTTTGAGCCGGATATCTTCGAAGAGAGCCCCCGATATACGATCTTACTACTCATCGCTGTATTAGCAGTTGGCTTGGGACCAGGAACACGTGATGTGATCCGTGCAACTTTCGGTGTGTGAAACGATTGTGCCTCCTCATCGAAATGAGTAGCTCAATGTCTATAGATCACGAAATCATGGATAGGGGTGGAACACACGATCGAGGTGAGGCTCAAACCCGAGTGACTTCGGAACTTCCTCCGCACGTTTCCCAAAGAAAGTCGTGTCTTGGAACAACGGTTGTGAGGATGGAATCAAAACCCGCAACGCTTCGAAGCCAAGTTGACTGACATCTGCAGTTGTAATTCGGGCGGCATACACGCTCATCCCTGCTGCGGTTATCTGTTCACAAATATTCGCTAGTGACTCCTGTTTATCTAGTTCGGTCGAACTGCCAACCGTGTGTATTGGAACAGTATGTTCAACATCAATAAATTCGTGAGCTGGCTCAGGAAAAGAGGCAAATTGTCCGATAGCCCCACTTGCATTCTCAGCCTCATCTGATCCCATCGACCGCAGTTCCATCCAATTTTGCAGTGCCTCCGCAAGTGCTCCATTCGCCGCAGCGATAGCATTAACTGCAGCGTTAGATCCGACCGCAAAATGTGGCCACGTCTCCTCTCTATATAGGGCGACCGCAACCACAGGAATATCGATATCCTGTGTAAGTAAGAGTGGCTGCACACTCAGTCCGAGGCTATTGGCACGATTACGAAGTGCTTCAAAGGTATCATCACTCGTGATGTTGAGACCCAGCGGGTCGTATGTCGAATACCACGATATCATCGCTGCATCGCGCTCAACCACCTCACATACACCAGAGAGTGCCGCCTCTACTGGTGATGTCCCCACGCCTAATCCTGTTGTAATCGCTGGCCGCAAGCGCTCACGGGGTGGTGGATGAAACACGAATTCTGCAGGAAGTGAAGCAATCGTTCCTTGATAGAGGTCACGCCCCTCGATCCATGGGATCGGGTCTGACTTCTTTGGTGGTGTTGTGTTGCTGGGAGTGACAAACTGAGATGGACTGACTGGGTTTCGTTGTGTTGTGGCTGGTGCGGTGGTGAAAGAATCGTGCGTATAAGTCCCTGCACAGTACCGTTCAAAAGCTTCACCGGTTGCTTTCATAAAAGCGACGTCCCAGTTCATATCGACTCCACCAGCAAACTCAGGCGCCCGTACCGCGCTGAAAGACCGATTTTCTCTCACCCGTGCCAGGTAGTATGGAGCCGGATATGACTCGCGTTCACCGACCTGTGAGATAATCCCAATCCGGGGATCGACAGCTTGCTCGGCGCGTGTCAGTGTCTCATCAAGCGAGGTTGACCGATGTTCGAAACTGACGTTCTCGAATCCTAGTGGCCCATCAGGAGTCGGTAATATCACCCGCGGCTGTCGAATATCCGTCTGGGCGATCTCGATAACGACGCTCCCTGAGTTGGGGTCCTCGAGTAAGGCCCTCAACCGCTGTCCAGCAATTGCCCCAGCAACATACTCTACGCTGGTGCTCGTGCCCGACGTGTTAGATTCCTTCGTGTTGGACTCTGACTCTGACTCTGACGCCCCAACACGCGCCCGCAGGTCACTACTTCGAACACTCAATGTTGGAAAGACCGAGACCGCAGCATCCACATCCGAAATGGAGTGTGCCCCTACCCCTCCACGCTCGATGAGAACACTCGGTAGTTTGCATTTATCAATAGCTGACGGATAATCATTGACTGTTCTGGTCCCTATCGCTACATCTGCGTCCATCTCGTTTTCGACGAGTGTGAGATTTAGATCGGTGAGCGCTTTGGTTGCCACTTTGATCGCCGGGCTCTTGCCGTACTGGATGAGAGCGTGATTCATGCCGGTACCTCCATCGTCGGCATTCAAAAACCCGCATGATTCTTACTGTCTGCTAATTATTCAATAGAGCGTAGGCGTTTTCTGCGAGTTCCTCTGGGTCAGCTTCTGCGACTGATTCCGCAGCCACTTGGAGTCGTAACCGCGGTCTACCCACTTCGATTGGCACCTTCTCTGTTGAGATTAACCCTTTATTCTCAAGCTCTGACTTCGTCCGAGAGAACGTTGCCTTTGAGGCTACTCCGACATCCTCGCCCCATTTTGAGATTTCGTACAACAGGACATTATGTCGTGCTGCGACCAACAAACTAAGTGTCACCCCATCGAGGCGGTTGCTCATCTTATTGGTATGTTGGAGTGTCTGAATGACGCTCCTGAACTCTTCGCTCACTCCCTCACCAATTTCTGATTTTAATGTCTGTTGTACTTTTGACAGTGGCGGCGTACGAAGGCTGAATGCCTCGCCTGCTTCGAACACTGACCGAGCAGACGCATTGGCCGATTCGACACATTCTCTCTCTACGGCTGTGAGCCCTATCACCTGCTCATCAATCTGAACGACTGAGATTAAATGAACTGGCGTGATAATAATTGCCCGCTGAGCGAGGCTGTCTACAGACCGTAGTGTGAGCAGATCTGTTTCGATCAGGTCAGCAGTCATACTAGCAATCAAGAATGGATCGGTAATCGTTTTGAGTCGTGACTCTGTCGCAACGACGCGCATGTGAAATTGATCTGGGAGATCAGCTGAGACGTGCTCACTTCTGAACAAACCTGCTAATATGCTAGCTGTGGGATTGAGTAAATACACTTCTCCAGAGACATCCTGTAAAGCAGCTGATAGAATGTGCTCAACGTCCCCTCCGAGCACATTCGAGGTCACCGTCATATCATATTTAATACAAAACTCCTTATTTAACATTAACTCACCGGGAACTGAAAGCTCCGCCCGTGCAGGCGTATCGACGTGCCACCACACTGGCCCAGCAAGATTGTCGTAGGCAGGATCGCGCTCGCAGAAGACATTACATACATATGAAACATTGTGTTCTTCAACATGATGGATGAGTTTCATCGAGTGATCTGTGCGCTGCAGATGAGAGAGTGAACACACTTATTGGAACTACGCACTGGATTGTGATATGGAGCGAAATCACATCCGAGAAACCGACCCAGCCGTCGCTGATGCGCTTGCTGGTGAGCGAGCGCGGCAAGAAAATACGCTGGCGATGATTGCAAGTGAGAATCACGTGAGTGAGGCAGTTCTTGAAGCGCAGGGAAGTGCATTAACTAACAAGTATGCAGAGGGCTACCCTGGTTCGCGGTATTATGCAGGGTGTGAATATGCTGATGATATCGAAGAACTGGCGATAGTACGAGCAAAGAAACTCTGGGGGGCCGAACACATCAATGTCCAACCACACTCAGGAACCCAAGCAAACATGGCTGTGTATCTGTCGATACTGGAGCCAGGCGACAAAATTTTGTCACTAGACTTGACACATGGCGGGCACCTGAGTCATGGTCATCCGGCGAATTTTACAGGCCAAACCTATACAGTTGAACAGTACGAGGTGAATCAAGAAACGGGCTATATCGATTATGATGGGCTTCGAGACAAAGCTGAGACGTTCGACCCAGATATCATCGTCTCGGGATACTCTGCCTATCCGCGCGAGGTTGATTTCGAACGCATCCAGCTTGCAGCAGACGCTGCCAATGCATATCATCTTGCTGATATCGCACATATCACTGGTCTCGTCGCTGCAGGCGTGCACCAGTCGCCTGTCGGTGTTGCTGACTTTGTCACTGGGTCAACTCACAAGACTATCCGGTCAGGCCGTGGAGGAATCATCATGACACAATCTGAGCATGCCTCAGATATCGATAACTCTGTGTTCCCAGGGGCGCAGGGCGGTCCGCTGATGCACAATATTGCAGGGAAGGCTGTCGGATTCAAAGAAGCCTTAAGTGATGACTTTGAGCAGTACGCTGCTCAGACTGTGGCAAACGCCGAGGCGCTCGCAGACACGCTCAGCGACGCTGGTCTCGCAGTCGTTTCTGGTGGAACTGATAATCATCTTGTCTTGGTTGACCTGCGCCCATCACACCCAGATACGACTGGAAAAGACGTTGAAGCAGCGCTCGAATCAACGGGAATCATTATGAATGCAAATACAGTGCCGGGTGAAACCCGTTCACCATTTGAACCAAGTGGTATCCGACTTGGAACCGCTGCACTCACGACGCGGGGTTTCAATGAAGCAGCGACCCGAGAAGTTGGTGAACTCATCATTGATATTGTCAGGAATTATAACGACCAGGCAGTCATAACTGATGTCTCAGAGCGTGTAGACGAACTCACGAACGAGTACACTCTTTATCAGTAAATCCCCACAATCTGTCTGAAATCACATCTATTGTGGTCTCACGACGACATCCATCTGAGACAGACAGGCCAAATCAACGCGTTTGAAGTCGATTGATATGCATCGGTGTATGTGACCAATATAATTGACGGTGAGGCAGTGGCTGCGGACATTCGTAAGAGTTTGATTGATTGTGTCTCTCAACTTGGAGATGCTGGCGTTACTCCAACGTTGGCAACTGTATTGATGAATAACGACCCAGCCAGTCAAACGTACGTCTCAATGAAGCATGGCGACTGTGAGGAGGTGGGCATTGAGACACGTGACATCAAACTCGATCCTGACAGCAAGGAAGCAGAGTTGTTTGATATTGTTGATGAGTTGAATGCTGATGAGGCGGTTGATGGTATTTTGGTGCAGATGCCACTTCCATCGCACGTTGATGAGCGCGATGTACTTCGCCATATCACTCCAGAGAAAGATGTTGATGGCTTTCACCCAGAAAATGTTGGTCGACTCGTGGCCGGTAATCCACGGTTCAAACCTTGCACCCCGCATGGAATACAGAAACTCCTCGCTGATGCCGCAGTAGAGACAGAAGGCGCTGATGCAGTCGTCGTCGGGCGGTCGAATATCGTTGGAAAGCCGATGGCAAACCTCTTGATGCAAAAAAACGGCACAGGGAACGCAACTGTCACGATCTGTCATTCGCGAACGGACTCGCTTGCAGAGAAAACACGTGCAGCAGATATTGTCATCGCTGCGGCCGGCGTCCCAGAGATGGTGGATGGATCGATGCTCTCTCCGGGCGTCACTGTTGTTGATGTCGGAATCAATCGAATAGAGACTGAGGATGGATCCACACTTGTTGGTGACGTCGAGTACGAGTCTGCTGCAAAGAAAGCACAGGCAATCACTCCCGTTCCTGGTGGTGTGGGGCCGATGACGCGAGCAATGCTGCTGTGGAACACTGTCAAAGCAGCAGCAGAGACAGCTTCAATCGATATTACACTCCCTTGATCTTAGAACCCAAATGGCCCGCCCGGACCCGGATTCTGTGAGCGGTCTGGACTGGGTTGGCTATCTGATAACTCAACCGTTTCAGGGTCAGGTCGTGGCTCAACTTCAACGCCATCCTCAAATCGAACGAATGAAAGATAAAATTTCTTTCCACACGGGCTGTCTATTTCAGGTGACTCAATGTCATCTGCAGTCATCACCATCTCTGTCCAACTCAGTTTATCAGTGGAGGAGTTCCCACATACGAGTTGGATCCCATCAGCAGACTCAAACGAATCACCCGGGGACACATACTCCCATCCAATGAGTGGATACGGGGTGACAGATTTGTCTGCTAAGTACCCTGCTCGCTCTATTTCGAACACTTGGCCACAGTGTGGACAATAGTACCTTACTGAGTAACTCATTGCTGTGAGCCCTCTATCTCGGTGAGATATGCAAAGTCCATTCCAGCAGCCTCCGCGGTCTGTTTATCTGTTATTGAGTCACCAATGAAGATCATTGACTCCATATCGATATCAAGATTCCTTGCTGATCGTTTCAACGGAAGTGGGTCCGGCTTGTGCGCCGCGACAGTATCACGGCCGATAATACTCTGGATAGACCCTTTTAGTGCATGTTTCTCAAGCGCGACTCGACAGGCTGACTCACTATTGAGCGAGCAGACTCCCTCCACTGTTGCGTTCCCAACGTAGGCGGCACCCGGGGCGAGTGTCGCAGAGTGAGCCCCCTCCCGCTCGTATGCTGAAATAATCGACTCAATGTCCTGTCGGATATCGTACTCTGATGCGAGTGTAAGCATATCCCACAGCTGATACGAGTCAACACCGATACCTTCCCGCTCAAACCGCTCTGCCACCGCTTGAGCGACATCATCCCAGTCAACGTCTAGGTGTACGAGCGTTCCATCAAGATCCCAGACAACTCCTTGGTATGTCGATAGCTGCATTTGTATGTTAAAACGCGCTTGAGCCTCTTATAGCGCCACATTTGTGGAGCGAATATGTCCCGTTTGAGCCTATACGACCAAGGTTTATACTGCTGCTTCTCGTCTACTTTGTATGTCGGAACAACGCAACCGGACGACACAAGCGGCTGTATACGTGGTGGTTGTCACCGCAGCATTGGTCGCTGCAGCCGCTGTAGCGCCGGTGGTGTTAGATACTGTCTCAGACTCAGGCTCGGATGAGCCGAGCGTTGCAGTTATTACATTCCGTGGTGGAACAACTGATGCAAACGTTGCTGCAGCAGCAGAAGCAATGCGGGACGTTCGACGAAACAGTTCCGTTGATGCAGTCGTGCTTCGTATCGATAGCCCAGGCGGGCCTGTCGATTCGAGTGAGGAATTCTACATGGCTGTCAACCGAACTGCAAGTGAGATGCCTGTTGTCGCTTACGTTGAAGGCACAGCCGCTTCGGGCGGATATTATGGGATTGCCCCTGCGGATGAAATTATCGTTAAGTCCAGTTCAACGGTTGGGAGTATTGGGGTAATCGTACAGGCGCCATTGAGTGCTGTCGAAAATGTTGAGACCCAACGTGAGGTATTCATTCGTTCTGGGCCAGATAAAGCGCAGATTAGTAAAGATGGAATTCGCAATCAACTAGAGCTTCTTCAAAAGGCATTCGTTGATACGATTATGATTCATCGAGGTGAAGAGTTAGATATCTCTCGCGAGCAAGTGGCTAATGGAAATACATTCTTGGGACCGAGAGCTGTCGAGAATGGATTTGCCGATAATATCGGTGATCTGAATTTCGCTATTCAGAGGGCAGCGAATCTGAGTGAAGACATTTCCGAGGATCAATATAATGTGTATTATAAGAGTTCATCACCCACAGAAGTAAATATTCTCGTCCTAAATGAGGATGGTGAAACGGTCGGTAGTGATACCGCGACAGTGAACCCACAGGCTGAAAATCCAGAGTTCGTTCGACCTGTGCGATACTACGCTGTATGGGGAGTCCCTGCAGACACAAATGCGACTGTGGGGGTGAACTCGGATGAGTAATCAATTTATCAAACCTCTTGCTGTATTTATTATCCTCTTAGCAGTCTTTGTCGGTATCATCGCTGCCGTCGGAATCGTCGGGACGTCATCTTCCGCACCTGATGGTGAATCGATTGTTGGGCAGAGCCCACAACAGTTTCAACCAGACAATCTACAGTTCCCAGGGGATCCTGAAGAGGGTGATATTAGCGTTTCATCTGAGCTTGAGGGAGGAGACATCTTGATCGACCTTCGCCATGATAATCAAATCTCAAGGGCCAAGCTTGAACCAATCGAAACAGCGCTCCAGGAAGCTGGTCATACTGTAACGTACGACACGGGCGGTGATACCCTACAAGAGCAACTCGCAGACAAAGAGGGCTATCTGATCGTCCAGCCGACAAGCTCTTTTGCTGACTCTGAGCGAAACACGATACAGTCATTCACTGCTGATGGTGGCCGTGTAGTCGTCTTAGCTGAGCCGACCCAGCCAGCAGTCACTTCTCAGAGTCTCTTCGGCAGCTCAACTTCGCTTGTATCATTCGGTGCTGATAAGCTTACCACACAGTATGGCATCATAGTTGGACCAGAAGTACTCTATAATGCAGATGATGACGCAATGGATAATAACTTCAAATCAATCTATGCCGAACCAACAGCGGGTGGAAGCCTGACGTCCGGTGCTGAAAGGATAACTTTCGATTCCGGTGGGTATCTGCTATCGACGTCTCAAAGCGAAGCACGGCCTCTCTTTGAGGCAGCCGAAGGCACAAAGACGCTCGAGACCAGACGAGAGGGCGAGTATATCACTGCGATGAGGAACAAGAACGTCGTCGTCGTTGCAGACTCTGATTTCATCCGTCCATCCGAACTGTATGATGTTGATAATCAAGTATTCATTTCAAGCCTACTGGAATTCCTTCTCCCTCCTGATGCAAATACTGAGACCACTGTCACAGGAAATGAATCAGTTGGGAATACGACACTGACTGAGACGCCAATTTCGACATAGGATACATTGGAAGTGCTCACGTGTTTCAGGCGGTGGTCGTCTGAGATCTACTCAGTTTGGCAGGGCTGTCCACACAATAACGACAGTGACCACGACATAACTCGTTGCTGAGATAGCCCAATCACGACGGATGCTGTGCACTCTCTCCGATGCGATATCCGCTCGTGGGAGGACGATACCAATAAAGAATCCAACCATCCCAGTGTAGAGCGCGGCTATCGCGAGTAAGATATGTACTGGCGTCGGCCCAACAATCGCCTCACTACTTAGTCGTAGCCAGACAAACAATGGCCCAGTCAAAATGGCAGCAATGTAGTGAATAAAAATTGCCAGTCGGGATGATGCTGCCGCCGGTGTCTTGTTGGTTAGTACGCCAGCAGCCACCCGTGGGGGAGTCTCACCCTCTGGTAGTTGCATCATTACCCGGTCCATTACCAGTGTGGCCACGCCGGCAGCAACACCGCCTACAAGGAACTGCCCGCTGATGTCGAGCGCTGTATACTGCATCAATGAGTTCATACACTCGTGTCGTAGACGCCCTCTATCGATGTTACGATTATTTCATCTAATTGGTGCGTCTCCGGAATACGTATGAATGTTGTTATGTGATTCAACGAATTCGTACTGTAATGGCGGATCGATACCCCACGATTGTAACCTTTTCTCGATAGCATCAACAATCGTCTCAACGTATGAACCATATGCCCGAAGATGTGCGTGTGATTGAGTGTGTGAGATGGAGTACTCAATACGTGCCTGACCTGCGGATGAGTTCAATGAAATTCGGACTCGTAAGTCATTACGAAGTTGCTGATTGAGGGGCTCTGTATCACGCGTCAATAGATCAGCACCAAATTGATCGATGGCGCTCAGCACCGAATCAGGGATATGATTCATTTGACGCTGAGTCAATGCGCTCACTCACAGTATCTAACTCTGCTTGGACTTCTGTTGCTGCTGCTTCAATCGTTTCAAACTGAACAGTCTCTCCACCCGAGCATCCTCGTGTTGGCTTGATTTGTACTGCTGCGTCGGTTAAATAAGCAGGCCGAGCAGTAACCTTCGCAACAGCACACATCCCGTCTGGGTCTGGCAGTCGATACTCAATGATTCCGCCCGTATGCTCATATCGCTTCCACTTCCCGGAAGCAGGTGGAAGTGCATTACTGAGTGCTGTTGGATCCGCAGCGGTATCAGTGTCTAAACGTTCCATATATTATTCTAACTGGCCACACGGTCAAGTATGTTTCAGCCACCCTCCTCACAGTGCTTCGACGAGGGCACTAACATAACTGAACGCTCTCTGTGAAGACTCAGACACGTCTAAACTAAACCACGACCTGGACAACGACAAAACCACCTGCATATGACGCTGATACCAACACAGTCACGTCCAACGATCAAAAGACACACTGTATACATCTATCAACGAATAGGGCGACTATTCAGTGTCAGACAGAGACCTGTGCGGTGATAACGAACGCTCCGATTCTCGACGCAGTTTATCTGACACCGAGGCGGCCCACGGAAGAAACGACCTGAGTGTTTCGGGGTCGGACGAAAATGGAAACTGCGGAGTTCAGTTTCTATGACGACGAGTAAGTGTGGCTCTCAGTGACCCTAAGGCGATTCACTGGATTCATCGGATAGCAAACGTCATGATGCTTTCGTTGACAATCATAACCGACGCTATCATGCGTGTAGAACCGCTAACACTCATAGAAATGTCGGAAGAGAAGAAACTCACACGACGACGTATTCTCACTGGCGTTGGCGCTGGATCAGCGGCTCTTGCTGGGTGTAGTGGGCAGAGTGGGACCACTCCAACCCCGACAGAGGACAGCGCAACAGATACCCCAAGCACGATGGAGACCTCAACACAGATGGGTGAAGACGAATCTGGGATGGCAAATATCCGGATAGCCCATCTTTCGCCAGACGCACCGAACGTCGATGTCTCGGTCAATGGGAGCGTCATTTTTGAGGACGTCAGCTTTGGAACTGTGAGCGAATATGTCGGGTCTCCTGCAGGTGAACAGCAGGTCCGGATCACGACTACCGGTAACGATGAGACGACTGTTTTCGAAGGCACAGTCCCCACCGAAGCGGAGACTAATTATACAGTCACTGCACGTGGGGAGATCAGTGAGGGTGCAGATGAACCGTTTGAACTGCTCACACTGGAAGGGAGTAACTCGACCCCTGGCTCAAACATGGCGCGAGTGCGGCTTGTCCATGTGTCCCCTGATGCACCAGCAGTCGATGTGACGCTTGCTTCTAACGGTGACGTGCTCTATGACGGTGTTACGTATGGCGACTCCGCTAATGTCACCGTCCCAGCAGGCGACTACACGCTACAGGTACGCGGCGACTCAATGAGCAACGATGGTGATGTGGTCGCAGAATTTGACGTCACTCTCAGGGGTGAAGAGGCATACACTGCATTTGCGGGCGGATATCTCTCAACAGATGATGACCCATCAGATTCCGCATTTGGCCTACTGGTCTCACAGGATACTGCGGCGGGCGCGACATCAGGCTTCTTGACTGCAACGACCAGCACGACTACGAATCTCCGGGTAGCACACCTTTCGCCAAACGCGCCGAACGTCAACGTCTCTCTTGACGGGAATGCAATTCTTGAGGATGTTGGCTTCGGAGCAGTCAGTGAATACCTGGAGGCACCAGTGGGTGAACGGCAGATTCAGATCACCTTGGCCGATGACGCCGGGACGACTGTCACCGAAAGGTCAGTGTCTATCGAAGCAGAGACCGACTATACGATTGCAGCGAGCGGAGAAGTTGGTGACGCTGCTGATGAACCATTCCAACTCCTTGCTCTTCGGGATGACAACTCGGAGGTTCAAGATGATTCTACCCGAATTCGAGTTGTTCATCTATCACCCGATGCGTCGTCAGTCGACGTCACGGTTGATTCAACGATGAATACACTCTTTGACGGAGTGGCATACGGTGAGTCTGGCTATACAACAGTCCCTGCAGGTGAGTATACGCTTAATATCCGCGACGATATGATGGGAATGAGTAATACCGGCGACATAGTCCAAACAGTAGACGTGACACTTGCAGAGGGAGAAACATACACTGCCTTTGCTGGTGGCTATCTTACCCCGGACGACGACCCGGCCGATACGGCG
Source organism: Haloquadratum sp. (assembly GCA_028275165.1). Classification (GTDB taxonomy): domain Archaea; phylum Halobacteriota; class Halobacteria; order Halobacteriales; family Haloferacaceae; genus Haloquadratum. The sequence goes on from JAQCNF010000163.1 coordinate 14,088, forward strand.
TTTGGTGTGCTTGTCTCACAAGACACAGCAAGTGGTGGGACATCTGGACTGACCGGTAAGAGCCCAAGTGAAGAAGACGATTCAGGCTCTGGGTACTACTGAGACTCTATCAAGAATACCGGAGTCCCGCTCAAAACAAATGCCAGACCAACCGCTTCGTAGTTGAGGGAGAACAAATCTCTCTAAGAAGAGAGCGAGTCTCTCAGTTCACACGCTCTTAGGTATATAAGCCATCTGGTAAAATTGAGCATTCCAATCATAACGGAACGATGACAGCACAGATCTACGAGGCCGGATCAAAATAAATTATGAGAATCGGATGTCGCATTGCAGATAGCTCATTCCAGTATACACCACATGAGTGATTTGCTTCTGAGTGTCTATTAGCGTCAATGACTGGCATGTGTTCGAGTGGAAAAATGGTGATGTATTCTTTCACAGGTCAGTGTATCATCTCCACAGAGGCATGAGTCCAAACTATTATACTGAGGTCTCCCCTCTGGCAGTCGATGGCACGCCAAACACCATCTCATAGTCATCACCCTGGTCCACCACGGTTTCTCCAAGTAGGCGAGCGTATTGCTGACCCGATTTTCGTCGATATGGCACATGGATTTGATCGAGACAACCTTGCTCCAACAATTGCAGGCAAGCCCGAGCGAAACCCAGAAAACTATCACAGGGATGCGTTTAGCTGGCGCCTATCAGCTCGACCACCCAATAGTTCAGCTACGATTAAACATGCGCTGACAGCACATGATGATGGGGAGCGGTACGATCACGGGTTACACCACACCGCTGAATTTGAGCCTGATGAGCCAGGCCGGTATATCATGCAGCTACATGCTCCTGACGGTATGCATGAACTGACATTGCAGGTATTCGATGGAGAGATGCCCGCAGGTGCCAAGGCAGGCACCACTCACCGATCAAACGCCGCCGATGGACTCCCACGGATCAACCTGAGGGGGCATTATGACTCGGAAACGGCAACGTTCATTATTGAGTCCAACCCAGCAATCTCTTCTAACAGCCACGCACATGAATCGGAACTCATCGTTGAGTTTCTTCCGCACGATGCGAGTGAGCTCGAAACCACAGACATGAGTATTGAATCGACGTCAGCGCAGATCCCCGCTGCAGCATTAGACGGCCCTACAAGCATCTATGCTGCTCCGTTCGATGGTCAGCGCGTTGGGATCCGCGATCAGATTGTCCTTGACCCCGAATCTGAGACAGTGTCACTGCCGAACCGTCCGCCAGACTGGCTTGACGATGCAGTTATATATGAAATTTTCACACGGTCGTTCGCAGGTGCACCAGGTGAGACGACATTCGGAACGCTCACTGACCGAGTAACATATCTAGATTCCTTGGGTGTGGATGTGGTGTGGTTGACACCGATCATCCCCGCGTGGAGCCCGACTGTTGATCGAGCCCCAGGTGGGCCACATGGATACAGTGCGACTGACTATTTTGATATCGCTGACGATTTAGGAACGTTGGCAGACTTTGAGACATTTGTCGACCACTGCCACGAGCACAATATTCGGGTGTGTTTCGATTTAGTGATCAACCACTGTGGGTGGCCACATCCATTCTTTCAAGATACTATCGAGAAACTCGGACCAACGCCACAAGAGACCGGCGCATTTCCAGCGATTGAATCGTGGGACACTGACTCACAGTACTTTGACTGGTTTGATCGTCAGAGAGGGGCAACCTCTGACGACGCTGCCCCTGCACAGACAAGCTTCTTTGATGTCAGATATCAGCCAAATCTCAATTTTGATAATATTGCCCTCCGTGAGCACGCTTTAGCAGTCGTTGAGTTTTGGGCTGAGCGGGTCGATGGATTCCGCTGTGATATCGCATGGGGAGTGCCACACAGCTTCTGGACGGAGGTTCGCGAGCGCGTACACGCGATAAATAGCGAGTTCTTTTTACTCGGAGAGGCTATTCCACGAACAGCCGCGTTCGCCGCCTCAGAGTTCGATTGCCACTTCGACACGACAGGGTTTACACAGACTGCCCATGCCATCGCTCGAGGGGAGCGCCTACCAAGGGATCTACTCCAGGCTATTGCCGCTCGTCGCCATGACGGGTTTCCGCGGTATACACGCGTGCTGAACGCCACGGAGAATCATGACGAAGCTAGGTTGGGCTATGAAGCAACGACAGGTCATCGAGAAGCTCCAGCACACGCTCAGCGAGCCGCCGCAGCAGCTGCGTTCACTCTTCCCGGTATCCCGATGATCTATTATGGTCAAGAGCGGCGTATCACTGAACATGGCCGACGTCGACAGCCCGCTTATCCTGACGACCCTGACCGGTGTGATGATATTGAGTCTGATCCATACAAGCGGGCGTTCATGAACTGGTCAGTGCTTCCGACAGATCACTTCAATTTCTATCAGCGACTCATTTCATATTATCACAGCTCAGATGTCCTTGGTCCCGAGGCTGAGCTCATGCGAGTTGCCTATGACACTGAGGCGGCGACAGACATACTTGTCTTCGGTCGAGATGCTGGCGCACAGAAGCGTATTGTCGTCGTCAATTTTGCTGCTGAGCCACGGAGAGTAGATCTCCGCTCGGTCGTTGACACGAATAATACATTTACGCAGCATGATATAGGCGTTGCATGTGATGATAATCTCGTTACGATTGAGGTCGACACGCTGGCAATTCTTCCGACGCCAACGCTCCTTGGACAGTCTTATATATCATGATCTGTCGAACTGGCTGGCACTCGGTAGATACTTTTCAGTCGATCGGACACATGCAATTTGCTTCAATCATCCGTGGATCTCCGCGGCCACGTGTCGAGAGCACTGAGAGAAGCGGACCAATCGTGGTTTTTGACCTTTCTAAGGAGTGCGCGGATATCAGTAAATGATCAGCTAACATGCATTTAGATATGCCTTGCAGTTTGTAGCTTTCTGAAATCAACAGCCATCTGGCTCAGGCTAAAATCCACTGATGTGGTTATTGAAAGGAGGTCACTCAGGCAGTCACTGTCAGTGCCCGTAATATCGTCCCGCACTGAGTATCCCGATGGTGAGACAGATGGTTCAAACGCCTGTCTGGTCTCACGAATCAGTAACTCCAGATGTCGATTTAAATACGATGACCACATTGCCGGGAATGTGTCAGGAGACATGAATCAACGATGTCCAGATTGCGACGTAACTGCCGAAGAAATGGAACCGCGCAGTGCTCAAGGGTATGCAATCCAGCTTGTTTCTGATGAGAGCCGTGAAGGTATCTTGGGAAAGATTGGACTCAAGGAGAGTTATGATGCGACCAGCTATGTTTGTCCAGAGTGCGGATTGACCCGGCTCTATGCGGATATTAGTGAAGAATAACACGTGATCGCAAGCCCCACGAAGCGAGTGCTTTGACCCTCAGGCGCGAGAGAGAGCCGACAACTGATGTAGCAAACAAGATCACAATCGCAGGCCCGACTCACAGATATCTGGTTTCAGCAATGGTTGTGGGTCACAGTACAATCCTGTCGCTATCATCACACTCGACACTCCTGAAGAAGCCATGGGAGACTGGCAAGCAGTCAGTCAGCAAAGTCGACACTCGTGATTTCGAACTGTGCTCCACCACTGGAACTCTCGGTTACCTGTATCTCCCACCTGTGTCCGGTCACAATCTGTTGGACGATACTTAGCCCGAACCCAATTCCGTCCTCATCAGTCGTGTACCCTGTCTCAAACACGCGGGTGCGCTTGGTTGGTGAGATACCAGGCCCATTATCGGCAACGTAGAATCCATCTTGGGTGATATCGAGAGTTACGTCAACCTCTGCTCCAGCATGTTCAATTGCATTCCGCATGAGATTTTCAAAGAGTTGCTGTAAGCGAGGCTCGTTAGCCAGTATATGTGGGTCCGACTCGGGTGTGTGTAGGGTTGCCTGTTTGGTATCTACGTTTTGCCATGCTCGCTCTGCAATAGCTCGTATCGAAGACGGCGTCGTCTCACTCACTTTCCCACTCCGTGCGAGTCCCAAAAGCTCAGTAATCAACACATTCATTCGATCAAGCGCATTCTCAACGAGGTGTAGCTCATCTCGGTCGATATCATCCTGTAGTAGATCGAGATATCCCTGAGCAACATTTAATGGATTTCGCAGGTCATGAGAAACGACGCTCGCGAAGTTTTCGAGCCGCTCGTTCTGTCGCTTGATTTCTTCTTTCCGAGCTTTCTGTTCTGAGATATCCTTAATTGTTCCAAAATGATATGCCGTGCCCTCAATTGAGCGTCGCGTCGTAATTGTCCTCACCGGAACCTGCCGATTATTATATGTATGTAGCGTCTCAGTTTCTCGTGTTTCATCCGTATCAAACGATGTCCAATACCGGTCAAATTTGTCCGCTTCGATCGCTGGGACAACCTTCCACAGTGCTTCGCCGATTAATTCTGAGGGTGTGACATCGAATAGATCTGCATATGATTGATTGACGTATATGTAACGACCATCTTCGTCATAAATACCGACACCAACACCAACTGACTTGACCATCTTAGCAAAGAACTGTGGGGCAAGGTCATTCGGATCACTTTGGTCCATAATGTATGAAGGATATGAGCTATGAATATTCTCTTTGGGTTCTCCATGGAGAATCACCGAGACCAACGACAGGCGGCAATGTGGGACAGGCCAGATATGGTCGGTTAAGCTGCGTTTTCACGTCACACAACAGAGAGTGAAAATCGAATACTGTGAGTTTGAGTGTGTTCGTAGTGGTATTCAATAGACAGTCATAGAGTCTGCTCATCATCCGCTCGCTCAGCATCATTACCGCGGAAACGGTATGACCGCGATGGCCGGTATCGGATCATAAGCCGTTCAGAGATCAAACAATTACCCTTGTACAATATATTCTTCGAGTCTGGGGGGGATTCGCACTCGTGATTGGCGTTCTCTTGTCTATCTTCGGATTACTCGCAGTCTACAAGTTACTTGTTAGAGAGTATCGTACAGTCCGTTTCGTATTGAGTTCTCTTCCATTGGCAGTTGTTGATAATGTCGTTTTTTACTCGAAATGGGACGTGCCAACTATCGTTTCAACTCAAATTGGTGTGGTTTCGAGTATACATATTGGTCATATTGTCAACAACTGTTAGGCTCGATTTCTACAGGGGCAGCCAAGCGGGAGAAGTGCCGAGTGCAGGGGATGTAGAAAAAGTGGATGCAAAGTGAAGTATCTCGGGGCAAGCCCCGAGGCTTCACCGTTTTGTCCATATCCGGACGGATGAACCCAGGCGAATTTCATTCCTCTCAAGATTCGCCGTTTTGTGTCAGCTGGAATTTACGCTCCAACGCTCGCTGTGTCCGTGAGGGTCGCTCCAGACCCGACAACTCCCGTCTCACGCCCAATGAACGGTTTTGAGAGGAGTCGCATTTCCACACTGCCGAACGACCGTCTCAGATGAAGATCTTTCATGTCTGTCACAGCCGTTGAACTACAATACAAGGTCTGATAATTGAAACCTTTTGACGGGCTTCACCCTCTCAAGTGGCTTAAGATGCAAATCTTTATTTATGGAGCGGAAATTGGGGACAGGGCCGAGGCACTCGCCCTGTTCCGCCTGTAGATATTCAACACAGATTTCATCATATATTTTATTATCTACATCTATTGAGTCCTCAGTTATCGTTACGTTTGTACCATCTGCTGATTAATTCATTCGTATTGATTTGTACGGGCTAAATAAAAAATCAGCATATTGTCGATTCACTCATCTGTAGAAGCGAGCCCCCGTGATAATGAGTATTAGGTTATCACTCTGCGTCTCTGCTGCCGAGCGACCGTAGGTACCGACATCTACAGATGATCGTCGTCGATTTAATGTGCTTGTCGGAGGGCAAGAAATTGAGTCCAATATCTCTCTGCCAACCCAGTGGAGGGGCGGAGGGTTAGTCGCTGATGGGTTTCCACGGAGGCGGTATCACTCCGATGAGTGTGAGCAGGATTTGTGGAACCCAAAATAGGACAATCACAAACATCGTCAACTCGGCTTGGAGATGGAGGAATCCTACACAACTCAAGAATAATGTGATGAGGAAAACCCAGATAGCAATTGCTCGTTGTATGTCCCCATCCATATCGACGACTCAACTTTGAACAACACTTCATTGTGACCCCTTTGAGAGGGTGGACTGTCGAAACGTCTCGTCTGTAAGCCGAGTTATTTCCGTTGATAGAAACGCCAGCAGGGAGTGTTGAGCGTATAACTGAGAAAAGTAAGTACTGATCGATACAGCTTTTGAGGCAATAAATTCCTTCATCGGAATCTGAGTTAGAGGGGATTCACTCTTAAGTCGCTTGTCGGTTTGGAAATTCAGAGGTAACCGTGGAGTTCGCTGTGGGTATCATTCTATTCAATTTTGAGCATAGAGTCGAAAACGTATATTGATACGTCGGTTCACAAACCAGAGCTATTTGTGAGTCCGACTTTGTTTGGAGGATTCGACAGCAGTGCTGGAACGCTTACTCTGCTCAATTGCTGACGCCATCTCTGTTGGATTTCGAGAACTGAGTCTCACCTCTGTGCCATCGGTTCTCTCCATGTGTACCATCCCCTCTACATCTGCTCCGAAGTACCGATTGTCATCGGTCAGGATATCACCTGATGACTCGCTCGAAATAAGCAAAAGCGGAATAGCGTATTGGTATATCGGGCTGACATACTCTGCCATCAGATTCTCAGTCGGACTCGCCTTCACAGATTCAATCTCGGCATAATCAACGAGCTTACTTCTTCCAATCCCGATTGGTAGTTGAACGATGTCCTTGTACACGCCATCATCTTCCACGGTAATTTGATATGTGAGAGACTTCAGCATAATCACGAATAGTCCACAGGGGAGTAGCAAGGAGATGCTTACTGTCAATGAGAACAGACAAGCAACCACAGTCGGGGCTGCGAATAATGCGAAGAGCTTGCACGCCGTTCGATTTTGCATCTTGAACCGTTCAGAGTACATATGTTCTGAGTGGCTTATTGAAACAATCGTGACGAATCGTGAGTCGTCTGTTTGGGGCTGTCTATCTGTGGTTAGTGTCGGTTCGTTGTTTTATCGTCTCAGTATACATTCCAGAGGTACACCAGCCCACCATAGAAGACCGCACTCACAGTCGCCGTTGAGAGTGCTGAGAGCAGGGTTCTATCGGTGAACAGATACTCACATATCGAGATGACCACGAACCACAGGAGACCGTGTACAAGCGGGCTCTGCTGTAGGGACTGGATATTGGCGTTGGTGGAGGGCATCAGTCGTTGGATTGGATTAAGCGAACAAAACTTCTGCTGATGTTCTCTCGTCTAACAGACTCCTCATAGGTGTGAATACGCTTCTGTAACACCTCACGGCTCTACGCGTACTGAATCGGTTTCACAGCATACTTTGATCTGATTCGACTACTGACACGTATGGTATCGAATGAAGAAGAACAGCGACTCATAGAGCGTTTAACAGTCGTTGGTAATGTGGGTTTATTTATTCGAAATAGGACGTGCAAACTATCGCTCCAGGTCAAATTGGTGTGGTTTCGAGTATACATATTGGTCATATTGCCAACGACTGTTAAACTGGCTGGAAGAGGTGAAACGGCTCAAGCAAGATAGCGAGCGTCTCTACTCAAATTCGTACCTGCAAGGGTTTCGAGACCACATCATTCCTTCCGAGTACCGCGATATGGATGGGGTATCGGAGGGTGAGGTTAACGAGATAATTCAGCGGTATGAGCGTGACCTCAAAGACTTACAGGATGGTGAGTTCCAGAAATGACCAGTATCTCAGACATCATCTATGAGAGAAGGTACTTGTTGGGTCTCAGTTGGCTGAAGTCACGTTGAATCCCTCAAGCCGCTCAAAAAATCACGGAGATATTTTGATCAATCGCCAAACATCTGACGCATCATCGGATGCATTTCCATTAATTGCTCTTCAGCGATCTCTTCATAGAGTTTGTAAGTAATCGAGACGGTGAGCAGCAATCCGGTTCCAGAGACACCCCCAATCGTGCCTAGCATGTTTGCACCGACAGCTAATAACCCAACAAGAGCTCCACCAATCACTGTGACCTGTGGGATGTAACGTTCCATTACTTTCTCAATCACCTGTGGATTCCGTCGGAATCCTGGAATCTGCATTCCTGAGCTTTGAATCTGTTTAGCGGTTGCTTCTGGACCCATTCCAGTTGTTTCGACCCAGAAAATGGCAAATATTGCACCGCCAAGAATCATAAACGTCAGATCGATCAGCACGCGAACGCCGATTGCGAGCGGGTCCTGTGAGGTGAATCCCAAAAACCACATCCAATCTTGACGGGATTGAATCGGTGCCAAGTACCAAAATAGTCCTCCAGTCACCTGCCCATCTGCATACTGACCAATCCATGCAGGCATCTCGGCCCAAAACCCGGCGAGAATCTGTCCGAGGAACTGAATATTCGCCTGTAGTGCACGAACAAGGATCATTGGCAACACGCTTGCATAGATGAGCTTGACCGGAAACCGCCCACGTGCACCCTTGACATTGGCGTGCGCAAGGGGAATCTCAACCCGGACAGACTCTGCGTATACGACAATCCCAAAGATGAGCACTGTCGTAATGAGTGCAAGAATCTGACCAGTTCCCAGGAAGATATCAGAGAGTCCACCTGGTGTCAATGGCGACCCGATCTCGACAGATCCTGTGATTATTCCAACCCACGTCGGAATAAATCCGCTTTGCCCACCGAGCCCTTGCCAACTGAACAGCCCAGCAACAAGTTGTTGACTCACTCCAGCAATAATGAAGAGCCCAACTCCAGAGCCAACACCCCATTTGCTGACAATTTCGTCCATGAACAGAATAAGGAGGCCGCCGACGAAGATTTGTGCAAAAATGATTGATTTCACACTCCCCTGGCCGAGGCCAAGCGATGATGCAAGCTGCGGTGAGGCAGGCAAGAAGTTACTGGCGAATACCATCGGTAATCCTGTCAAACAGATCATCACAACCACGAGTAACTTTTGTAAGCCCTGGTACAGCACCTGATCTCGTGGGTCGTTCGTGTCCAATCCTAACAGGTCCGCACCACCAAGAAGCTGCAAGACGATGGAGGCGGTCACGATCGGTCCAATACCTAGCTGTAGGATTGACCCCTGTGAGCCTGCGAGGATACTCCGAAATTGCCCGTAGAAGTCTCCTCCTGCGCCAGAGGTCTGTAATCCGAACAGTGTCACATTTGTCAGAAAGAAATACATCACCAAGATGCCGGCTGTCCACGCAAGCTTGCGCCGGAATGGCACATGTCCCTCTGGTTGAGCGACTGATGGCATCCGTGTTAGTACCGGTTCTGCGGCCTCCTTCCATCCCATATGTTATTCCTCAGATTCTGTTGGCTCAGTGGTAGGTGCTTCGATTTCTTCGGCTCGGGTGATACCACGGTCAGTCAGTTCTGCGCTTCCGGCTTTCTCAAGTTGCTCGCGAGCGGTGTCAGTAAATGCATCCGCAGTCACGTGTAACTCCTGTCGCACTTGTCCGCTCCCGAGCACTTTGATTACATCAACGTCGTCATTTGTCTCAACCACCGAACGAGCGTCAATTTCGTAACCCCCATCAACGTGCTCTGCTAATCCTTTTGCGGCGTATACCGCTGCATTCTCATCAAGCTCTTGGACGGTTACTTCAGCGACTGTCTCTTGAGTTTCTGCTGGGCGGGTAAAGCCATGCTTACCGATCGGCTCATAATTATGCGAATTATGCTTATCGCGCCCAGCACGCCCACGACCACCACGATGGCCTGCTCCGCGTCGATTTTTGTGCGTGCCGCCACCGTGTGTTCTCGTGCCTCGTTGTCGTCGTTTCTTTGAAGTCATCGCATTGCCTCCAGTAGTTCATCAATCTGCTCAGTCGTATGTACACCGAGTTGGCCTCCCTCGGCGGTTGGTTGCTTTTGACCTCGATGTCCGCCACGCGGTGGGTGAAGCCGAACAACTGGTGAAAGTCCCGCTGCACGTAAGGTTGTTTCTTCAGACACGAGCGCAGACGCGAGCTCATCAAAGTCCTCGTAACTAGTATGTGCTGAGAGCCATGCTGCATCGACATCTTCATTCCCTTGCTCAGGTTCCGCACGACGTTCAAGTACTTCTGCGACAGTTGCTGTTGAGGGTTCGCCATGAGCAACATACTCATTCACTTTTGTGATCATTCCCCGATATGTGTCCGTCTCTGGAACGAATGCACAATGATTCACATGATGGATGTTTAACATTTCCAGGGTATCCTCAACGGCTTGGCTCATGTTCACGTTTCCGCGAATTTGAATGATTGCTTCCATTATTCATTCACCTCTTCGCCGCGCTGGACTGCCGCAGCGCGCTGCGGGACACGAGACTGTGAGGCGTTTTTCAACGCATTGAACGTTGCCTTTGCCAGGTTGACTGTCGTCCGCGTGTTTCCGTTTGAGCGGGTCCATGCATCTTGCACACCTGCCAGTTCGAGAATATTGCTCACCGTTTCCGCAGCCGCCAGACCGAGTCCCCGCGGCGCAGGCATTATTTCGACTTGTACTGAGCCTGCTTTTCCAGTCGCTTTCCGCGTGAGTGAGTTCACACCACCGGCAGAGTCTTCCCACGATCCAGACCCGCGATTAATTTTGATCATATTGAGCTTCGCAATGTCAATCGCTTTCTGAATCGCCGACCCAACTTGGTCGTCACGTCCCTCAGCGTAGCCCAGATATCCATCCCGATTGCCAATGGCGACGACACAACGGAATTTCACTCGTCGACCCGAGTCAGTCATCCGCTGCACCATATTAATATCAAGGACTTCGTCTTCCAGTCCTGGGAGCAGTTGATCGACTAGTTCGGATTCTTTCAACGGGAGGCCACTATTAAGCGCCTGTTGCATCGTGGTGATATCGCCGTCCTGTACCATTCGACCGAGTCGTGTTCGCGGCGTCCAGCCGCTGTTATTTCGTTGGCTCATACATCCTCCTGAAGTGTGTTCAGCACCTTATCGAAGTGCTCGGGAAGTTCAGTCGCATCGAAGTCACCGCTATAGAGTGGCTCGTCTAACTGTTCAGCATACTCAGCGATATGCTCGCCCCGGTTGCGTGACCAGTCAGCGAGTACGGACTCGTTGTGCGGAATTTCAACACCAGCATCAATTGCACCCTCTTGTACAGCAAACACCTTATTCCCAGGGGTCGCTGTATTCAACCCGATATCCAGTACAGCCTCTTCTATGCCCGCCTGCTGTGCACGTATTCCAGCCAGGTAGCCGGTCAGATACGCACTCGGAAGATTCCCTGTCGGGGCCTTCCATCCGTATGATTGCAGATCCATCGAAGAGGCAGCAGCATGTGTCTCATCACCGTCTGGGCCGGGGGTAATCAGCTGCGCCCTGACATGTTTATTGCTCACGCGTGCAACGAGACGCGGCTTGCCGGATTTCAACAGGCGCAACCTTTGATGATAATCTGTCCGGACCTCACGGCGACGACGCATCGGAACTTTATATCGTGGTCCTGTAGCCATTAGTTAATCTCCACATCGTATGTATTCGTAATATATGCTTCAAGTCGATTGACATCCTCAAATTCGCCACCAGAGGCCTTGTTGTACACCGTACGGTACATCGTAGGAGTAAGAGGCCCCTCATCACGAAGCTCTTTGAGTCGGCGGCGTTGCGCACGAATCCGACTGACCCATTCATCTTTCGAAGACTTCCGTCCACCGGCGCGGCCTTTCTTGCTTCCTGGGCCCTTTTGATGCCCGTATGCGCGCTTTTCTGCCCGTTTGCGGGCACGGCCCTTTGAATTACTCTTTGCATCCATCTCTTGGATAGTCCCTGATTCGATCAGGTCACGGATATCTTCTCGCGTGATTGCATCGGCAATCTCTGCCTGCTCATCAGGGTCGAACCAGATACGCGATTTTCCTATATCTAAGATATCTGCAGCCATCCGTCGCTGTGCTGTGAGATCACTCATTGTTCAACCTCCACTTCGATATAAGTTGGATTCAAAACACGAATCTCGCGGTCCTCGGCGATATCTTCGATCCGCTCTCGCTTTCTGCCACCAACCTTTGAGGCGATACGAACCGCCTGCGTGGCTGGGTCAACACCATCGAGATCATTGCTGTTGTGAACCCGCACTTCCTCAAAGCCTGATGGGTGGAGACCACGAGCTGCTTTCGGTGTGCGGTACCCTGGCCCGACAACGTCACCTTTCCCCTTAATACCGCGACGCTGTTTTGAGAGACCTCCTCGCGGCTTCCGGTACGATTCTGGGACTCGTTTCTTTTTGTGATAGTTTTGACGACGAAACGCGGGTTTTCCCTCTCGGTGCTTCTGAGCGAGCGCTCGCGCTGTTTCCTCATCTAACTCTGGCGTTTTCTCGGCATGTCCGCGCGGCTCAAGGGTGGTTTCGACCGCTTGTTGCTCTTCTGTGTCTCCTTCCTCATCTTCGACCTCTGCCTCTGTCTCTGCAGACACTTCGAGGCCGCCAACGTCCGCTTTAATCCGAGCAGCAAGAGCATTCCCAACACCATCGACATCGGAGAGCTCCCCTTGACTTGCTGCTTTGATATCTTCGACAGATTCGTACCCAGCTTCTTCGAGTGATTCAGCCTTCGATGGACCGACACCGCTGATATCGCTGAGTTCTGTTATCTCATCTGACATTGATTATACTCCTCCCATCCGTGGTTTTTGAGTAATATAGACACCATCTTGGAATATTCGCGTGTCTTTATCAGTGACGCGCGTCAGTTGTTCAATATCAGCCGCGGTTTGTCCAACGTCCTCTTTCGATGGTCCTGTGAGCGTGATCTCTTCTCCATCAACGTCGACATTTGTTTTCCCCCGGATAGGCGTCCGACGCGAGGATGTCTCACCGAGGAAATTCTCAATAACGACCTCATCGCCCTGGACGGATACCTGCATAGGGAAGTGTGCGTAATATATCTCCATCTCATACTCCCATCCCTCAGACACACCATGAATCATATTCGAAACATGACTCTCGAAAGTCCCGATTGTGGCTGTGGTCTTTGCATCTTCGACGTCACTTTCGATGTAGACGTGTTCATCTCTCACCTCAACATTGACTGAGGGATACCATAGTGTTCGGCTCACACTGCCATTTGGTCCCTCAACTGTCATCTCAAGATTTGAGACGACCGCAGAGACATCTTCTGGAATCTCGATTGCTACTGTTGTCATACTTTCAGTACACGTAAGCGAGTACTTGACCACCAACGCCTGCTTCTCGGGCCTCGTAGTGGCTCATTACCCCATGACTGGTCGTCACGATCAACGACCCATAATCACGGGCTGGAAGGTACCGCTTCTCCCATCGTTCAAATTCATCCGCCCCGGCTGAATACCGTGGCTTTACGACTCCACATTCATTAATTCCTCCACTCAACGCAACATCAAACTTCCCGGCTTTCCCGTCATCAACGTACTCGAAGCCATTAATATAGCCACGATCGTAGAATACCTCAAGGACGGAACCGATGACGTTCGATGCTGGCTGAATCTCGTAACTGAGATGACCAACGCTCTCGGCATTATTAACACCAGCGAGCGCATTGGCTAGTGGATCATTTCCTGTCATTGTTATCGATACTTTTTGAATCCCATCTCGCGTGCAACCTCGCGGAAGCACTGTCGACACAGATATATTTCGTACTTTCCGACAAGCCCCTGATTTCGACCACAGCGGCGGCACTCGTGGCTCTGGCCAGTCCGTTGGCTTGCATGTTCGCCTGTCTGCTCTGCTTCTGATTCACTCATTTTCACTCTCGCTCTGGATATCAACCTCGAAGTTCGCTTCTAAAAACATCACTGCATCTTCTGGCGTCAGCCGGTGCCGTGATGGAATTGTCTGCGTTGCTTTGTCTCGCTTGCTCACTCGGTACCCTGGTCGCGTCAGATTAACTGTCACATCAAGTCCGTAGATGCCGATCTGCGGGTCATATTCCTGCGAGGGGAACGTTGTGTGTTCTTCAATTCCGAAACTGAAGTTTCCGGTCTGATCAAACTGTCGTTCAGTTAAATTCGCAAATGAGAGCGCTGTCTGTAGAAACGCATCTGCATCGTCGCCTCGCAGCGTGACTTTGGCGCCCATTGGGTCACCCTGACGAGCACCAAACTGGGTCGCTGCAGCTGTCGCAGTCGTCCGGACAGGCTGTTGTCCGGCTATTTCTGCGAGAATCTCTTCTGCATTGGCAAGTTCACGTCCACCCTCTCCGACAGCCATATGTACAACGACCTTCTCAATTTGCGGCTCTCGCATTTCATGGAAAGCATCACTCATTCGCTCTCACCCTCAGTAAAGTTTTCATCGATAACGACAACATATGGTTCGATCGTTTCGAAACGACCGTCTTCAGTTACGACACTTACTGTATTCTCCCCGCTTCCTGACGTGACCGTTATCGCGTCAATTTCACCGATTTCGCCAGAATGACTTCCGGCAACAGCTGTGACCAGTGCACCTTCCTCATATGGGAAGTGCGCAATGATTTCGCTCGTCTCGTTATCGATCACAAGTGAGTCTCTTGTACTGTAATCAACACCGGTTTCCTCGACTCGGATATTCGACCCATCATGCAGCGTGATTTGTGTCGCCCCGCCGGCAACATGCTGTTTACTGACAACTTTGCCCAGGCGGCTCTGTGCTGAGTCTGCGTCGATTGGTGTCAGTGCAAGTCGACCACCCGCTTCGGGGAAGACGCGGTAGTGTTCTTCTCGCTCGGTGAATACTAAAATGTCAAACAGCCCCACTGGGCGCTGTTCATCGGAGACAGCAGTTCCATTGATCAATACAGTATCTTGATTAAGCGCATACCGTGCCTCTTTTGTCGTGTCTACATAGCCCAACACGTCGCGGAGAAGGATGATGAGTGGAACGCCAGACTCGCCGTGAGGGCCTGCCCCTGCTTTGACCGTGAAGGTTTGTGTCTTCCGCTCAATTGGCCATGC
Organism: Haloquadratum sp.; assembly: GCA_028275165.1. Classification (GTDB taxonomy): domain Archaea; phylum Halobacteriota; class Halobacteria; order Halobacteriales; family Haloferacaceae; genus Haloquadratum. Next base: position 29,095 of record JAQCNF010000163.1, read on the forward strand.
GTTTGGAGCCGAAAGTCGTTTTTGATGTCGAGTCATTGCTCATCCTCTGTCGACTCAAGCCTGGCAACTCGGACATCGTCTTCAAGTGTGAGTTCTGTGACTCGGAGATTTGAGGCATCAAGCGGCCGTGGGACCTCCTCCCCGTCAGCCTTTTCAATTGTCACATCTTCGACATGGACGACCGTCTCTGTGAGGTCGACCTTGACAACTTCAGCCTCTGTTCCAGCGAAATCGCCGCGAAGTATCTCGACAGTATCACCGCTGTTCACGCGGACGTTTCGTTGGTCATACTCCTCTCGAAGATCATCGGAGAGCGTTGCTCGTACAGCACGCTGACGCTCATGTAGTGGCGCATTACGTGTCCGTGTTCGTTGTTTATGTGGTTGTTGTGACATAGTAAATTACACAATCATCGTGGCAGTCGAAGCAATGCTCCCAAAGCGTTCGGCCACCTCGCGGGCGATCGGACCCTTTATTTCGGTCCCTCGTGGCTCTTCCATCTCGTCAATCACGACTGCTGCATTATCTTCGAACTTCACGCGGCGGCCATTCGGTCTTCGAATGGATTTGCGTTGTCTGATGATAACTGCCTGTAACACCTGCCGTCGCATCTCGGGTGTTCCTTTAGTCACCGATACAGTGACCTGATCGCCAATTCCTGCTTTGGGGTGTCGATTCTTTGTTCCTGAATAACCCTTGACACTGATGACTTTCAGTTCACGCGCACCAGTATTATCTGCGCAGTTGATGAGTGACCCACGTGAAAGCCCTTTTGTCACGTCTGCTTTCAGTGCTTCCATTAAAGCTCACGCTCCAGTTGCTCAACAACAACGTGTGACTTTGTCTTCGATAGTGGTCGGGTCTCTGCGATTCGAACCGTCTCTCCTTCCGATAAATCCATACACGGCGGTGCATGGGCCGGAATTCGACTTCGCCGCTTCATAGAGCGGTCGTATTTCGGAACGCGAACGTCATACTCGCGCTGAACGATGACGGTTTTTGTCATGTCTGTGGAAGCAACAGTGCCTTCGAGTGTCTGTCCCCGCACCGAAAGGGTACCATGGAACGGACAGTTCGCATCCGAACACTCCTGCTCCGGTTCTTGTATATTCAATCCTATTGCCATAATCTATCTCCTGCTTTTTCTGTCCGCAAGACAGGTCGTGAGAGTAACTGTGATCCATCCACCGTAACGTAAGCTACGTCCTCGCAACAGTTCGACTGGCCAGAGTGAGTAGCACTCGTCGTTTCGAACTGAAGTTCAGATGCAGTCCCCGGCATGTTCATATCGCCGGCGGTTTCATCTGTATCCGCTGCATGTACGCGGGTATCGGTACCCACTACGAACTCAAACCTCGTATGCTGCTTTGGTACAGCACACACCCGAGCGTCAACAGCCCCAATATGGAGCATCTGTCGTGTTTCATCTACGACACGACCGGATATTCCGCGAAGATCGGTATTCGCTGCTTCCACTACCTGAACGGGCAGCCCGATCAGTTCGTGACGGATGAGTGTCTCAGGTGTTAATGTCATATATCTGTCTACCCTTCGCTGTCGCCTTCTTCCTGCTGAATTGTTTTAATTCGCGCAATCGTCCGCTTCAATTCACCGACGCGACCGGGGTTCTCTGGTGCTCCACCAGCGGCCTGTACTGCCTTCATATTCAACAACTCCGTCTCAAGCTCTTCAAGCTCGGCTTCCCGCTCAGCAGCAGTCATATCACGTATCTCTTCAGCGTATAATATTGCCATTACTCTTCGTCCTCACTCGGTATCTCATCAGTCTCCATCTCAGCAACGAGGTCTTCGGCCTCAGCTTCAACTTCTTCGTCTAGCTCTTCAAGATCAGCCTCGATTTCAGCTTCAACTGATTCGACGTCTTCTTCAACTGCACCCGTTTCAACAGTCTCTTCACCAGTTTCCTCAATGACGTCCTCAACCACTTCTTCATCAATAACCTCCTCGGGTGCCTCCGTTGGAATTTCAACGTCTTCGTCCTCACCAACATCAGGAATCTCTTCAGGCTCTTCTTCGAGCAATGATTCGACTCCTTCAGTTTCGGTCATCTGTTCGACGGGCTCGACATCCACGTCCTCATGAACCTCGAAATCATCTGGGAGTTCTGCCCCTGGAGGAATCGTCTTGACTGTGACGCCAATGGTACCGAGTTTCATCACCGCAACGCCCTGTCCTTCGTCGACAATCTCCTGTGCAGGTTCGCCGTTGTGCTTGATGTACCCCCGATTAAACTTTTCTACGCGTGAGCGTGCGCCTGTCACTTTCCCACTGAGGACAATCTCGGCTCCGAGTGCGCCTGCTTCCATAATTCGATCGATGGTGGTATGACCCGCTTTCCTAAAGTACCACCCTCGCTCTAAGGCATTCGCTAATCGGTCTGCGACGATCCGTGCGTTGAGATCCGGCTCTTCAACCTCTTGTACGTCGATTTGTGGGTCATCCAGATTAAATCGGTTCTCGAGCTGTTGTGTTACTTTTCGAATGTTCTTTCCACCCTTGCCAATGACCATTCCTGGCTTCTCGGCCTTGAGGACGATCTGGGTACCCATCGGGGTTTTGGCAACATCCATGCCACCATATCCGGCACGACCAAGCTCTTCTGCAAAGAATTCATCTATCTGCGACCGCTGGAGGCCGTCCTCAATGAACTGGTGTTCGTCAGCCATTAGATATCTCCCTCTTCGGCAATGAGTTCGACATCACATAGCGTCGTGTTCCACGGATCAGCACTTCCGAATGCTCGTGGCTTTCTACCCTGTCGTTCGCCAACTTTGTGCGCTGCGACATGTGTGATTGTCATCGACGAGTCGTCGAATCCCTGCTCAGTTGCGTTCGCCTTCACGTTCGAAATAAGTTCTTTGAACGCCTTTGATGCCTTTTCAGGGTAGCGACCTGCGTCCCATCCATCAATATCACTTCGATGTCCGACACCAGTATTGTGTTGCCGGAATGCTACAGACTGCCGCTCGGCTATCACATCGTCAAGATATGCGGCCGCATTATCCAGCGTCTGGCCTTTAATTTCGCGTGCGACTGCTTTACTATGCTTCAAACTAATTGGCCGCTCTCGGAGCATACCCTTGGCAGTTGTCTCCGGGTCGGCCTCAACACTGTAACTAATACCCATAATTATTTGAGTGGCACGAATTTCGAAGATCGAGTTGCCCCGATTCCCGCCTGTCCATGCTCAACAGACGTTCGAGTAAGCTGAAACTCACCGAGATAATGACCGATCATTTCTGGTTCAATCCGAACGCGTTCGAATGATTGTCCAGTGTAGACAGCGAATGTCTTCTCGACAAACGATGGTAAAATTGGCATATCGCGGAGGTGTGTCCGAATTGGGTCATTAGCTGTTTCCTGTACACCGGCATCTTTCGCCTCCTGTCGGAGTTTCTGCTGCTCGGTAGATAGTCCTCGCTGTATGGTTCGCCGCTGTCGAGCGGGAAGCAATTCTGCAACCTCCTCTAGTGACATTTCTTTGAGCTGTTCGAGCGTGTGACCACGGTAGGTGAACTCACCTTCGCGGCCGGTTCGGTATTCAGAACTCATATGATTAGTCGCTACCTCCATTCCCACCACGGCCGGTCCGCTTCGAAGCAATATCTCCGACTTTCCGACCAGGTGGTGCATCTCGTGATATAGACTTTGGTTGTCCTGGATGCTGTCGACCTCCACCACCAAATGGATGATCGACAGCGTTCATCGCAACGCCTCGCACTCGTGGCCACTTGATTCCACGGGCCCGCATTTTGTGATGCTTATTCCCGGCTTTGACCAGAGGCTTCTCAGTTCGCCCCCCACCGGCGACAACACCAATCGTGGCTCGACACTCTGGGTTGAGTCGTTTCGACTCACCAGAAGGTAACTGAACAACAGTTACCTGTCGGTCGTGTGTCACCAACTGCGCGCTGGTCCCTGAAGCGCGGGCAAACTTTCCGCCGTCGCCAACTTGCCGCTCAACATTACAGACGGGAACTCCCTCTGGAATTTCAGCAAGTGGTAGCGTATTTCCCGGCTTGATTTCTGCACTGACACCAATCTGGATTTGCTCGCCGACTCGAACACCTTCAGGAGCCAAGACGAGCCGTTGTTCGCCATCATCGAACTCGACGGCCGCAACTGGTGCACTCCGAGCAGGATCATGCTCGATATCAACGATTGTCCCTGAAACTGTCTCATCACTCTCCGGCTGTTTGTGAGATAGTTCAGACTTATACCGGTGTGATGGTGCTCGAAACGTTGGTGTGCCACGTCCTCGACGTTGTCCTTGTATTCGTCGCCCCATGCTCAGAACACCCCGATCCGCGAAGCAACTTCCTGTGCGTCATCATCTGAAGAGAGTCGGACAGTTGCTTTCTTTTTTGCTTGTGGAGTAATTTGTGTATTTATATGTGTGATGTCGACCTCGTACCGTGATTCTACTTCAGACTTAATCTCGGGCTTAGCTGCGTCGACATCAACGATGAACTGTAATTTGTTCTCAAAATCCATCTCATCCATCGCTTTCTCGGTAACTAATGGGTGGTCTATGAGTGAACTCATCGTGATTTCAGCTCCGTAATCGCTGCCTTCGAATAAACTGTGAGTCGGCCAGCATGTGTTCCTGGGGCAAGCTCTTCTGCTCCGAGGTTGTCCGCAGTAACGACGTCTGCGCCGGCTAAATTCCGCGCTGCTCGGGACGGTTCATCAGCTGTGACGAACAAAACAGACGTGGGTGTTTTGTACTTTCGTCCACGTGTTTTTCCACGCCCGGCCCTGATTGTCGTGTTCTCATCTGCCCGTTCAATATCGCTATGTAAGCCGAGTGTTTCGAGCAGATCAACGACTTCCCTTGTCTTGTTCAAAGACTCAAACTCATCGGTAATCACAATCGGGAATGAAGCTTCTGTTTCGAAGTCGTGCCCTCGGTCTTCGACAATCTCTGGGTTCGCTGTCGCTGCAATCGCAGAGCGAATTGCCAGTTGGCGCTCTTTATCATTGATATCCTTCCCTTGGTTTTTCTCAGCTTTTGGTGGATGTGCTTTCCGACCCTTTACTGTCTGGGGAACACGCCGGGCACGCCCACTCTCGCGTGGCACGTGAGCCATTCCTCTGCCACTGCCGAACGATTCTGCAGGTGTCCGCATTCCCGCATATGGATCTGCTCCATACGGTTGCTTGCGGTTTGCCTGTGCTGCGACGACGGCTCGTTGGATAAGGTCGGGCCTATACGGTGTGTTGAAGATGTCCGGAAGCGTCGTCGACTCAGCTTCTTCACCATCGACGTTGTATACTGTTGTTTCCATAAGTTATCCCTGGTTAGAAGCGGTTGAAACGTGTCGAACCTCGGGGTCAAGACGAGGCTGACCAGTCGGTCGGACCGCTGGCCGGAACCGGAGCAGTCGTTTGTCAGGGCCAGGAAGCGACCCCTTGATTAACGAGTATGGGCCATCGACTTCCCCGTACCCGACGAAGCCACCGTCAACACTCGGCTCAGAGCCGGTACCGACGGTAATAAGTCGCTTGTTTAGCTCAGTTCGCTGGTGATAGCCTGTCTGTCCCTGCTGTGGAACTGTTGATCGGACACGCGATGGATTCCACGGACCGAGATTTCCGATCCGACGGCGGAACCCCTGCCGCGCATGTTTGCCCTTCCGTTTCTGGACACCCCAGCGCTTGACTGGGCCCTGGGTCCCCTTTCCTTTCGTAATTCCGGCAACATCCAGATATTCACCAGAACGAAAGATATCTGTCATCTCGTGTTCGCCACCCGTCTCAACAAGATCAAGCCCATACTCGACGCGTTCAGCGATACTCCCACCACCAACTCGGGTCTCCATCACATCTGGCTTCTTCTTTGGCACATTATCGACCGCGACAGGTAAAGTGTGGGTAATAATTCTGATATCATCGATCCTGCCTTCCTCAAGCGCACCCTCTATGTTGTCTGCGTCCGCTTCAAAGGTATCCTCACTCGGAAGATCAAGAGTGCGGTCTAAGCTCTCATCAAAGTCTCGAGCCCAGACTTCAGTCAGTGGCTTTGTTCCATACGGCGTATTTTCGTAAGCTCGAAGCGCAACTGCTCGCATTGGTGGTGTCTCAACGACAGTCACCGGAACGGCTTCCTCAATTCCCTCTCGTGGTGAGTTGGCCTCATCGTTCACCATCATCACCTGCGTCATTCCTGCTTTGTACCCTGCGAATCCCTGTAGAATAGGTGATCCGTCATTGTCTGGCCAAGACCGGATACGGGGAACTTCGGAGGTCGCTCGCTTCCGCGGGCTGAAACCCATCGAGCCTTTTCGTGGTCTGTTTGATTGTGGCATGATATTACTCCGTAAGCGTAAGGATTGAAAGTGAGGCGAACATTGCTTCCTCAGTTCGCACCACCTCACATCCCTGTTGCGGAATCGTATTGAGCCAGAGGTCAAACCCGACACCGTTGGAGGGCTCGACAGTGGCCTCAGGGTCGCTTGGTACGTCGACCCCAAGGATGGCTGGAAGCCCTCGGCCAGGTGAACCAAACACCACTGTTGCCCCTTTATTCGTTAGCCGTGCAGACAGCGTGGACATCAGTGAGGGGGTGATAGCAGTGCCATGTCGAGAGGTTGCGATTCGAACCCCTGCTTCATCTCGATTGAGTGCGTCTGACAGGTCCATACGAGAGACCTGGAAGCCCGGTAGTGGCTCATCAATGAGCCGTGCCCGGACTGGTTCTCGCGAAGAGATTCTGATGGCAACGCGTTCTCCCTCAGTGAGCGTCATTGTCGACGGTTGCACGAGCGAGATTGGGTGTTGTAGTTCACAATTGACCCGAACGCGGCCTTCAGATCCGACCTCGGTCACGATTCCTTGTGTTAACGACTCTGAATCATCTGATTCAGAGCCGGTCATAGACGGGATACGGAGGGGCGGTAAGACACCTGCGTACTCAAGTTCATCACGACGTCCCCAGAGCGACTTTCGAAGCGTAGGCGGAGTCGCCGCGTAACTGAGTACAGTTTCAACGAATTCACCCGCGAAGCTGGTTTCACCGGCCTTATCGTTGAATACGACGAGTGAATCAGCTTGGAACACCGCTGCCGCGCGAGCGATGTACCCAATTTTCAGGGTCGCTGTCCGCTTATCTTCAGTCTCGCGAACGACAGAGGATGGAACGAGTAGTGTTAATGTCATACCTGCCCGTTCCGTATCACGTCTTGACTGTGTTTCTGATATCAAATCGCTCGGTAAAAGGCTAGCGAAAGGGAATTCCCCTGAGAATCAGTCTCATGACTCTTTCCAAACTCACACTGCGTAGAGACGTTCGCAATATTTATCAGTGACTCAATATTCATTCAACATGTCGTGAAAGCGCTGGTAGTGTAGTGGTATCACGTGACCTTGCCATGGTCACAACCCGGGTTCAAATCCCGGCCAGCGCACTTCTTCTGAGAATACATATGACAGTGATTGCATTACTGAGTGTGGCACCAGTTATCGAAGACAGTATGGCCAGTGAAGTGGCTAAAGCTGTCGATGCGCTCGACAATCATGCGGTGAGTTACGAGACGAATCCAATGGGGACTGTTATCGAGTCAGACGATATTCAGACATTACTTGAAGCGGTTGAGGCTGCGCACACAGCAGTCGAAGCAGACCGCGTGAGCACTGTATTAAAGATTGATGATAAACGAGACTCTGCCAGCGACGCATCGGAAAAAGTATCTGCGGTTGCTGATCAACTTGGCCGGTACCCAGCTAGCACCTCAGATAACTCCCCCAGCTGAGTCTAGCCAACTTCTTAACCCAGTCAGCACCCATGATTCAACATGGACTCGCTCAATCGGATGGCTGTGGAATTAGTCGATGAAGCACTCGACTTTGCTGAGGAACTCCGAATATCTGTCACTGAACTCCCCTCGGGGGCAACAGTTCTCGACTTTGGTCGCGACGCAGTTGGCGGTATCGAGGCCGGACTATTGCTAGCAGAGATACAAACAGCCGGATTGGCAACTGTTCAAACACGTATGGGTCATCTTGCAGACAATCCCCTCCCGTACGTCGAACTGCAATGTGACCATCCAGCCATTTCGCTCTTAGGCTCACAGAAGGCTGGTTGGGAACTACGCTTTGATGACGAGTTCTCGTTTGAGGGACTTGGCGGGGGTCCGGCTCGAGCACTCGTAGCAGAGGAGAATGAGTTCCATGAAATGGAGTATTTCGATGAATTTGATCTCACAGTCTTAACAATCGAGACAATCGACCAACCGTCAACGCAACTCGTTTCATACATCGCTGAACAGACCGATGTGCCCGAATCAGGCGTGTATCTTCCAATCTACCCTACTGGGTCAATAGCTGGTAGTGTCTCGGGAGCAGCACGAGCCGCTGAACTGGCTGTGTTCAGGCTTTTCGAACTTGGGTACCCGCTCGAAAATATTCTCTCGGTATCTGGATCAGCACCTGTCGCGCCCGTGAGCTATGATGAGCGCATCGCGATGGGGCGGACCAATGATGCGCTCGCATATGGCGGTGAGGTGTATCTCAGCGTTGCTGAAGATGATCCCGCATTTGCAGAGATCCCTTCGCGTGCGCGAGAGGAGTATGGAACTCCGTTTGAGGAGATCTTCGCCGCTGTGGACTGGAATTTTTACGACGTTGACGAGGCAGTATTCGCCCCAGCGAGCGTCACAATCGACATCATTGACGGCCCGACGCATCAGTTCGGGTCAACCGAGCCTGATGTTCTGATCGACTCATTTGAATTCGACCAATAATTAACCTGATGGAAGCGAGTCATAGTCAGTAGCGTCATCTTCGGCTGTCTCGAACTGAGCGTGAAGTCGGCGGATACGGTCTGGAATCGGTGGATGAGTCATGTGAAACGCGGCGTAAGCTGGATGTGGAAAAGGATTTTGTAGATTCTCTCCGGCAAGCGTTTCCAAGGCGCGTGTCATTGGGGTTGCACTATTCAATGTTTCTGCAGCAAAATCATCTGCCTCACGCTCGTGTCGAAGCGATAATTGGTTCGTTAACGGTGAGAGTAAGCTGAATCCTGGCCCAGCAAATAGGAGACCGATACCGAGTGCTGCATACGTCACTGACGGCAGATCGAATGCAGCATACACCCATGATGCGGTGCTTATCCACCAGAGCAGAGCGAAGAGAATACCCATCTGAGCCGCTGAGGCTCCAAGTTGCTTCCAAATATGTGCCTTCTTCCAATGCGCTAGTTCGTGCGCTAATACAGCTTGCATCTCGGTCGTTGACATCTGTTCAAGAAGTGTATCGAAGAGGACAACTCGCTTGGCTTGCCCGAACCCAATAAAGTAAGCATTCGAATGTGACGACCGCTTGCTTGCATCCATCTCATATACTTGCTCGCAATGAAATCCAGCTTGATCGAAGACATCGTCAACTGCCTCCCGAACAGATCCTGAATTAAGTGGCTCAAACTCATTGAATAGTGGTGCGACTACACGCGGATAGATAATCATCATCAGAATCGAGACTGTCATCACGACGGCCCACCCAACTAGAGGCCATAGCTGTGGTAGTCGGTCAATAATCACCAATACAGCTCCGCCAATCAGACCAGCGGCAATCAACCCCAGGGCTGTTCCAACACATCTATCTCGAAGCCACAGCAACGGTGTTTGATTATTAAAGCCGTACCGTTCTTCGATGACGAAGGTTTCATACAAATCAAATGGTGCTGAGAGCAATTGTGAGCCGACAACTGCACCAGCAAGAACCGTTATTCCCTGAGCGACGACCGGAATAGAAGTCTCAGCTAGTCGCGTGACAATCGTGCCGTACAATCCTGAGGCAACGAGTGCAAACACAATCGCGACGGTGACCCACGATTGAATCCGAGATGTGATTGTCGTGATCCGCTGATACTCTATCATCTTCTCCGGCGTCGACACTTCCAGTCGTGATCTGATCCATGATTCAGCAGAACGCAATTTTTCAGCACCGTATCTTAGATTTATCAGGTCCAGGCCTGAATACAGCAACTGCACTCCAAAGAGGAGCACTCCTAATATGACAACTGGTGTTGCGACCATATTCAGAATACGCTCCTACGCGAGTTTTAATCGCTCGCTAAGTCGACTAGATATCTATCGAAGTAACAGTTCCAACTCCCTTAGATTGACCCTCTCGAAACACAAATCGTTGCCCTTCCTCTACAAGATATGGTCGGAACTTGAATTCAATCTCTGCATCACCCGTACTCCCTGGAAGTAGCTGTCCTTCTTCGGGGTGGAAAATGACAGCTTCGCTTGCAGTCTCAAGATGGACGACCGGTTCGTATCCATCGCGAATGCGCGTTGGATGATTCAGTACCATTACCTCAGCTTCAAACGACTGAACTGGCGTTGGGTCGGCTGCGGCCGGCAGTAACGCCATCCCACGCTCAATCTCCGATTCACGAACACCCTTCAGTGCGATCCCGACAATTCGGCCTGCCTCAGCCCGGTCAACCCGGTGATAATGCATCTCAATTGAGCGCACTTCGACTTGCTTGAAACTCCCATCCGGCATTGGACCAAGTTGCAGTGAATCGCCAGGTTCGACACTCCCCGAGTTAACCGTCCCAGAGGCAACAGCACCCACACCAGTAACTGAGTATGTCCGGTCGACGTACATCCGGAAGTCACCGCAAGCATCCGCAGTTGTTTTTGGCAGCTGTCTGAACATTGCATCCAGTCGGCCGAGCCCCTCCATTGTGACTGCACTCGTCCGCACGATTGGAACGACTGAGTCGCTTAGCTCTTCAACAGCAGAATCAATCCCATGCCGTTCCAGACGGAGCGGAGTTCGTCCAACATCACGCAGAAGCCGCTCCACATCGCGTTCGACAGTTTCGACTGCCTCCGTCTCAACTATGTCAGTCTTTGTAATCGCCACGACCGTGGGAAGCTCCATCGCTAAGAGAATACCCAGGTGTTCGCGTGTGGTTTTCGTCGGCCCATCATCTGCCGCAACAACGAGCAAACCGTAGTCCAGTCGTTGGCCCACTAACCCGCGAATTGTGGTTCGAAGCCACGGTTCGTGACCGACCGTATCAACAAAAGAGACAAGACGGTCAGATTCCTCAACAACACGTGCTCGGTCGCTTTTCCGATGGGGATTATCCAGATGGACGGCATCATCATCTGTGAAACCATAGACAGCGTATGAGAGATCAGCGGACAGTCCACGTTCGACTTCATGCGGCTGAACATCAAGAAATCCGCGCGTTTGTCCCTGCCCATCGTCTGCAGTTCCTGTGACGAGTGATCCAACGAGTGTCGACTTTCCGTGGTCAACGTGCCCAGCGGTTCCGACAACAATATGATCATCATCGACGTTGAGCATCGACCCCTCGCTCAGAGTTGCAACCCCAACGACACCTGCATCCGGGGTATCGTCGACCTCCCATGTCTCAACATTCTCGACATGTGCACCGGCTTCTTCAGCAACCACTGAGAGGACCTCCATCGTTTCTGAGAATGCAGATTCTGAGATACCAGCGATGCCACCTGCATCGGTGACGCCGAGGACATATGTTGCGTGGCCATCTCCTGAGAGCACCCGATGACGGAGCTGTGCGACCAAACTCTCCATTCGCCCATCAGTCAAGTGAACGTCACGCGATAGCCGTTCTTTGAACTCGATGTTTCCATCTTCTTCCTCGCCGCGCTCAAGGGCTGCGTGTAAGACAGCCCGGTCAGCGCTCATACATGTTGTTTGGCATGTTACAGTATAACGCTTTTCGTAATTTGATTGTCAATGGCTCAAAGTGGCGAGATCACTCTGTCAGACGCTCATATGCCGCAGTCACTGCTTTGAATTCTCGCTCGTTTCCAGCATTTCTATCAGGGTGTACCTGCTTGACACGCTCTCGGTAGGCAGCCTTGACCCGCTCTTGATCAGCATCTGGTGTGAGTTTAAGTCGACGATACGCCTCAGCCTCTGAGAGCGATGGGTTAGCCGAGACCGTGGAATACTGTCGTGTCCTTCGTTTATCTGTGCGAAACTCGCCCGTGACTGTGTTATATTCTTGCCGCTGGGACACTTTTTTCTGCCAGACACGTTGTTTGAGACGTCCACTTGCGTGAGACCAGAGGAGGTATGTAACGACACCAAATAGGAGCGCAACAATCGAAAAAAACCATGAGTAAGCGAGTGTCAAAACCACAAACAACGTGGTTAAGCCTGCGAAAACAGAAGCAATCCCAAAAATAAGACGTTCTCTGTCCACGAATCAATTTCGTAGGGATGGTATGTAAATTTCTGGTTACTCATCGGCAGGTCCTGCAAAGCAGTAATTTCAATATTGTGGTTACAAACTGAACCGTATGAGTCAGACACGTGAGGTGACTTGTCCGGAGTGTGGGAATACACAGTTCTGGAAGACCGCATCAATGGAGGTTCATTTGGGAACGAAGACGAAGTGGGCATGTAGTGACTGCAAATATGCATTTATCGAGATTGAGAATATCAGCTCTCTCTCCCAAGAATAGCATTGCCTGCCGTCGCGTGCAAATCGCCGCATTTCCTCTCCGAAACTGAGTATGAAATCAACATCTCACAGTTCAAATGATACTAGTGTAGAGGGTGCGATCTTCTCGGGTTATATATTGGGTCTAAAAACACATGAGTGTGGCCCGAATCAGTTGAATTGTCTGCCAAGTGTGAGGCGACAATTATATTTGGGTGGCCAATGTTCCAGTCTGGTACAACAACCGGTAATAGAGACACCATCAACACCGCGACGATATGTGGTGATTATTTTGATTCCCTACCGGTCGTCGTATAGCCACATAAAAGATACTCTCACGACTGCTAAATATGAGAGAAATTGTCGCCCGCAACACTAACGACCAGCCTCATCCCAGGGCAGCAAGCCGAGTCAGCCGGGAAACCCTCGTGTCGGGCGGTCCACGGTATGGTGTGGACGGACCAGTATGTCCCATACCCGGGTTCATCGCCAAGTCATCGCTTCCAGTGTGGAATCACTCCGGCGCGGACATAGGGGTATGGACATAATCAAACAATTGGTGACTCAAAATCTCTTTCGGTATAGATGGCCATGTACTGGGAGTATAACTCAATTCATACCTCGTGCCGAAGGTGTTCTTCACAGAGAGAACGGCTTGTTTAGCTGATTGCAGGCGCTCAACCGCCTCTCTCTCCCCTCAAGGGGTCGTGAATCGAAGATTCTCGTGATCCCGAAGAGCGGCGATTTTCGGGCGACACCGCAATCCGCGCCAGCGAGCAACGAGCGAAATAACGAGGGGATATAGTCTCTCCAGAAGTCGAAGGGTGCCGGTATACGAACGGATCGCAGAGCGATTCGTCAACGTCTGTGGAGACCGCGTTCTCCTGTTTACTTCATCAGATGTTTCCGAAGTTGTAGATGGGAAAGCGCGTTTATGAGAACCCACCTCATAGGTTGTCAGGGACCGTCTAACGACATCATAGAAACGGGATCATCATCAATAAAGCCGCGCCAGCGGCTGAGTAGGGTCAACTCAGCTGGAGGAGTTCAGAAAGCGTATTCAGATTCAGTTAACTGCACATATTGACCATTGCGGAATCTGAACTTTGCCATCTTATACGCGCCTAATAGCTTCGTTGCGTTCATTCCTGCTCGAATATTGCTTAATTTAAACATCTCCCACCCGCCTGTATCAGAGATCAGCGACCGGGCAGTGGCGAAGGCGTGGTCCCAATCGTCAGGGCTATACGAGCGGACAATATCAGCCATTGCCGCATTTCGCAGCACCTCGTCACCGATTTCGTTTTTCCATCGATTATTGTAATTTGCTATGTTTCCATTCGCTGCGAGTTCACCAGCAATGTTGCCGGTCCGGATAGCTGTGTGATCTCCTCCCTCATGGAACGCAGACGTGGCACCCATTGCACCACCAACGACAGCAATGCCCGCTTGTGTTGGTGACTCAATTGGCCGTGTCGATGAGATAGCGTACGTTTCCGTTCCATCTTTTTTTCCTCGATCAGTCACGACGGGGAAGTCATTTGATACATCATATTCATCGCCATATTCCTGCTCTAATAGACGTCTAATATACTCTGAGCCCCGTGGTAACTGTGTGTCATCAGCTGATAGTAGTGGATAGTCACTTGGTGAGGATATATCCTCAAGCGAGAGTCCTATTGGCATTGTCAAGCCGATACGAGCAATATTATCATCATTTGGAAAGATCCAGGGATACGCGGTGTGCCCTGGCATATGTCCCCACCAGAATTTGATTGCGCCATCAATCTCAGCGGCGACTGCATCCGGTAATCGGCGATGCTCCTGGTATGCAATATGATTTGCCTTGCGAGTCGAAAGCCGGTCAGTTACCTCAAATGACAGGAACGTATCGAGAACACGGTTCGTGAGCTGGCGTTGTGGACCATCAGCTAAAATAACGGTTTTTGCGTGTAATTCAGACCCATCAGCCAGCCTTACTTGATGCGCAGTTGGGCTCTCGGTATCGACCGACCGAACAGACGTGCCAATACGATATGACGCGCCCGCAGATTCGGCTCGCGAACGAAGGAAGTCGTCGAATTTCGCTCGATGCATGCAGAATCCGAACTGGTCGTACGACGAGTTAATTCCCGTCGATTCCATGGTAAGTGACTCCGTCGGGCCAATGAATTCAGCTCGGTCGAGTGTATCGAGGATTACCCCTTCTGGCATCTCATCAGGGTGAATTCCCATGATATCGACCCAATAGTCCAGAATGCCGGCTGCATCAGTCGAGTCAGGGCCCATCTGCCCATTACGATCATCTCGTGGCACCCCCTTTTCGATAACTATCGCGCTCGCCCCGTTCGACGCGGCAGCATGCCCCGCAGCGGAACCAGCAGGACCGCCCCCGATTATCGCGACGTCGAATTGCTCCATGTATAAAACCGCTTGTGGGCAGTAATAAACTTCCTGACCCGCGGGGCGGTTGAGATTTATCCCAGTCGAATACGATTTAACACTGATGACTGCCAAGGACTCAGACACAGATATCGTCGTGCTTCGACAGAAAATCCATGGCCTCTCTGCCACAGCATACGCTGAGCGTCTTCAAGAACGCCTCGCTGAACAGACAGTCACCGCTGCGCAAACACCGGATGCAGAACGCAGACTGTTAAAACAAGCGTCTGTTGCCACTGGATACTCCCTCCCTGAGGAGATACCAGAGATAGCGACGAACTTAGAACTATTTGCGTGTGTGTTTGCCGGAACGGGACACTTGTCACTTGACGAATTTGAAGCAAACAAAATTGCTGTGACAAACGCCTCCGGCGTCCATGGGCCTAACGTTGCAGAATATGTGCTCGGCGGTATTCTCTCGTTTGCACGCGGGTTTCACCAAGCCAATCGCCGTGCACAGTTTAACGAGTGGCGCTCGTATCAGACACAGGAACTCACCGGTTCAACAGTTACTATCATTGGTCTTGGGGCTATTGGCACATCAGTCGCCGAACATCTACAATCGTTTGATGTGCATCGAATAGGCGTTCGGCACTCCCCTCAGAAGGGTGGCCCAGTCGAAGACGTTGTTGAATTAGGTAACACTGAGGCAGTACATAAAGCTGTCTCACACGCTGAATATGTCGTATTAGCTTGTCCATTAACAGAACTCACCCGCGAACTTGTTAATGCGAACTTGTTTCGGTCGATGCCTCCTGAAACAGTCATTATCAATGTCGCACGAGGTCCTGTCATCAATACAGATGATTTAGTCACCGCTCTTCAGACAAACGCAATACGTGGCGCGATGTTGGATGTCACAGACCCGGAGCCACTTCCTCCAGATCATGTATTATGGAATTTCGGAAACGTCCTTATTACCCCCCACAATGCAGGCCATACTCCGAAATACTGGGACCGCTTAGCTGATATTGTCGCTGAGAATATAGCGCGGCTTGAGGCAAATGAATCGCTGCGAAATCAGGTCGTTTAATCCGAGAGGCTGTCTCCTAAACCCACCCGGCGTCAACGAGTAATTCCGCATTAAGTAGCGAGGCGCCAGCAGCCCCTCGAATTGTGTTGTGAGCAAGGCAATTGTATTTGATTCCAGTAGCTGTCTGTTGAATGCCTCCGACGGAAATCTGCATTCCATCAGCACGAGCGCGGTCAAGCCGTGGCTGTGGTCTTATCGGGTCATCAAACACGTTGATTAGTTGCTCTGGTGAAGAGTATAGCGATGTGCCACTATATGACTGCATCGCATCAGCAGCCTCGTCTGCGGAGACCGATTGACTCGTTTCAACAAACACGTTCTCAAGATGTCCATCAAGCGTTGGGATACGGTTACACGATGCAATCACGTCCATCGAATGCAGCTCTACATTCGCTCCAGTGAATGATCCGAGTATTTTCCGCGACTCGGACTCCATTTTATTTTCTTCACCTCCGATATGTGGAATTGCATTGTCGATAATTTCCATTGAGGTGACTCCAGAGTATCCTGCTCCAGACACAGCTTGCAATGTCGAGACATGGACAGAGTCTATTTCGAATTCTTGGAGTGCAGCTAACGTCGGCATCATAGTGATTGTCGAACAGTTCGGGTTTTTCACGAGCGCACCGTCCCACCCTCGATTTATTCGTTGTTGCTCGATGAGTTTAAGATGACCCGGATTGATTTCCGGAATCGTCAGTGGAATGTCTGATGCCATTCGATCGTTCGAGGAATTCGATGAAATGACATATCCTGCCTCCAAGAAATCTGGTTCGACCTCTGCAGCAACACTTGATGGCAGTGAAGAAAAAAGCAAGTCTACACTACTCGGCAGTGCCTCTGGCGTCGTCTCTGTGACAACCATCGAACCAATCTCCTCCGGAATGGGTGTCTCGATGCGCCACTTTGCCGCATCGTCATATCTCTTTCCAACACTCGACTCGGAGGCTGTCACTGCGACGAGGTTGAACGTTGGATGGTCTTGAAGTAACTGAATGAACCGCTGTCCGACTGCACCGGTCGCGCCGAGTATGCCCACGCGTACGCTCATATGATGCGGGTGTGCACCTCTTGCATAAGGTCGTTTGGATTCCACCATCATACACGCCTACGCTCCATCAAAAAGCAGATTATCTTTATTATGCGCACAGAGTACGTCAGTGCACCCGCGCCATGGATGTGCTGCCAGTATGGTTACCTCCAAGCCGATCGGGAGCATCTTGGGCGTGAGTCGTTGAAGAGATAAGCGCGATAAAAAAAGCGTCTGAGAATTGCTGAGTGCCACTATGGAGGCGAAAACGCCACCAGTTCCCCCGAAGAGTTCTTTCGTTACTACGCATAGGGTATGCTTTGATGACTGCCGAAGAGCCGAGTATGAATTTAATCATAGAGTTGACAGCTAACACTCAAAACACCGCCTCAACAGCACAGGGCATCTTCAGGACAGTGCTAGAGGTATCTGATGCAATCGGGGATACACACATGTCGTGGAAACAGGAAACTCCACGTCAAGCAGCCTCCACAAGCAGGTAGTACATGAGGATCGTTCAGTACGTGATCAGTCGATGTACGTCAGTTGTCGAAGATTAGTTCGTCCAAAATCGATAGATAGAGGTTCCAGGTTAGAATACGTGGGGTAAAATGTTCAATAAAGTGCTCATCGCTAACCGTGGTGAAATTGCTGTCAGAGTGATGCGTGCCTGCCGGGATTTAGGCATTCGGACGGTAGCAATATACAGCGAAGCAGACCGCCACGCGGGACACGTCCGATACGCAGATGAGGCCTATCATATCGGTCCTGCGCGAGCAGCAGAGTCATACTTAGACCAGCGGGCGGTGATGAAAGCCGCCAAAGACGCCGAGGTTGATGCAATTCACCCTGGGTATGGATTTTTGGCTGAAAACGCGTCGTTCGCTCGCAGAGTTGAGCAAACTGATATCACCTGGGTCGGGCCATCGTCAGATGCGATGGAGCAATTAGGTGAAAAGACGAGTGCCAGAGCCGCCATGCAATCAGCTGACGTCCCTGTCGTTCCGGGCACAACAGAACCTGTCAAACGTGCTGAAAGGGTCGCTGAGATAGCCGACGAATACGGCTATCCGGTGGCAATCAAGGCCGATGGAGGCGGCGGCGGACGTGGAATGAAGGTCGTCACTGACTCTTCAGATATTGAACCGCAACTTGAGGCCGCAAAACGAGAGGGTGAGGCGTATTTTGATAACGAGACTGTTTATGTCGAAAAATACCTGCAGTCTCCCCGTCATATAGAGGTTCAAATACTTGCCGATAGACACGGAAATATTCGTCACTTAGGCGAGCGAGACTGTTCGTTACAGCGTCGACACCAGAAAGTAATTGAGGAAGCACCTTCGCCTGCGTTGAGTGAGACAGTCCGAGAATCAATCGGGGCGGCAGCCAGACGTGGTGTTCGGACAGCAGGATATGTGAATGCAGGCACTGTCGAATTCCTCGTTGATGAGCAGGCGAGTGAAGAGGACCCACCGTTTTATTTTCTGGAGGTCAACACCCGTATTCAAGTTGAGCACACTGTCACTGAGGAGTTAACGGGGATTGATATCGTCAAATGGCAGCTTCGTATCGCCGCGGGTGAGCAGATGACATTCTCTCAAGACAGTATCGAATTCACCGGACATGCTATCGAGTATCGAATTAATGCTGAGAACGCCGCGGATGATTTTGCTCCTGCGACAGGCAGCTTAGAAACGTATGACCCACCCGGTGGATTAGGAGTCCGGGTTGATGACGCTGTACATGAGGGCGACGAGGTAGGTGGCGAGTATGATTCGATGATTGCCAAGTTGATAGTTTCTGGCCCTAATCGGGAAACCGCCTTAGCACGCTCAGAACGTGCTATATCCGAATATCGGATTCAAGGTCTTGAGACACTTCTTCCGTTTCACCGGCTCATGTTGACTGACGCACAGTTCAGGTCGGGAACACATACCACAGACTATCTTGACACTGTTGTCGATGCCGAAACAATTACACAGGCAGTCAATCAACTCAGTTCAGATACAGATGCAGCGGTATCGGATCCTAACACCACAAATACCCACAAGATGGTTGTTGAGGTTAATAATAAGCGCTTCGACGTCGCTGTCTCTGGGATAGAATCATTGAGTTCGGACTCAGACAGCTCTGAACCAGATCGCCCTCCCCGTCGGGTATCTCGCCCCTCATCTGACCCACAGTATACCGCCAGTGCAACGAGCGGTGATAGCCAGGAAATCACCGCTGAGATGCAAGGGACCATCCTCTCTGTCTCTGTTGGGGAAGGTGACTCGGTAGAGGCTGGTGAGACCATTTGTGTGATAGAGGCCATGAAAATGGAGAACGATGTGCTCGCAGACCGTGACGGAACTATAGAAAGGGTGATGATACAGGAAGGCAACAGTGTCGATATTGGCGATGTCCTCGTTAAATTTAGTTGACCGCAGACGCTAAGCTTCCTCTCTCACTCAAGCAACGGAGTAGGAAGAAGGGATACAGCGTCGTCTTCGCTTCTCATTGCACGTCTTGGTGGCTGTCTCACAGGCCCACGCAAGCATTTTTATCGGGGGATGCGCAAGCGAACCGCACATGACCATTTCGACCTGTGGACTTCGACTCGCTCGTCGTTCCAGCTGGAGTGGCTCGCTCCTTGCGAAGTCTCCAGTCACGGACAGCGTGAGAACGCGACAAGAAACGTGCGCTGCCCCACAGAACTCACCCTACCGAGACACGAAAGATGGGCTGCTCCGAAGGTGCACCTGTGGAGACTGGAACCCCTCAGTTCCTGCAGAGCGCGTCTTGGAAGCAGCAAGTCCCTCCCTCAGCGAGTGCGTCAGCGTGAGCAGGATAGGGGAATTCATCTGAGTTGCCCTCATGACTAATATATAGATGAATGAGACACTAACTACCCTCTTATCGCTGCTTTCAACGGGGCCTATCAGCGGCCCAGAAATGGCGAGTCAATTGAATATCTCACGGGCCGCAATCTGGAAATATATCGAGCAACTCAGAGATCAGGGCTTCACGATCGAAAGTACACCAGAGGGATACACAGTTGCTGAGATATCAGGCTACACAGCGCCGACGATACGTTATGGACTTGACGCGCCGTACAAAATAATTTATTTCGATCAAATTGACAGCACGAACATTCGCGGTCGACAACTCGCTGAGGCCGGCAGAACAAACACCGTTGTTGTTGCAGACAAACAGACAGGCGGGCGCGGTCGACTTGACCGCTCTTGGGAGTCACCACGCGGAGGGATTTGGGCAAGCATCATTATCCGACCGAATTGCCCCTTCTCATACCTTCCGATGTATACACTCGCCGCGGCGGTGTCTATCTCAGTTTCACTATCGGCGAGTGGATACGACGCTACAATCAAGTGGCCAAACGATGTACTCATCGGCGAGTCGAAACACAAAGTTGCAGGAATCTTAACAGAAAGCGCAGGCGAAACAGATCGAGTCTCTTGGCTAATTATCGGGATGGGTATCAACGCGAATGTGAACCCAACTGCCCTTCCACCCGGGTCTGTGAGTCTGTCGACGAAAGGTACTGTCAATCGGCGCGAGCTTTTACAGGCAATCTTGGAAAAATTTCATTCACTCACGACTCTGGGTAATGAAGAAACATACCAACGTGTCGGGGAAACCATTCTACATGAGTGGCGAGCACAGGCAGCCACACTTGGTCAGCAAGTGCGAGTTGACACGACAGAGGCGACTATCGTAGGGGAAGCAGTTGACATTCAATTTCCTGGTGCGTTAGTCGTAGAAACAG
>JAQCNF010000165.1 GCA_028275165.1 Haloquadratum sp.
ACACCGCTCGCACCAGATGACTATTCTAACTGTTGTGTTCGGTGTCGCTCGGATGTCTCTCGGGGCCAGAACGCTGCTGAGCCGGTAGCGACGACACAATTGGCCTATTTGACTGCTGATCTCATAAACTGTCTTTTGCCTGTTGTTATGCGTCCCCCCCACGTTTTATTCACTGGAGGACAGCCAGAAAGAGAGATATTTCCATGCCCGTTGTGATCAGGCGAACTGGAGATACAGTATTGAGAATAGCGTCGCGTTGTACGCTCCATGTGTTAAAATTGGGACAGTAAGATTATCTGTTATTTCATATACAGATCCAAAAATAAGCGTTGGAAGCACCAGAACAGCTATACTAACCAACCTGGCTCGGGGAGCGCCCATGAGTGAAAAGTAGTGGATTGCTGCGAAGATGCAACTGGCTAGAGCAATCGCAAGCGGCGCGGAGAGAATTTCTCGGAGTGTGGACTGGACAATCCCTCGAAAGAGCAGTTCTTCGCCCGGAGCAATCAGTAGAAATGAGGCTGGGATGAGCAATAAAAGAATCTCAGGATTCGCGCGGCCTGCTTCTGCTGCAGAGTTTGATGCGGCCTCGGTGCCTGTGAGTGTAATCAACACGGCAGCACTCATCGCAAGGATGAATGAAAATATGTATCCACCCAACGCAACAAGTATGTCCTTCAATGAAGGCCAGTGTAGACCGACGTACCGGATACTTTGCCCACGATAGCGAAGATATCCTACGGCGACCCCACCAAATCCCAAGCCCGTTGCCATTACCAGCGATATCAGTATTTCTGAGAGAGGTTGTACATCTACTCCAGTGCTGCTGAGAGCCAGTGTCGTTATGACGACTAACACAGCACCAGCGGTGGTCCCGATGAGTGCAATCGCGATGGCAGTAACAATTGCGACGAGCGCTATCCACCATTTTGAGGAAGCATCAGCAGATTGTGTCTGAGAACCGCTTGTGGGCGGTGTATTACTTGAGCGGTCAGAACGTGTCACACAATATTGTCAGTTACTGCGTCAGAAAACTGTTCGGCCAGATTCATTGAACGACCGCTTAGTCACGACCCGTGGGTCAACTCATAATGTGAAATAGCCAAAATTGCCCGGCCATCTCGAACTGACCCCTCTTTCACTGCTGTCCTGAATCGGGCATATGGAACTGTTTCAACACGTATAGACTCGTTATCATCAAGATCAAGCTCAGTAGTAGGTTCGCACCCGCTGGCGACGAAGTAGTGATGTGATGCATCTAATAACCCATTCGCTGGTTCAGCCTCACATAGCTTCGATATTTCGGCGGCCCGATGCCCAGTTTCCTCGCGAAGTTCACGCTGAGCGGTCTCACGGAGATCTGAATCACTCGACTCCCGTGTCCCCGCAGGGAGTCCTCGGTTGACTCGACCGACGGCCTGCCGCCACTCGTCGATAATAATAACTTCGTCAGTTGGAGTAAATGCGAGAATGACAACAGCCGGTTGCTCTTCTACTGAATGAAAGCTGCCAGATCGACCATCTGGAAATGTTACTGTGTCCTCGCGAACCTGAAACCCAGGGCAGCGATATACTGTCTGACTGTCCTGTGTTTCCCAGCGTAATTCATCCTGATCAGAGGTCATGAACAGACTATATCCCGGCAAAAGTATGAATGAACTGATATCACCGCTGTAATTGCCAGCGAACGAATCTCACTGTTCCTGTTCCACACAGTCCGAGAGAGACCAATCCAACTATCACGTGAATTTCACTGAACCAGTATGGGGTCTGTACACCGGTCTGTATAATAGTCAGCAAGAACGAGATGATGGGAATGCGTTCGGACGAAGATGGTGATAGGTCTGTATCTGCTTCAGTATATGCCACCGCACCCACTCTCTCTCCCGCAGGCAGTCGGTCTGCTTCATATGGAACTTGTGATGTCTGATAACTCCATACAGTTTCCCCAGTCCGATTGACTTCAACAATACGTTTGTTGAGTGAATCAGTAATGAGTGTGTTGCCATTTTGCAGTCGGTCTGCATCACGCGGCCAGCGGAAAGCAATACCCTCTGCACTTGTGAGTTCCCATCCAACACGCCAGTCACCATTTGATTGCTTGCGAAGTTCGATGATGCGATCATTATGACTATCTGCGACCAGTATTGTCTCGTTATCTATCCACTGGGGATTGTGCTGTTGACGAAGGAGAGATGGATCGCCCTCCGTGTCACCGGGAAAGTCTGCATTGATGACTTCGGTGATTCCATTGTTCTTTTCAATGACCACCAGTTGATTGGCATTTCGAACAGACACGAGATAGCGACCAGGTGAGATGACATCTACATCGTTAATGTGTAACCAGTCAGTACGGGTCGGGTTGTCTGGAGCGGTATAATACTCACTGGCATTCCACTGCCACTGAATTGAACTATTTTGATAAATTGCGATTCGCTCAGCGTCCATGTCAGTGAACAGGTAACGGCCATCACCCAGTGGTTCGACATCATGCACCTCACTGTTTGCGCGGGTGCGAACCGGAAAGCTATGGATCGTCTCAACAGCCGATTGTTGCGTGTTGGCATCTGCATCTGTATCTTCGATTATTCGAAAGCCCGTCCGTGCGCAGGGTGACGTGTAAGGACCACAGTCGGTCTGGTCGCTTTGCATAAACGCTGCAAGAACCGTGCCATCGGATTGGTGTGTCACATCAAAGTAACTACTTGTGTCTGCCGTCTGCCAAGCTACTGAATTATTATCAATGAGATACACTGACCCAGCCGCATGTAGCCCCGGTCCGCCGCCCTGTGATCCAACCAGTGTCTGTCGATTTTCGTCGCTTGCAACGCCAATATTTGGCGCGGCTACGATTCCGATAAGAAGTGAAAGCGTAAATAGCGACAAGCCGGCGATGATCAACAAGCTACCACGTGGTGGTGTAATGGCTCGAACTGATTTCATATGAGGATTAAATCGTGTGACAAATGAGTTGGGCCCGCAGAGCGACAGTTCTGGCGAGATATTCAGCAGTTCCCCGGCCGAATCAACGGTCACCGTCCAGAATGGAGCGGACCAACACTCAGGTCAGGCGATTGTCTTGGCTCAAATGGTGTTATTGTAGGAGATAATCGTTGTGTTTTGACGTTGTCGGGCCACATAGACAGCTGTCATACCGGGAGGTGAATTTAAAATGACTCGGAAGAGCCCGTGTTGGCAGTTGCTTTGATCTCAACCCGATAACCGAATGGGTCGGTAACGTATACCGCTGGGGCGACACCGGTTGCACCCAATGGAGTAAGTTCACGATCAATTGGAATGCTGTGATTGCGGAGATGTGTTTGTATCGTCTCGATTGATTCTTCAAAACGAACCGCAAGATGGTCATAGTGTGTCTGCTGAGGCATCTCGAACTCAGCTGTTGGTTCGATATGAATGACACTTGAGGGGGAGATGCGAGCAGAGACAAACGGTTTCTCTCCAGATCGATACCTGTCAACCCCCTCAAGTGGGAGTGTAAGCACTTCTTCGTAGAATCGTCGCGCATCGCTGAGGCCATCTGCAGGAATCTGTAATTTTACATGGTCAAAGCCCACAGGTGTCATATATATAGGTAGCAAACAGAGTCAAATAAAACGCAGGCAGATGAATGCAGTACTAACTGTGACACTAATCTAAAGATCGGTATCCCCATTCGACATAATCGCACATTACGATGTTTATTGGTCACGAAGTGAGTGCATTCGTTTTGGCTACTAGTATTGCAGTGGTGGCAGGTGTCAAGCAATCCCGTGCTCTAACCATCGGTATGATCGCTGGTTGTTTTGGTGTATTACCGGATCTGGATATTTTCTATGCCGCCGTGAGCTATCTATTTGCTACTGGACAGGGGACAGCGATTGGGTGGAATGCATTTTGGGGTGTTGCTAACAATGTCCATCGAATAGTGACACACCCGTTGCCAGTGGCTGTCACTGGAGCGCTCATCGCTTGGACGGTGGCGACAATAGTGAGTGGCAGCAGCAATCGTCGTACACCCATTCTCGCAGTTGGAACAGGGGGTGGAATTATGCTGATTGCTGTATCGTACTTTGAGTCCGTTGGTCTTGAGGCAGCGGCTGTCGTAATAATTTATTTTGTGACAATTGCTGTGGTTGGGCTCTATCTTTCAACTCAGACACAGGTAAGCGCACAATGGATAGCGGTGGCAGCAGGAGTTGGTCTTATTATTCATCCATTTGGTGACGTATTCATGGCTGTTCCACCCCCGCTATTCGCTCCATTCCGATTTGATACATTCCTTACACGTATTGTCTTGAGTACACACTCAACAGTAAACCTCCTTGCAATCACTGCAGTCGAAATTCTGATCGTATGGGTGGGTGTACTCACTGCGACATCTCTCAGTCACTCCGATATGGGTTCAATGGCTCACCCAACCGTTGCCGTTGGCGCGCTCTATGGACTCTCAGGCTTCGTTCTTCCGACTCCGACGATGGCAGACGCGCATCTCTTTGGATTCACTATTGTTCCGCTGGCAGTTGCTACGGGAATATACTATCTCCACGTACATATCAAGAGTTTTCATGAGGTTCAAGATATAGTGAGCGGTGTTGTAGTTAGTCTGACTACGCTTAGTCTGTCTCTCATGTCCTTGATTATCTATATCACCATCTTTAGCACGTGATATGCCTCATTATCTTGAGCAGGCTGTATCCGGCGGAGCCCTAACTCTGTGTGAGTATACGAGTTCACAACCCACCAATCCTTGCTCCTGAGTATGCTGTTCAATAGAAGTGGCACAAATGAGCTTTCCCGCCAACCGGCAGTTCTGTTACATGTTGGCCTCATCACTCAAAGGCCGTAGCTGCATGTGTAAGATTGAATCTATCCTATCGAACAGGTGAGTAGTGGAAGGGGCTGCTCTTTTTGACTCTTCTTGTGTCGACGAGAAATTCTATCCGCTGTTCATGCGTTAGGGCGGGTTTAGAGGCGAAGAGCCAATTGCTCCCATGACTGGTTATGATCTATTTGAATTAATATGAACCTATTTCGAAATAATGATCCCAATGATTCTGACAGCCCAGATTAAATGAATGACTACAGGAGGGACATTGCTCCGATGTCTCAATATACTCCGAAATTGAAAATTGTGTTCGGCAATGTCCACATAGTATTGCTTCCTTGGAAAACTCTGTTGATAGCCACTGAGTTGACTCATGCTCGGTCAAGGTTTCATGACATTGAAAACACGGGAAAAAACATTTACAGCATTGAAATTTAATTGCCAGAACATCACGCGTGCCGTCCCAGTGAGCACACCGGGTCTCTGAATCGACCTGACAGCCACTGAGCGATACCGCAAACCGCGAGTCGTCCGCTATGGCGGGGGTGGTGCGTCGATCACTCATGAGGCAAAAACCCAGCTGTATCAATATAGTTCTGTGCGGTCAGCTGCCTCGGGGTCAAGCCCCGAGGTATCCGGCTTGAGTTTTGATGAAAATCGAGAGAGTTGTATGGAGTGTCTGCGGACTCAACCGCAGTATTCATCCTATCATAAGCGCCTGCTCTGTGAATCTCAAGACGACATAACCTGAAGGGACAGTTGTTTGATTCTCAGCCATACCTGACTGTTGGCTATGCATAGCCAGGTGATGTGGACGTAAATCATGTGAACCACTCAGTGTCAAAAAATGCACAACGGCTCATTCGATAGAGTCGCATAACCGGCAGAAAGTAGCAGGTTTGTGGCGTGGTCAATGCAACGCGTTGAGCGTATTTTAATCAGTATGAGGCGAAGTCCACTCTCTTAACGAATGAGTGAAACCTCTTAACGAATGAGCGAAACGAACGAGTAGGGAGGGGATACAGCCGTCCACAGACGATTTATGATGATACGATGAGAAATAATTTGAACGGAGAGGTGAGGATAGGTGAGCATGCGCAACATGTGAAAACTAGTGTGTGAAGCCCATTATCTCACCTTGGAGCTGTGAATGAACCAGTTCACAAACCGTGCACTGTTGAATTAACTTCCTGCTGTGGTGCAGCAACATCATGGAAGCCGCTCTCCTCAACGAACGAACATCACATAGTTAGGTGAGCAAAGTACGGAACAGTAGTTCAAATAGGTATCTCGGTTGAATATTGAAACATCTGAGGCTCTGTTGAAATTCGATCGAATCAACAATTAATCCGTCAAACAGCCGTGAAATGGGCGTGTAGATAGATGGTCGCTTCATCCCTGCGAATAGTTCAACATATTGTGATTCTGATATTCGACTACAACTGATGTGCTACGAAAACTATATTCGCCAGAAGACAGAGTTCTAAGTATGCCTTCCAGGCGTGAGCTTCTTGGAATGGGCACCCCATCTGATGGGCCAAACTGGTCCGAGTTTCAGTGGAGCCGTATTTTTGCCTTTATTTGCGGAGTCAGTGTGACTGTGCTTTACCTCTGGGTGAATCTATTTCAGTATATGCCAGACTGGGCTGCTGCGGCTATCGGATCGGTTCCCGTTGGATTCCTTCTCTATAGCTTCAGCTCGCAGTCTTGGCAAACCTGTATGAAAATCGCCGTCGGTACTACAATCGGAACTGGCCTTGGAACATATTTTTGAGTTCCTTGCCACGATTTGTTTAGCTAAGCCTTCAAATTATACTCCACTCCACATCTAACATTCAGGGCGTCTTGTTGATATCGTGCAGAAGACAGCCGACGACGAGCTCACAGAACTGCTTCCACCAGTGCCGTGAGCGGACGAATGAGCGATATTCCCGTTTAACACGAGACGTCACCGTCTCGTCCTGGCCCCGTTGACCGTTGAGGTCGGGGTCCAGTCGAGGGTTTCACGCGTCGTGGGGCGACGAAAATTTTTTATGCTTGATGAGCGGAAGAACACCATTTTCACGCGCTCACATACGAATATTCTGGTCATCATACCCTTTGTCGTTGAGGAAACCCGCCACTTCAGTGGTGTTCCGCTTGATGAGTGAGGGCGCGATTTTCGAGTCATGTCTGCTGGTCGCTGTGACACATAGATGTCGTCGTGCGTACGAAGTTGAGCAGTGACAGAAATCGGCTATCTCCGACGGCCTGTCATCCCGTGTGGCGCATCAAGCCAGAATACAGTTTTAACGATCAGTCTCGTCGCCACCTCTACCAATATTGAAGATGAACAGCGATGACGCAACGGGAGAGTGTAAAATCACTGCCAGTAGCAACTCAGGGATCAGCAAGAGTGAGTATAATCTGAGCTAAGAAACATCATCATGGGTTGGTGTGTGATAAGAGTTGGAGTGTACGGTGTGTAATGAATTACTGAGAGGTCCGTCTGAGTGTAATTCCTGTGGATATACGCACTGATGGGATACCATCTCCCAGAACACGAGTGTCCAGGCTGAAAGGCGACAGAGTCTCAAGATGAAACCTGGCTTGATGAGTCTATTTCGGGAAGTGCAATGCGATCGATGGGGACTGAAAACCAAGTCAACGGGCAATGATATGCTCAAATATGGATTGGCACTTCTTATAGTGGCAGAAATACTGGAAATAGTGGTATTTTGATTATTGACACATCGTGGCTAATGATACTGTCCCATCAACTGTGCAACGGGAACGACCCAGTCATATAAAAAGGATGTGGTCTATCGAGGCAGCGGAGTGATTGTCTCCCCAGAAGGGGTCGATGGGCCTGACGGGCCTGATGGCACTGGCGCGCCGCGCTCACTCTCTGGTTCGGGCTCTGATGGAACGTTAGGGCGCTTCTTACCGGTTATCAGGAAACTGAGTGTATTCCCGACCAACACTTCATTGTCAGCTGTGTAAACAGACTGTGGAGCGAGGAAGTCTGAGTCACCAATAAATGCGACATTCCGCGTTGTGACAGCGACAGAGAATGCATCTTGTCGACGAGTCGACTCGCGTCTTGTGTCCTCGCCCGTGCGAAGCGCAGTCTGGCCGGATGCGCTCTGTACAGAGACCGCATCTCGGAGCACAACTCGGTCGATGCCGTCAGCTAATGGTCCGCTCACACCACTTGCGTAGATGCCTTTGAAGTTGTTTTCATACTCGTTCATATTGAACAAGTATCCCGACTGGGCAGAGACACCGAGTGCTGAGGTGAGTGCTGTGGACTGAGTTGACTGCTCGCGCGTCGCAAATCCAAAAATCCCGCCGGTAGAGACACTCGACGGATCGGCTAATAATAACACACGACCACCCCCGTTGGCAAACTCTCGTACTCCAGCTAACTGTGCTTGTGTGTATGTCTTTGTTGGGTTGACAACGACCAGCGCATCGGCACCACGGAGTGACTCGTTCCACGCTGAGCCTCTTGCTTGGCTTTGTGATGCAATCTGTACTTCGTGTCCGGCCTTGACAAGTGCATTCACCATCGTGGAGAGTTTTTCATCATCAAGTTGATTTCCGTGTGCGCGGTCAATTAGTATCGTCTTCGACTGTGGAGTCTGATCGAGTTCAATTGTGCCAGTCTCAGCCGAGCGATTCGCGTAATCGGCCACGCGAACCGATGACTGATCAGTTTGTTGTGATGCTAAGTTATCGGCTGCTGGCGAAGCAGTGCCTGTGACGAATGGCAGAGCAACTGCTCCGATAAGCACAATAATCACAATACCGACAAACACCTGCAAGGGACGTTTGAACTCACCGGCTTGCATTGTGACTCACCCCCGGATCATGATACGGGACCTGATTGATCATGAGTGGTCGTTTCACTGGGACTGGTTGTTCGCCGTTCATTGGCTGTCTGTATAGCTGTATACGATCATTAACTTCTGTAGCGAAAATAAAACCGCGCGTCTGTGGCGGCTCTTTGCGATTTATGTCATAACTTTCCATGTCAGCGAGTTCAGCGGCACGGTCGATTGCTGCGGGTAGTTCGCCTATCGAGTCTGCGTATCCGATTTCGACAGCGCGTGGCCCAAGATATGTCCGCGCATATGCAATACGCTCGCGACTAATCGTTAGATTCTGCTTGCGGTGATCCATGACACGATTAACAAATTGTCGTTTGAGTGATTCAATTTGCTGTCGACGCTGCTCTGTCGTTGGTTGCGCCTTGTCGGGACCAGTTCGGATAATGCTATCAGGAATCGGCACAGTGCCTGCACTTCCAATCACACCGACGCTGCCGACTTGTGCGGAAGATAAAACGAATATCTCATTCGCAGGGAGCATACCGTAATATGCCCCCGAGGCACCAAATCCCTGCACAGAGGCGACGACTGGCATCTCGTTACTTGTCCGGAGCACCTCCAGATATAGTCGTTCACTTGGTCCAACTGCACCGCCACCACTGTCAACTTTGAGCACGACCGCCTTTGCGGAGTCGTTCTGTCGCACTTCGCGGAGATCCTCAGCAATCGAATCAACACGACTGTCCGTAATTGGTCCAGAGACACTGACAACTGAGACTGTCCCCTCTGATTGTGAGGATTGGGCGAAATCATATGCGACAGGCGCGAGCACTGCGCTTACCAAGACGGCCACAACAGCGGCGATAATCACTGTCGTATTCACTGCTGCAGATGTTGTAGAATCACGATCCATACGCCAATTGTTTGCTACTCAGTTTGCATACAAAAAGTCGCCAGCGAATTTGCTGATACTGAGACGCAGTCGATTAGTCAGCCAACCCGTAGCCACGCTGGAACAAGATAATATCTCCAGCGACGACAGCAAGCGTCATGACAGTCAGTATCAAAAGTGAGAGACCCGGGTCAACCTCACTGACACCTAAGAATCCAAATCGAACTCCATTGACCATGTAGATCATTGGATTAACCAATGAAACCTGCTGGAGCAACGGTGGAAGTTCGTTGAGCGAATAAAAAACACCGCCAAAGAAAACGAGTGGTCGGAGAATAAACTGATTCATCATCGTAAGGTCGTCAAAGTCATCTGCCCATAGGCCTCCAGCAACACCGAGGCTGGCGAATAGTAGCGTGATCACGACGCCAAACGAGAGAAGATAGCCTATATGAGCCACGCCGACAGGCGTAAAGAATGCACCAATGATGGCAACCAAGACAGCAACGATGAGACCTCGGAATGCCGAAGAGAGAACATATGCGCCGACCATGGTCTGATATGAAAGTGGCGAAGTGAGTGGTTCCTCAATATAACGATTCCACCGGCCGTGAAAGATAGTAAAGGATGCATTCTCGAAGGCGTTCGATATCGCTCCCAGCACCACCAGTCCTGGCAGGATAAATAGAATATACTCGACACCGGCGATTTGATCGATCCGCTCACCGAGGATGACTCCAAATACTGAAAAATAGAGTACATTTGTGATGAACGCTGGGATAAATGTGTTCCGAGGGCGGCGGAGAAATCGAAGGGTTTCGCGTCGAAGGAGCGTTACGAATCCAGTTGTATCGATACTCATTGTATGGACGCCTCCGGGGAATCTGATCTTGTTTCACGTGTCATTGAAACGAATATTTCTTCGAGTGATGTGCGCTTGATTTCGAGATCAATAATTTCGTGGCCCTGTTCGTCAAGACGACGAACAACCTCCGGGGCAACGAGTCCGCCACGAGTTGCCGTCACGGTAAGTCGCCTGTCCTCAAGCACTGTTTCAGTCACGCGAGAGTTGATATTAGTGAAATCCGGGATCGCAGCGGGTTTTGCACGGAGTTGGACGACGATATCATCAGTTCCACGATTAATGAGTGTTGATGGAGAAGCGACATCAACGACTTGACCAGCATCCAAGATTGCGACTTCATCACACAGTCGCTCCGCTTCTTCAATATAGTGTGTTGTCAGGAGAATGGTCGTTCCCTGTTCGTTCAGGTCAATGATGGTCTCCCAAAGGTCGCGACGTAGCTGTACATCGACACCAGCGGTTGGCTCATCAAGAATCAGCAGGTCAGGGTCGGTAATGAGTGCGCGAGCCAACATGAACCGTCGTTTCATACCTCCGGAAAGCCAGTCAAATCTGGTGTTTCGCTTATCATAGATACCAACACGTTTCAGAACACTCTCAGCGCGATCTTGAGCGGTTGAGTCGGGGACGCCGTGGTACCCTGCCTTATGCTCAAGAACTTCTCTGATTGGAAAAAACCGATCGACATTGAATTCTTGAGGGGCCAATCCAATTTTATCTCGTGCCTGGCGATAATCACTCTCAACGTCATGTCCGAAGACTCGCGCAGAGCCATCAGTCGCTCGTGCCAATCCGACAAGAATATTGATAAATGTTGTTTTACCTGCGCCATTTGGCCCCAGCAGTCCAAAGAAGGCTCCCTCAGGAACCTCAAGGTTAATTCCGTCAAGAGCGGTCACGTCCTCATATGATTTCCGTAGATCATTGATTTCAATCGCAGAAGTCATCAGATAGTTGATGTAGTGACTCAGGAGAATTAAACAGCGCGTCATACACACGTGCAACCTCGCCATCGACAGGCGAAACAACCAATAAGACCTAACTCTCGGCCACGCGAGTGACATACATGGACGTTATCAGCGAGACCAACGCACTTACAGCACAGGATCCAGTGTGTGATGCTTGTTTAGGGCGTGTGTTTGCCGAGTTGAGCTTTGGTCTCACGAATGCGGTTCGCGGTCGAAGTTTACGAGTCGCTGCGGCGCTTGCTGCCGATGAGCCATACGAGCCATCGGAGAATAGTGAGTGCTGGGTCTGTGAGGGGATCATGCAGAAGTCTGTGTTCGACTCATACGCCACGCGGTGCGTAGAAGC
This sequence comes from Haloquadratum sp., assembly GCA_028275165.1. GTDB lineage: Archaea > Halobacteriota > Halobacteria > Halobacteriales > Haloferacaceae > Haloquadratum. The sequence continues at coordinate 11,709 of JAQCNF010000165.1, forward strand.
GGTCGGCTCCGTTGAGTACGACACATACCAAGTCGGAACGAAAACGCCGCCACTAATCGAGGAAAACGATGCACTCCTGAGGGAAACAGCAGATATAGATATTGATAGAGGAGAAGCATTTAAATCAGCGTTCAATCGGGAGGTTGGCAAGCGAGTTGGAAAGATAACCGGCGGTGAGGTTTCATTCGAACGTCCTGATGTCCAGTTTCTGATTGATCCTGAGGCTGACACTGTCGAGTGCAGTAACCACTCGGCGTTTGTTTATGGCAGATACCGAAAGCTTGAGCGAGACATTCCACAGACTAAGTGGCCGTGCAACGCGTGTCAAGGAAGTGGCTACATTGGCCAACAGCAATGTGAGAAGTGTGACGGCGTGGGGCTATTGTATGAGACGAGCGTTGAACAGCTGACTGCGCCAGTTGTCTGTGACGTAATGGACGGAACCGAGACAAGTTTCCACGGCGCTGGGCGCGAAGATGTCGATGCCCGCATGCTTGGGACTGGTCGTCCATTTGTGATCGAAGTGTTTGAGCCTCGTCGACGCGATATCAACACAGCTCGACTTGAGGGAGATATAAATGCATTTGCTGAAGAGATGGTTGAAGTGACCGGGCTTCGTTTGGCCACATACGACATAGTTGAGCGGGTCAAAGAATTGGATGCGTCGAAGCGGTATCGCGCTGTGGTTAGCTTCGATGAGAGAGTTGATGAAGACGCTTTTACTCAGGCAGTTAGCTCTCTGGAAAATAGCAGTATTGAGCAGAGAACTCCCCGACGCGTTTCACATCGGCGCGCAGACATCACCCGTACCCGGGAGGTGTATCAAATGGGAGGTGAACTGCATACCCCCACGAAGGCAGTCGTCGATATTCACACTGCTGGAGGTCTTTATGTGAAAGAACTCATTTCAAGCGACGAAGGGCGAACAGAGCCAAGTTTGGCGGAGCTACTGGAGGTATCAGCCACGGTGAATAAATTGGATGTAACCGGTGTCTACGGTGAATCTGTACCATTTGAGAAAGATACACTGTTTCGTGACGACCGGGTTGTTGAATCGCCAACTCAGGTGTCACCGCAATCTTCTGAGTGAACGTGCACTCGTGTCAATCAAAGATCGTAATTGGGTGTGATGAGGCTGGGAAAGGACCTGTATTGGGTCCGATGGTAATTGCGGCTGTCCGAGCTCCTCAAGACGCGCTACCGGCAACGGTTGGAGACTCAAAGGCAATTCCACACGACAAGCGTCAGAGCATTGCAACTGAATTGCGACAAATAAAATGCGTTACGACCACCGTTGAACAGGTGACGACAGACCGAATCGATCTGTCAGATACAAATTTGAATGTGTTAGTCGTTCAATCGCAAGCTCGAGCTGTTGAGAGGCTTCTCAGTGGTAGCGAGTCAGTGCTTATTGATGCGAGCGATGTCAAGACAGAGCGGGTCGTCACTCGATTTCAGCAACATATTCATCGTAACATCGATAGTCGGAATATCACTGCCTTACACAGGGCGGATCAGACCGAGGCGATTGTTGGCGCTGCATCGATTATGGCGAAAGTTCACCGCGAGGACGTGATGGCCAAGTTAGCTAAGAAGTACGAAGAGTGGGGGCCGATCGGTAGCGGATATCCAAATGACCCCCAGACGCGGTCTTTTCTGATTCGATATGTGAGAGCAACCGATGAACTTCCCGCATGTGCACGAGGGTCATGGTCAACTGCTGAGGATATCCTTACCCAGGTCCGACAGTCAACTCTGTCAGAGTTCTAGCCTGAATGCAGGCGCTCAGCCCCCTTTCTTGAGGATTCGTCCGTGAATGGAAGATTCTCATGATCCCGAAAATCGGGGATATTTGGACGACACCGCAGTCCACGTTAGCGGACAAGGAGCACAGTAGGGAGGGGATACAGCGCCGTCTTTAGATGACTTTCACTCTGTGCCGTTGATTGACAACAATGCCAGTCTTCGACTGGCACTATGATGGCAGACACTCATCGTCTCGGCTGGGAGTCCAACAAGAAAGGCGGTCGAGACAAATCATGTCATTACCACCGAGTAGGAGTGGCACAGTCCGAATCCACGTCGTCCGAGAAACTCCGTCTCTCGTGATCACGAAAATCTCCGATTTTCGAACGACCTGCGGAGACTGCGCTCCCTGCGCGGACGGTCGGCGCAAGCCGAACATCCGTGACAAAGCGCGTCAGGGAACCAGGAAGCCCCATCTTCAGCGAGCGCGTCAGCGCGTGCAGGGGAGTCCACAGAGTGCAATGACAGTACTAATTATCACCCGACTTGCATGTATTTAGCTTCGCTCTCGGCTCAGTGATTGCCTGTCGTGAGTAGTTGCAAGATATCACCGTAAGCAGGTCGCGTAATGATCACTCCAATGAGCACGCCCAAGATTGTGAAGATAGCGAATCCTTGAAGATCGCCAAGTGAGAGTATCGCAAGTGGTGACATTGCAATCACTGTCGTTGCAGCAGCCACACCAATCACCCAGAAGGCACGCCGGAAGCGAGATTTGAATACACGTTGAGATGATGCACCACCCTCTGCGAGTACCTCGTCAGCGATAATGATAAGATCATCAACACCTGTGCCAATAACTGCGATGAATCCAGCAATTACCGAAAGATCAAGCGGATAGCCGATTCCAGCTGCGAATCCAAGAAGTAAGAATACCTCTGAAAGGGCAGTTACGATCATCGGAGCAGCAACACGAACATCTCGATACCGCACGAAGACGACCACGCTCACGGCCAGTACCGCGATAATCCCGGCTATGAGTGAATTGACCCGGAAGTCAACTCCCTGACTCGGTGAAATAAATGAGGTCGTTCCGCCATCGTCACCACTAAAGTCCAACCGTGCAGGAAGTGCTCCAGCACGAAGATTGATTGCGACTTGCTGTGCCTCGCTAATATTTGTCGTCTGCAACTGGAAGACGGACTCCTGTGCCCACTCACCACGCCGGAGGCTATTCGCCAAATTGGGGCTCATCCCGAAAGCATTCGTCACCTCACCGTTGACGACTAACAAGAGACACGGATCGGTATTGTTTGGATTCGTCTCATATGTACAACGGGTTCCGCCTGGCCGAGCAAGTCCTGTTTCTACCATCGACTGTTGAAATTGCGGGGCGCTTGTTTCAGTGACTGTAACCGGGACAAATGGCCGCCCTGAGTCACGCTCTTGAGCAGTGCCAATGCTCTGGAAGTCCTCTTGCTGAAGAACGATGTCACGGGTGTAGTTTGGTGACCCATCGGGCTGATAACGTGCCTCAACAACGACAGTCCCACGGTCACTTACCAACTCACGAACAGCTGTTGAATCCTCATTAGGGACCTCTATCAAGATAAAATTATCACCTGTTGCTGTTGAAACCTGTTGAACGGTCCCACCTGAGAGACCTGCCTCGTTGACCTTGTTCTGTAGAATACGAACAACCTCTTCACGAGTGGTCTCTGTGACGCCCTCTCTAATACCGTCTGGTTCGAAGCCAGCTGCGGCTAAGCCGTCCTGAACTTCATCGACCGTCATATTTGCTGCGGTGACCTCGACTGTCGCTGTCGTCTGTGCTGTCCGTCTGACAATCACGTCCGTCGGGTCTGCACCCTGTATCTGTTCAGCGACTTCTCGCTCAATGTCACCTGTGCGTGCGTCTGAACCGAGTTCAATACCACTCGCAGTATATCCATCGAGCGGGGCACGAATCCGCGTTCCACCAGATAGTTGCAAGCCATATTGAAGATTCGTGACGCCGCTTTGCTCAGTAATGACTTCAGCAGTTGCACTCCTATCGGTGAGCGTCGGTGAAAAAAGTGCGAATGTCGAGATGAGCACGAAGACGACGAGTAGAATTACCCGCCAATTCGAGCGAATCGAGATCATCGGCTCACTCCCTCAAATTTATACCAGCGAAGCAGGCTCAAATTCAGAAGATACGTATTCATGAGGTCGGCCAGCAGCCCAAAAACCAAGACAGTCCCGATAGATGCTAACAGTTGAATACCGAATAACGTTGCAACGACCGCCATGACACTCATTGCGATGATTGAGGTAAGCGTCATGGTGATACCGGTTCGCATGGCGCGATACGTTGATGAGTAGAACTCTCCAGATCGGCGTAGAATATGATTATTGAGCAGAATATCGGAATCGACTGAGTATCCGATAATCATCAACAACGCTGCAACGGTACCAAGTGAGAGTTCGATTCCGAAAATGTTCATAAACGCGACTGCAATCATAATATCAGAAAATGCGGAGATGACGACGGCGATAGAGGGGACAAACACGCGAAACATCGCAAACACGAGAAGACTCATCCCAACAAACGCGACAGCAAGTCCGCCCAGTGCGAGTGCTTGGGTGCTTGTTCCAAAGCTAGCAGAGACTGATGAAATTGAGCGAACGGTCAGTCCTGCGGCTTCTGCTTGCGATTCGAGTGTAGCTGCATCAACCGAGCCAACATCTGATTGGAATGTCACGATGTATACGTCCTGAGCGGGAACCGAACGGATCGACTCTGGTTCAGCATCGAACGCTTGTCGAATTTCCGTCTCGACTGCATTTTGCGGACCCGTTGCAGCGATCTGTATCTCCGTCCCGCCGGTAAAGGCAATTCCCTGTATGACTGGAGAGCCAGTCATAAGATACCACCCACCGATCACTGACAGCGAAATAAAAAGAATGAATATTGGAACCGCTGCAAGTTGACGATTCGAATATCGCGTGTAGTCAACCTCCGGTACAGTAAACACAGCCATAAGTTGGCTGGAGAGTCATACCGAATAAGCCTTATTATACGACTGAGTGACTGCTCAAGGCATGTATCGAATTGACACAGTATTCCCAGCAGCCCGTATTTCAACGCGCGAGACACCTATCCGGCCGGCCCGCTCACGAAGTGATTGTGTATCATCGAGGATATCGGCAACAGCAGTCTCGGTACGGGTCGTAGGCACAGTGATGACATGAATTTCGCCTCTCCCTGCACGCTCCGTGCGCGTGAGTTCACCGACTGACTGCTCTGCTGCTTTTGATTGTGAAGCAGCGGTCGGTGGTTGTTCGCTTCTCTCTATCTCAATTGTTCTCTCTTCGGTTATTTCAGTAATCGTATACGTTGAGTGCAGCGGTGGTTCAGTTTCAATCTCTGCAGTAACGACTGATGACTCAGTGAGTGAGCAGGTATGTCTCACAGTGTATATTTGTCCGCTATTGACATCCCGTAGCACTGAGGCAGAATCGTCTGCACTGACAATCAGAAAGCTTCCCGTCGCGGAGTGTGGTGTATCACTCATGTTCAAGCACCTGTGCATAGCTATCCCGCTGAGTGGTACAGATATTCATCGATACCACCAGTAGGTGAATCCAACTGCCACTGCACCTCCAAGCGGCACGCTCCAAGAGAGACTTGGGGGGATCATATACAGGAATTTTATGACAGGTCGGAGCATCCCGCTTGGGGGTGGCCGTTGCATCATTTCACCGTCAAGGACGAACGTTTCCGGCATCGAAGCAACGATCCCAAGATAGATGCTAAACAGAAAGAGAAACCCAACACTGGCGAGTATCATCTCAAATCGCGAACTGGGAGATATGCCGCGGCGGTGTCGACGGGCAATCGCTAAGATCGGGGCAACAGCCGGGAGAATCAATAGTAATCCGATAACCACGTAAAACGAGCGCGAGAGTGTCACTGACCCGCCCCGGAGTTCCGCGGTGTTTCCAATGAGGACAACCAATGCAATCGATAGAAAAATTCCGATAATCGCGACAGCTGCGGCACTGGTCACGACATACAGTTTGAATAGAAGCGACGAACTGGCAGTAAATGCATAGTGAATAGCACCAATGACCCCGCGATACCCATCTGTCATCATACTCTCTCAGAGCCGACAGTGTCTTTAGATATCCGATTATAGTTATGTTATATTAACCAGTAGCTTTTTTGATACAGCTACTGGTTTCAAATCATGCACGTAGATCTCGGGACGGTGCTCGGGACGACTCCAGGACTCTCCGAACACACCTTAGAGCAACTCAACGGAGTCGTAGGTCAAGCACACGAGCGGATCCAACACGGTCGTGCAAATAGTGAGCATGGGTATACTGCACTCTCGCTCCCTGATACGGTAAATCTTGATCAGATTCGATCAGCGGTATCTCGTTTTGAGTCGCCACAGGCAATTGTGGTCATCGGGATTGGTGGCAGCGCACTTGGTGCGGCTACTCTCGTTGACGCACTTGGTGGTGAGGATGATCCGCCAGTGCACGTGCTGGACAACGTTGATCCCGACTCGATTCAGTCTACCCTCAGCCAACTTCCACTTCAAGAAACGGTTGTGACTGTTATCTCGCGGTCTGGACAGACTGCAGAGACACTTTCGAATTTTCTTGTTGTGCGTGAAGCGATGAAAATGGCTGATATCGACTGGACGCAGCAGACACTCGTTATCACTGGCGAGTCAGGCAACCTGTCTGATCTTGCGACCCAGTACAGCCTCCCTCAACTGAGTGTCCCAGATGGTGTCCCAGGACGTTTTTCAGTCCTTTCAGCTGTGGGACTAACAATTGCTGCATTTTTAGATATCGATGTCGATGCAGTTGTTAAAGGTGCAGCAGACGGTGAAGCTGATCTATCCGGATCAATATTTGAAACTCCAGGGTATGCCTACGGGGCGGTTGCACATGCACTCAACCAGCGGGGTGCTAAAATAAATGTGATGATGCCGTACGCGGAGCGTCTGGAAACATTTGGCGAGTGGTTTCGCCAATTGTGGGCTGAGAGCTTAGCGAAAGATGGAGTTGGACAGACACCGGCGACAGCACTTGGAGCGACTGACCAGCACTCCCAGTTACAATTGTATCGTGCAGGGCCACCTGACAAGCTCGTCACGCTGGTTCGCCCGGCCACTCGGGATGATATCGATATTCCCGAGACGGCCCTTGCAGGGCTCGGCTATCTGAATGGGGAGTCACTTGGGAGTCTACTTGATGCAGAGTTTGAGGCAACAGAAGCAAGCCTTTTTGCCGCAGATGTTCCAGCAATCAGGATCGAAATAGACGCACTTGATCCACATTCGCTGGGGCGACTCCTGTATGAGATGGAAGCTGCGTGCATACTCTTTGGGGAGTTGGCCAATATCTCGACGTTTACCCAGCCGGCCGTCGAGTGGGGAAAACGAGCCACCAGAGGATTACTTCGTGACGCATCGACTGCTGAAACCGAGACAATAACCGACAAGCAGACGTTCATTATCGAGTGAACCGCCTCGGGGTCAAGCCCTGAGGCACTTGGGCTGTTCTGCCTGTAGAGAGTATTTATGATATGTCGCGCACTGCGCGTATAAAAAATAGCCAAAAACCGACGATGATTATTCCAATCAATATCCACTGAATAGAAACTGCCGGCTGGGGAACCCATCCCAAGGTAGTTGCTCTCATGACTCCAAACGCTACCAGTAGCCAGCATCCTCCAAAGAGAAGCCGCCATGACCACCAATCACGCATAATCGTTCCGAGCGGTCGGTCATTCATTAGTGTGACTGTGTATTCCGACGGGCTTATGACAATTAAAAGCGAATATGTGAAGGATGAGTGACCGGGCCCTCGAAGTGGTCGAATTTCTCCTTACGGCACACCTCTATACTGAAAACCGTGAGCGAGATGAGAACGATCTGCCGCCGCGATATCGGCGGGTATTTTGGTCAGAACCAGCGGATAATGAGGACGATGATGAAGCAGATCAAGAACCTCAGATGGTCGATATTGAGCGTCCGCTAGTTGTGACAGAAACAGTTGCGCGCAAAGCAACGGGAGTCGAACACCCTTGGGACGCCATTAGTGATTTGCTGTTTACGCAGCAGGATGATTTCTCAGGGCGGCTCTCGCTGACACAGGAGGATATGGCGATAAATTGGTATTTAGATCGAGCTGATGGGGAGCGAATCGCAACGAATGCAACCATCGCGGCTGCGGTAGAAGATCACGATGGCGTGGATGTGACATATGAAGAAGCGCGTGAGCACACACGGCCAATCCACGCAGACCGCGTATGGATTGATAGTCTTCTTGACCAGTACTTCGACGAAGAAGAAGATGCAGAGATGCTAGATCTCGTTCAGGTGAGGGCTCCAGAAGAAATTGAGATGACGCTGGGTGATCTCGTACTCACAGGTGATCAAGAGGGCGAGATAAAGAAATTAATGAAAGCGATTGAACATCGTGAGTATCTTGCCGATATTGGACTCCGAGAAATTGGGAAAATATTATTTGTTGGCCCTCCAGGAACTGGGAAAACCACGGTTTCGCGAGCACTCGCACACGAACTCAGCCTACCCTTCGTCGAGGTAAAGCTCTCGATGATCACCTCACAGTATCTTGGGGAGACAGCAAAGAACGTCGAAAAGACATTTGAAGTTGCAAAGCGGCTCTCACCATGTATTCTATTTATCGATGAGTTCGATTCAGTGGCAAAAACTCGGCGTTCGGACGAACATGCTGCATTGAAACGAGCTGTTAATACCTTGCTCAAGAGTATTGATGACATTTCCCTTATTCGTGATGAGGTGATCCTTATCGGGGCAACGAATCACCCAGATCAGCTTGATGCGGCGGCATGGCGTCGTTTTGATGAGATTGTGAATTTCCCCCGGCCAGACGAAGCTATGCGAGCAGACATACTGCGTATTATCACCGAGCGTATGGAGATTGCAGAGTTCGACCCTGTAGAGGTAGCTGAGCTAACACAGGGCCTCACTGGCTCGGATCTTCGGATGGTTCTCCGCGAAGCAGTGCTTGAAGCGCTCGCTGAAGAGCGGACCGCTCTCACACAGCAAGATATTGTTAATGCTGTCGAGGAGTTCGAAGAGCGAGATAATCTGAAGAATATGAATATGATGGACGATAGTGATCAGATGATCGCTGGTGATGGTGGAGATAGCCACGGTCACACCCACCAGCATTAGGAAAATGACCTGTGAGTGAGTTGGATTGCGAATTACCTATCGAATATGCAGCGAGGGAAGATGGTATACGTTGAGTATAATCAAACAGAGGAGTGAGTAATGTGCGGATAACGCTGTTAGGGACTGGCGACACGACTGGAACACCGACTGTTGGGTGTACGTGTGATACGTGTGAACGGGCGAGACAGGAGGGAATCGAGCGAACACGGTTCTCAGTACACGTTCAGAACACACGGACTGATGAATCGGTGCTCATCGATTTCAGTCCTGATTTTCGAGATCAGTTCTTGACTCATGACGTATCGCTCCCAGATGCTGGGATTGTCACACACATTCATTTCGATCATGTCGATGGGCTTGGGAACGCTTACCGCCTCTTCGACCAACTCCCAGTGTATGCGGCTGATGAGGTTGATTCGGTCACTGACAAGACCGTTGCAGAATCAATTGCAAATAAATATCACTATCTTGATCGGGTAGATATACGCTCACAACCCCCACTCACCACATTCAAGCTATGTGGACTGTCTGTGACGCTAGTGCCAGTAAACCACCCACCATTGCTCTGCTATGGTGTTGTGGTGGAGGATCCAGTCACTGAGGCGAAACTTTCGATCACTGGAGATACATGCTATGACATCTCTCAGGCGGCACGAACTGCGCTTGCTGACGCTGATCTGATGCTGGCAGATGCAATTGTGCCGGCTGCGTTCTGTAAGCACCACCCGATTGGCGGTGCGCACCATGACGACTCAGGTGTGCCTGCGACGTTCGGCACGAAGCACATGACGAGAGAGGGGGCACTTCGATTGGCTGACGAACTCGATGCTCAGATGACTCGTCTCGTCCACACAGCACATTTTTATCCCGTTGCCGAGGCCTTTACCGAACCGCTCGCTGTCGATGGTGAGGCATACACACTGTGAACCGCCTCGGGTTTAATTGAAGTAGTTTGAGACGCAGAGTGTCCCATCATCGCGGAGATTCACGTCTTCGATTTCTAATCGAGAACAACCCCAAGGCACTCAACCTGCCCCGCCTACAGAGGAACTGAGATGCCGAATCTTATCACTCATATGCAGTAGTATCTGGGCGGGTGACACTCAGAAAAACTCAGATAACCCTGATTGACGGCGTTCTACCCCTGGTGGATTTTTTATCCATGGTGTACGCGCATCCCGAAGGTCGTCGGGGTTCATCACTGGTGGATCATCCTCAGCGTAGCCAGGGCAATCAGGGCCACATCGCTGCGAAGGGTCGATGAGCGATTCAAAATGATCGCAGAATATCTGCCCACCCGCCGTCACAGACGCACTTTGACAGGCTGGCGGGTCGTATGTTCGCCATCCCTTTCCATACGTCCGCTCGGCGATATCCCGCCGTGCGCGCCGCTTTTCATCCGCGGTGATCGGGTATATATCTGCTCGATCGTTCAGACGCTGAGTGATTTCAATTCCCGCCTGTCCCGAATCGAGCATCATGGGCTCGCGAACGACTGTGCGCTCGTTGCTCTCTGGGTCGAACCGCCATACACCGACTGTTTGAGGAATTCGATTGAGATGGGCTTCAGTTACGTAGGTCTCTGTAGCCAGGATGATGTGATCAAATAGGCTGATTGAGACGTCAAATTCCAACTGTGCTGTCAGATCGCCAGGGGTAGATAAATCAGGCTTATTCTCAATTCCAATGAGTTTTGAAAACCAGCAATCAGGGTATGAGACCGCCTGCCGGATGTATGGCTGTCCAGAATGAAATTCGCGTGTGAGAAATCCGATTTGTAATCCTGTTTCGATACAATCAGTCTGCCATTCGTTCAACCCGCCTAAAACGTCGGACTCTGGAATTGCTGTTGCGACGCCGACAGGGCTATTCAGAAGAGGTGGAGGAATTGTCGCCGCAGAAATCCGTGCACGGTCAATAAACTCTTTGCCTGGCGAAAGAGCGCAGATATCAATGACTCTTTTTCCCCGGTCAGACCCGCCTGCTCCTATCTGCCGAGCAAGTATCCATTCGGCGTCCTGCTCTATGATTCCACATAAACTAATCTCAAATTGAGATTCATTCGGAGAGTTACCAACGACCATTGCCGATATCAAGCGTGTTCAGCGGCGTCAATATCGAGTCATAGAGCAGCTTAAAAATGCCCTGTTGAGTCACTACCATACTGCAGTTCCCCCCCACGGCCACCTTCCACTGTGCTACTTCCATGGTCACCAGAACTGGGAACCTTGACCCGAACATCGGTGACTTCCTCGAAATCTTTGATAATATCCATTTTGATATTATCGGCTGTCAGGTTTGAAATACCACACCCTGAGCACGCACCGCCGAGTTCAACTACAACCTCTCCTGACTGTGGATCGGCTTTCTGAACGACACTCTCACCACCGTGCATTTGGATTATCGGCATCTGACCGACCATCCATGTCTCAATCCGAGAGCGGAGGGGTTCTTTCGACTCACTCATAATCTATATTCCGAGCGGAAGGTTGTAACTTTGCCGTTCATATATCTGAAATATATCATGAAAAATGTATTATATCCGATTATCTGGCGAGTTATGGAAGTTACAAGGCTCCAAAACCCTGCGGGCGGGGATACAGCCGACACCTCCTACACAACCCACCGTCGATGACATCGCCGGATATTCCACACTCGGTCGTTACTTCTCATATACTAATTTTCATGAGTGGTTATGAACACAGTCCGACGCTGGAGACAACCCGCACCTATCGAGCAAAAATCGTCAACCATTCGCAAGTGAGTGACGACCTCGATGACTGCGGGCACTCAGCCTCGAAACTGTGGAGCGTCGTCCGCTACCACTCCCAACAAGAATGTGATGATACTGGCGAGATTCCGTCGCCGATCTCAAGGGCGAATGAAAAGACCACGAACGAGACGGTACAAAGACCTCCATTCTCAGTCAAGTTCGTTCGAGACGGCTCCGCCGTCTCGTGATGCCAATGAGCTTCGCTCAGTGGGCACAGCGCGTTCTCGAAGAATTCGCTGCGTTCAACAGTTGGTTCAAAAAGTCCAACAAAGGTGACACAGATGCGAATCCTCCCCGACCGCGAGCGAGGCGACAACCATTCACGCTCCACCGTGACGAGGAAGCAGAACGGCATCAGGACTCCAAGCACGACAAACTCCGTCTGAGCAAAGGGCTCAATTTGAAGACCCACCGCTCGGAGTTCATCCTCACAGAGGACGAGACGCGACCAGACGTGACCGTGGAGAAATCCAGCAGTGTATTGACCGCGAGGTCGGTCGCATCGGGTGAGCGATATTCGAGAGGACTCGTGGGGGATGCGCGGGAATAACAAGCCCCACGAATGGGAGTTCGACCGCTTCACCGCGTGACTCGAGTCCAAAGCCGAGGAACACGGCATCCTCGTTGAACAAAAAAGCGAGCAAGACGTGCTCGTGTTGTGGCCGAAAGCGTGATGGGAATCGTGTAGAGCGTGGCCTGTGCGTCTGTGAGTCGTGCGGTGCGACAAGACGTGTGCGGTGAATATTCGCAGACAGAGAACTCAGAATCCTCTTCGGGAGAATATGAGTCATGGTCGGCACGGCCACTCGCCTACTTGTTCGATCAAACCTCGGGCGTTTCGCACCGAGCGAACAGGGAGGTTGTGAACCGTCATATCCCAACGCTCGGGGATCCTCGCCTACGGCGGGGAGGATGTCAAGCCAACTTTCAGCTTGGATCGCGTCAGGGGAGATGCGCCAGCGAACTTTTTCAGTCACCGTCTCGACTAACGCAAGTGTATATTTTATCTCCGGTATATTGAGCTAACATATCAGTCGTTTTGGCTGCCAGTGAATACGGCTCAGTGTCAGGAGGCACCATCTTGATGAAAATATCTCAATTGAAGCGGCAATTAGGCCGACATAAGCGGGATTTCGCATTTGCACTCCCAAATCCAATAGCTGGGATCCGCAAAAAAAGCGCGTGGCTGATACTCACTGAAGAACGCTCCCCAACCCTGATTATCAAATCAACGTCTGGATTTCACCGTACTCCGAATGAATTCACAACGAGCATACCGTCTAAATATTGAACGCTCAGGATAGCCGTATAGAGCAAGGAGAAGTTAATCCATGCGTAGGTGTGAGTGGTCACCGGTTCCACCAGTGAGTGCACTCGCAACGGCACCCATCACGACAACATCATCGCCCAGTGTGGTCAACTTTATTTCTGGGACATTAGACATCACCATGTCGTCAATATGTGCACGAATAGGGTCAAGCACTGCAGTTGGATTGTTGAGCGCGACGGCTCCGCCCACGTAAATAACAAGTGGGGCATAAGCATGGATGAGATTCGCTACGCCGATGGCATTCCATCGACCGAGTTGTTCGACAATATGCGCTGCCAATCTGTCCTCATCAGCACGTAGAAAGACATCTTTAGCCGAAAAATCAGGATCAGAGAGCGGGAGATCAGTCTCGATTGTTTGTTCATCTGCTAACGCTCTCGCATAGTGAGGAATGTTATTTCCTGAACAGTACGCTTCCCAGTGACCATCGTGACCACACCCGCATGTAAGCTTCCCACGAGGGTCAACAGTCATATGTCCGACTTCACCTGCATTTCCATCCCATCCATCAATGACTGACCCATCAACACAGACGCCTGCACCAATACCCGACGAGATGGTTAGGTAGGCCATATCATCCGGATTCGTATCTGCATGAAATCGCTCACCAATAGCCCCTGCGTTCGTGTCATTGTGTAGAAATACACGCTCAGTGTCAAATAATACCGAAAGTGGTCCTGTCAGTGGAATTTCATCAATCGTATTGGGGAGATTTGCTGGATCTTCTACCGACCCGGATGTTAAGTTGAGTGGACCGATTGCACCAATGCCAGCGGCCGACACCTGGTCGGGGGAAATTGACGCAGCTTGACAGGTGTTACGGGTAACTCGGAGTACTGCTTCGGTGACTGCGATGCCACTCGGCCCCTGTGGTGTTGAGACTCCGCCGGATTCGATCACAGACGCATCATCGCTCGCTACGACTACTCGGATATTTGTTGCGCCGAGGTCAATGCCCACATAGTACCCCATCATTTCAGTGTACGAGATCCCATTAGTTGAGTAACGGGTTTTGATATGTATGGCTATTGTGACCGGTTTTAATAATCAGGGGCTTCGTCTTCGACAGCGCGCTTCATCGACTCACGCCGCGACTTCGCATCGCGACCAGTTGCTTCTTGTAAGAACTCATTCTTTAGTGAGACAGCGTTTTCAGCGGCTTCTAACTCGTCTGCAGATAGTTCGGTTGGGTCGCGCTCAACAAATTCGACTGCCAAGGTGTCCTTCTTCGAGCTATATTCGACAGCACCCGCGACAATACGCTCAAAAACAGGATTTTTTGGTTCCCCCACGAGGTGAAGATCGCTACCATTGTACGTCACTGTGCCAGAGATTTCCCCAAAGTATGAGTGAACAGTTGTCGCCATGTCAGGGATACGCTCCTCAAGCGTCTCGCCACGTCGCATCTTGTACTCTTTCATACGGCGACTTTTGATGAGGGGCGTCTTACTTGTTTCGTCACTTACCGCAGGATAAACCCACAATTCACTGTGTTTGCTCAGAGACGCGTTCACGCTCAGTGATATACCCTCTCTTACATTTGGGGCAGATGTCACCAGCACGCATTGAAGAAATACTTCCTCGGCGAGCGAACTCACAGTGCGGGCAAACCAGTTCCACTTGATCATCAGATAGATGTTCATCCGCAGTTCGCTCATCGGAACCTGCTCTAATTGGTGCTCTGGAGTCAATATCCCGATTCTCGTCGGGTTGTGCTCGCTTTGTATCAGAATTTTGTGACTGTTCACTCTGACCCAGTTGCCGATTTTCATTACTGAAGGCAATTTCCGCGCCATCGTTCATCGGTGTTGCCGAAAATCCATTATCTTGAGGGTCAGGCCAAGAAGAAGCTGTTTTTGACTCTGATTTCTCGTCCGTTGAGTCATGCTGTGGCCAAGCACCATACTCACGCGATGACTCACCGGCACTCTCGTCTAAAATTTCAGCATCATCTTTCTGTTTCACAACTCCACTACTCGTCTGCTCCCCCCGCTCAACAGCTGCTGACTGCTCGGCAGCTGTGGTTAAATCTGGGGTCTCACTCTCTGACCACTGGGTTTCATCTGTGGTGTCTGGACTTGTCTCAAGGATGATTCCTTCATCTGTGATTTGCTCTTCTGATTCGGCTTCATCCGCTGTGGTTGAGTCATCATTGTCAGCGTCTTCAGCCGATGTGGTTTCAGTCGATGATATCTCTGGTCCAGACTCGGGCGATTCAGCCGAAGATACAGACTCATTTTGTATTGAGTCTGGTGTTCGGACAGTCGTTACCTCTTTATTCTGACTGATTACCTGCTCACTACCACATCGATCACACGTCTGAATCTCACGAACAGTCGCAACAACCTCATCACCTCGTTCCTCGCGTGTTCGTTCGATCTCCGAATTGCCGTATGCGTGGCCAAGAAGTCGGCATTGTAATCCCATTGAGGGAAAATCCGATGCTCAGCACAAAAAGTGTATTCCTGCGTCTGACGCCTGTCAGACTGTATAAATGGACTTCCTGTCGCAGTTTAGCTTGACGAATCAGTTGTCTGAATACAGGTATACATTTTCAAAAAAAGCAATTGTCGTGCAATCGCTGTCGGTAATTGTAAACCGGATGCGTTCGAACTAAGGAGTATGCAAGCGCGGCGCGAGTTCCGAGACCGCCCGGATGTAGAAGTAGCTGTCCTCGATGCACTCGTTGACCGCGCTGAGGAAGGAATGACTGTATTCGAGGTCCGAGCGGCCGTCGAGGCTGATATTGACTCAATCGAAGAGGCCCTCGCTGCACTCAAGCAAGATGATTTGATTCGAATCCAGAACGATGATGACCGCGTCGTCATTCGTGTTGAAGATCGCGTCGTCCCTGATCCTCAGGCAGAGATTGATGAAGAACATGGCTGGATCGATCTTCTGCGCGAACGTTTTGGCCTTTGATATCTTCCTTCCCGCCGGTAAGCGAGGATTGCTTCGCGAGAGAGCAGATCGTTCCTGCGCTCCGAAAATTCCCTGACCAGATTACACCATCTGGCTGTGGCTTTCAGCATCATTCCACGACAACTGTCGTGGGCGTTCTCCTCAAACGATCCCAACTTCCCAGGTTGAAGCTCCTAAGAGGCGTTCTGTGGTTGTGTATTGTTGTCTCTCACGGGCTGTGTGGTGCCATCGAATCGACATAGTTCAACCACGAGAATCAACTCGGCATGCGATGCGGGAGTACTTTTACTCCCGCAGACCACGATTCAATTTCGCTGTGTGTCTGACGAACTTATCATATGTAATCAGTCGTCAGTATGTTATCTCCATACTCTCAGGTTCATTTCCCATAGTAAATCGGGGGGCTTTCTTCTCACGCTGAGTGATTATCTGCACGGAGGAGGCCTTGACAGAGCGCCTCGCTGACTGAGTTACATAATCAGAACTCGTTTGCACTCTCGGGTGGAACTATAATCTATGATTCACGAGCGCTCAATTCATACAAACCATGGGGCAACGTTCATCGAACGAGAGGGGCGAACAGTGGTCAAGGAATACGGCCGCCCTGATCGAACAGTCTTGGCCGTTCGTAATGGTGCGGGAGTTATCGAGATGGGATATGGGATTATTGAGCTTGCTGGCGATGACTCATATACATTTATTGATAATACCGTCTCTAACGCGGTTCCTCAGACACACGGCCACGGTGTATATGCACTGTTATTAAATCCGCAAGGGCAGATCAACGCGGAGTTATACATATATAACGCCGGAAATCGTATTCTCTGTTTTTGTCCATATGAACTGACGGAACAGTTGGTAAAGAAATGGAGCGGACGGGTCTTCATCCAGGATATCGAAATAGCTGATGTGACGGATCAATACGCTGTTTTCGGTGTGCATGGCTCACAGTCGACTGAAAAGATTGCCTCAGTTCTGAATGGGGCTGGAGCCCCTGAGCCAGCGTTACACTTCGTACAGGGAACGATGGGGGATGTCGGCGTGACCGTCGTTGCGAGTGATGCCCCCACGGGCGAAGAGGGCTACGAGGTTATCTGTGATGCGGAGACAAGCGACCGTGTGTTAGAAATTTTGCTTACACTTGGACTCAATGCCGTTCCGTTCGGATTTGAGAGTTGGGATCAACTGCTCGTTGAGGCTGGCACGCCTCAATTCCACTCAGAATTGAGCGGGAACATTCCAAATGTCGTTGGAGTCAGAAATGCGCTTGATTTTGAGAAGGGATGTTATGTCGGACAAGAGATTGTTTCCAAGGTCGAGAATCGGGGAAGGCCAAGCCGGAAACTCGTCGGGATCAGACTTGATATCGACTCGATACCTGCCGAGCGCACGATTATGTATGACGGGACTGACGTTGGAACTGTTTGTTCCATAATCACGAGCCCGACGGTTGAATCAGTGATTGGTCTCGGACTGATTAGATCGACGATTCCTCCAGAGGCGGCGGTCAGTGTCGGCACAGAGGATGCAGCAATCGAGTCCTTGCCATTCGTATCTGGAAGTGCGACGTCCGCCCGAGTCCCGACATATCCCTCAGATACGGTCAATATGACCTCTTAAGATCGAAGGAAGGCTTTCAAGTGTGAGCGAGAGAGTAGCGATGTTGGCTTGTCCATGTGAACACCGATCTCACCGGCAAGTAATGACAACCCAAGTCTCTGGACAGGTTCCGGAAGGGAGTACGCGCGTCGTATCCAGTGACCGAGTGAGATCTCTGTGCTGAGCTCCTCTCGCCAAGCCACCTCATAATCGCGGAGTGAGACGGGGTCGTCTGGATTGATACTGTCTGCGGCGGCATCTGCTGCTGTCATGCTGTAATTGATACCCCCACCGGTGAACGGTTTGGTCTGGCCCGCTGCATCACCAATAAGAAACACACGGCGGGTTGTGATTCGAGAGGGGGGACCAATTGGGATCGCCCCCGAACAGAAATCGTCTGTTGATACATCATACGCGCCTGTGAGCTCATCAAATAGGGCAGATACGCTGGTCTCCGGTGGTGCTGCCAGCCCATACTCAACACCTGCGTCTCCACGCGGTATTCGCCATGCAAAGAACCGAGGGGCAGTGAGGTGCACATCGACATAATCACTTGTATCACCGCTATCTTCGAACGCCAATACTCCATGGAGAAGCTCTGCTGGTTCGGCGATATCAGACTGTTGGCGGACACGCGACACAGGCCCATCACAGCCAGCGACCATCTTCGCCTCAACGGTTTTCGCTTCTCCATCGTGTGCAACGGTCAGACGAACGTGGTTCTCTCGTTCATCAATATCAGTCACCGTGTGATGTTCGCAAATCTCTGCTCCTGCAGAAGAGGCACATCTGGCGAGGGTGCGGTCAAGTTCGACACGATCGATAACATTTGAGATTTCATCACGAGTGTAGAACAGATGTGCATCTGAATCTGGACCCCCTGCATGGAATCGAGCGCCAAAGATGCGATTTTGACGGAGCGATCCAGGGGCACTCTCTGGGAGAAAGTCCCAGATATCAGTACTGACATGACCTGAGCAGGCTAATGGGGTCCCAACGCTGCCCCGCTCGAACCCGACAACAGAATATCCAGCATCAGCAACCTGCCGCGCAAAGCGCGCGCCTGCTGGTCCGACGCCGACGACTGCAAAATCATACATCAATAATATATTTTAGACGTGATTTCAAATAGTATTCGACCCTCGAAACCAATACTACGATATTGGGTTTCCAGTTCCGTATGCCGCAATGACGACCACCGTCGTAAACTGTTGGGCTGCTCCGGTCGCTTTCTCAATCAGCGTCTCCTTACTGGATAAATCCCAGCTTCGGAGTGTCTTCCCAGTCGTCAGTCCTGTCTCAATATCGTCTCGGACATCAGCAGTAGTAGTTCCGGTTGCTTCATAAAAAATGCCTGGTCCATCGCCTGTTGCCCACCCAAGCCCAGCCACTGCTGTACTATCGGTTCGAATTGTCTTACGCGCTTGGACGACGGTCAGAGTGTCACCGGCAGATCCCAACTGTGGTGCAGTTTCACACATCTCAATCGATGCCTCCGCAGGGATAACTGATGAGATATGGATGAGATTATAATTATGTAGGTTCGCATCCGCAAGCGCTGTGTCATATGACCCCATGGCTGTCGAAGCCTGCCCAACGCCACGGACGACGCGTATCTTACTCACAGACCACCTAGCGGTGTCCTGTATAAGTAAATGTAGACTTGCTGCTCAGAGGGATTCAGTACTGATATGTCGTAGGGCCAGGAATTGGTGGCTGCTCGTCTGTGTTCTCAAGTTTCTCGTGGGCGGCTTCAAAGTCCTGGGAGCGAACCTCTGTTCTGTCATCACGAATGGCGAACATCCCTGCCTCTGTAGCTAAGGACGCTAAGTCAGCTCCAGAGTACGAATCAAGCGTGGCAGCGAGTGAGGTGAAATCTACCTCTGCAGAAAGGTTCATGTCTTGTGTGTGAATTTCCAAAATTCGCTCTCGACCTTCTGGTCCTGGCTTTGGAACCTCGATAAGTCGGTCAAATCGGCCAGGGCGGAGGATCGCCTCATCAAGCATATCAAATCGGTTTGTTGCGGCGATAATGCGGATTTCACCTCGTTCATCGAACCCATCCATTTCGGACAGAAGTTGCATCATGGTTCGCTGCACCTCTGCATCGCCCGAGGTTTTTGAGTCAGTTCGCTTTGAGGCGACTGAGTCAATCTCGTCGATGAAGATGACTGCTGGTTCGCGCTCTGCAGCCAAGTCGAAGAGGTCACGAACAAGCCGAGAGCCTTCACCGATGAATTTCCGAACGAGTTCTGAGCCTGCCATTTTGATAAACGTCGCATCCGTTTCATTTGCAACAGCTTTTGCCAGCATTGTCTTGCCCGTCCCGGGCGGACCGTGAAGTAAGACTCCTGACGGTGGGTCGACACCGACAGTCTCGAATAATTCTGGGTTTGAAAGTGGGTCTTCGACGGCTTCTCGAACCTCACGAATTTGCTCATCAATTCCACCGATGTCATCGTAAACGACATCTGGTGAGTCAGTTATTTCCATTGCTTGTGCTCGGGCGTCAGTCTCATCATTCAGCAACTGTTGAATAGCGAAGGAGTCATTAATTGCCACGCGATCGCCAGGCTCAAGCTGTTTATTCAGACGTGGTGAGGCCTCAGTGAGTACCTCTTGATTATTTCCGTGTTGTTTGATAACGACGCCATTATCGCTTATTTCCTCGACAGTGGCAAGATACAGTGAAGACGTTTTGAGAGTCTCGTTTCGCCGTTTTAATCTGTCGACCTCTTCTTTGAGTTCGCGTTTCGTTTCGGTTGCTTCAGAGAGTCGCTCATCAAGTTCGTCATTCACACTCAGAACGCGTTGGTAGTGCTTTTGAATGGCTGAAAGACGCTCTGCCTCTGACATCTCTGGATCCAAGTCCAATCGCGGCTGATCTGGTAAAGAAGGGCTCCGAGACATTATCTGTTATGCGTGCTTAGAGGCCGGAATAAATGTGCCTTTGGGTCCTGCATTACTTAGAGCGAGCACTGCCGAGACTTTGTGGTGGAAATCTTATCATTCGAACGAAACCAACAATGATAATCCCAGTAGGCAAATGCAAATGGGTATCTCAACTGTGGAGGTGAACCATTGATTTCCTTGGAGCGAAGATCTGGGGCTCCGCGCTATACGGCACCACAGCCACAGTTGTGACATCCTCCTTGCCGTAAACGGTGGGGCCTCCCACACGGAGGGAATGCCAGTCAGTCGTCGCTGGGGTTTCGACTCGTGAAACGTTGTGAGTGTCATCTGCGCTGGGACCCTCTACTCACACTGAGTCATGGCCGTGTCACTACGGCTCCCGTCCTGTGGCGAGTCTGCTTGTTTCCACGGCAAGCTCTCGACGGGTCTACGCAACGTGGATGTGGTTCGCACTCGCGTTCATATCCGCTTGAAACGTCGATACGTGGCACTCCGGATTCTTGCAGTTGAACTCGGCTTGCCGAGGCCGATACCCGATGTACTTGCACGAGTGCCACGTCTGGAAAGTGTATTGAGGGTGAACGTACTTAACCGGGATAGCCGAATCTTTCGCCTTGTTCTTGATGCGACTCTGCAACCGAGCACAGGGCCCACGCAGGCGTCGGTTCATATACTCCCCGTAGTCCAACGACCCGCGGACGCGGATATACGCCAGGTATTCCATCACGATGACGGGGTTCTCAAACTGTTTGGCGTGCTCCACAGACTTAGGTTCTCGATGATATCCATGAGTCGGTTCCGGTCGTATGAGAAGCGTTCTTCGACGCGCCACTCAGAAGCGTCTCGCTCTTGGAGTCGCTTCAGCGTCGTGTACATCTCCTTTCGGAGTTGCTTGGCATCGTTCCCGTTGATGAGCAACAGTTCGGTGGGAGTGTCGTGTTGGAGGGCACAGCCCGTGACCGACATCGACTCGCCAATATCGAATCCAACCCGGGTCGGGTTCTCGGGGAGTTCAGACGTGTCCTCGATTTCGTATTCGACAGTAATGTGGAGCGTCCACGTCTGTCGGTGTTTCTGCAAGCGGAGTTCGCCCACGTTCGTACCCGATTCGTCATCGAGCAGGTCGTCACACAGCTCCTGCTGGTCTGGATTCAGTCGGAGTAGAGTCAAGAAGTTGGTTCCGCGACCGGGTTGCGAACCGTTCCAGCAGATTTCGTACTCACGTGTGGGGTCGCGGTCGAACGTGCCTGCCCGACTCACGAATCAGAGCGGGTGTTCGTCGTCCAACTCGTTGGCGTTGTACGTCTTGTGAAGTTTCGGGACGGAGGATTTGAGGGTGTCCTTCGCTTGCTACAGGAGGTTGTACGGCGTCACCACGTCGTTCGTGGCACTCATGGACAGTCTTGCTCGAAGGCGTCTTCAAGAGTGTCACGGTGCTCGGACAGCGTTTGCTGGAGGCGCGCGTGGGCGGAGCGAGCGTGGCTTCAAGCGTCTTATTCGCTGTCGGAGTGGTTGACATCGTCGCCCTCGGATTCGAGTGCTTTGCGGAGGAGTTCGGGGGACGCTCGTGAGCGTGGTCGCGGACGTATTGCTTCATGGCTTCGTGAAGTGGCCCGCCTCGCTCCATATCGGAGTCGGCTCTCATCCGCTGAAAGTTCTTACGTGAGCTAAACAGAATGGTCGGCATTCGGGTTGACTGCACTAGCGTGGTCAGTTCAGCAGTTGTCGAATTCCCTCCCGCCTGAAGGCCGGGATTTCCTCCTTGCAAGAAGATGGGCTACCGGTCCCGATTCAAACCGAGGTCGCTGATTTATGAACGCCCGCCGCTCGATATCGAGTCATATCGAGTATTGAGAGCATTTTGGTACGACGCGATGAGGCTACGGATAAGCTCAGGGTCGGACAAGAAGCGGAATCGTCTATAATGACGAGAATCGCAGATTTCTAAGCCACTTGAATTCGAGGCCGTTGACTCCCTCACATAGCAACTCCATTGCGCGACTCTACTGTTGGAACAGATTAGGAAAGTGACACAATTTCCACTTTGCCAAACGATCAGCAAAGACCTCAATCTCCAAGCGCTTCAACTCTTTATTCTGGCAATCGTTTCCAACTGTTGACAGGATAGTTTGCTGTCAAAATAAACATGATCGAATCGTTTGAACCTGAGTGCTGCCCCTGCGAGCAGCAGGGGCATGTTTTAGACTTGGGGCGGGCACTGGTGGCAATCGTGCAAAATCACTCTGATGTCGAGTTATCTGTCAAACGCTCGTCTTGATATGCCCCATCATATGTCCCGACGTGGTCCGCTTCTGCAAGAACAAGTTGGGCGATACGTGCCTGTGTCTCAAGTTGGATAGGGTGATAGACTATTAATAACCCCTCTCCTCTCCCCTCATATCCGGCATCCCAGACCGCAGTGTGAAGCATGCAGGAGTTTCGAAGGAGGCTTGATCGGGGATATACAAATCCAATATGACCGTCAGGAATAACAACTCGGTCAGCGTATTGCACAATATAGGCCCCAGAATTGAGTTCGAAATATCCATCTATGGGGTCAATCGGAGTACGGTCACCAACTGATGTACCATCTCGTGCTATTTCTCCCTGAGAAGTTTGCTCA
Source organism: Haloquadratum sp. (assembly GCA_028275165.1). Taxonomy (GTDB): domain Archaea; phylum Halobacteriota; class Halobacteria; order Halobacteriales; family Haloferacaceae; genus Haloquadratum. The sequence goes on from JAQCNF010000165.1 coordinate 34,841, forward strand.
AAAACGTGCTCAACACGGAGGTCAACTCCGTTTGGTTGAATCTGTGCAGTATCCGAAACTTCTAAAATGTCGGCTAAAAACTGCCCAGATTCAAACATGCACATACTATTTACAGCGGCTTACCTAAATATTATGCTCCGCTCGCATAAGCACAAACGCCTTTGAGAGAGCTTCTAATTGCTATACTATCGGATATACCATCAAAAGTATATATGTTAATTGTATACATACTAGGTGACTCTAACGCCGGATTTATACTGACACATAGTCAATCTCGGAACGTTATGGGACAAACACTCACAGAACAGATTCTTGATGACCATCTGGTTGAGGGTGAACTTGAACCAGGTGAAGAGATTGGCATCGAAATTGATCAGGTGCTGACCCAGGACACGACCGGGACGATGGTCTGGCTTCAATTTGAAGCTCTTGATGTCGACGAAGTACAGACTGAGTTAGCAGCTCAGTACTGTGATCATCAAACATATCAATTTGATTTTAAGAATACCGACGATCATCGATTCCTCCGATCTGCGGCGGGAACGTATGGAGCATACTTCTCTCGGCCTGGGAACGGCATCTGTCACAATGTACATAAAGAGAACTTTGCTGCACCTGGGAAGACATTGCTCGGTTCCGATTCACATACACCGACACCGGGAGGACTGGGACAGTTTGCTATCGGTGCCGGCGGACTGGACATTTCTGTCGCGATGGGCGGTGGCCCATACTTTGTCGAGATGCCAGAAGTGGTAAATGTTCACCTCGAAGGGGAACTTTCAGAGTGGGCGACAGCAAAAGATGTGATTCTTGAGATGCTGCGGCGTCTGTCAGTAAAAGGTGGTGTTGGCAAAGTATTCGAGTACTCTGGGCCGGGGGTCGAGACACTGTCTGTTCCAGAACGAACAACAATCACTAATATGGGGACTGAACTTGGAGCGACTTCCTCGCTTTTCCCAACTGATGAACGAACGAAACGATACTTGGCAAAGCAGGGCAGAGAAGACGAGTTCGTTGAGCTCAGTGCTGACGAGGACGCAGAGTACGCAGACGAAATTGTGCTTGACCTCTCTGAAATCGAGCCGCTGATTGCGAAGCCATCAATGCCTGACAATGTTGTCCCTGTGCGAGAGGCTGCAGGCGAGACTGTTGATCAGGTTATTGTCGGCTCCTGCACCAATGGTGGGTACGAGGATATTCTCCCAGCCGCTAAGATGGTTGCAGATCGGGAGATAAACCTCACGACTGAGATGATTGTTGCTCCTGGATCGAAGCAAGCCTCAGAGTTACTAGCACGCCAAGGATGGACTGCTGAAATGATGGCTGCAGGCGTGAATTTCTCTGAGGCAACTTGTGGGGCCTGCATTGGGATTGGACACGTCCCAGCATCGGATTCGGTATCGTTGCGGACGTTCAATCGGAACTTCGAAGGTCGCTCTGGTATCGAAGACGATTCCGTATACCTCTGCTCACCGGAAGTTGCAGCAGCGGCAGCACTAAAAGGTGAGATTGTTGATCCGAGAGATCTCGCCGACGAGCTCAGTGGACTAGAGTCCCCGGGAATGGAACTCCCGGACCAGTACGATGGCTCAAAAACAGATATTATCGACCCGGCCAACCCAGTTGACGATGGCCTCGTGAAGGGCCCGAATATTGGGTCAGCACCGATTGGAGATCCACTAGGCTCAGATATCGCCGGTGAGACACTCCTCAAAATGAAGGATAACATTACGACGGACCACATCATCCCAGCGACATCGGAGATTCTGAAATTCCGGTCAAACATTGAGAAACTCACGGAGTTTACACTCTCACGAGTTGATGAGACGTTTGCCGAGCGCGCCCAGCGAGCGGATGGTGGTATTCTCGTCGCGGGTGAAAACTACGGACAAGGATCCTCGCGCGAACACGCAGCGATGTGTCCACAGTATCTAGGAATTGAAGCAGTCCTTGCACAATCATTTGCACGGATCCACAAAGCAAATCTGTTCAACTTTGGTATTCTTCCACTTGCAATCGATACAGAGACGTATGAACGCATAAACCAGGGTGATAAGATCGAAGTTATCACTGATGTGGATTCGGCGATCAAGTCTGGACAATCAGAGTTCGTCATCCAGGTGAACGGTGACTGGGAAGCCTCTGCGGAGCTGAACGCATCTGAACGGGAGCGCCGTATTTTGGCGGCCGGCGGCAAACTTCGACTTACGAAAGAACAGTATCAAAGCGGTGGAAGTGGGGCAGCACCTGCAGACGACTGATCTGTGTTTTGAACCAGCGGTCTTTTTTCGACTCACCGATAATAACGCAGTGTGCATACTCCGTCACCGTTCACGAGTACAGACGAGGCGGTTCGGATTCGACCCTGCGAGCGTGGTGATATACTCGAAGTGCTCAGAATCGAACAACGCGTATTCAAAGAGCCGTGGCCGTACGAGGCGTTCGATCAGTGTCTCGAACAGAGCGGGTTTCTTGTTGCTGTGCACGACGGAGGTGCGGTTGGATATATTATTATTGACGTCATGTCGAATCAGACCCGTAATATCGGCCATATCAAAGACATCGCTGTAGATCCAGCCTTCCATCGACAAGGAATTGGCCGGCGATTGCTCCTGCAGGCGATTCAATATGGGAAAGTGAACGGGGCAGATGTGATCAAATTGGAAGTCCGGGCAAGCAATGACCCAGCAATTTCGCTATATGTTAGTCATGGGTTCGGATTTCGCCGTCGTGTTCCTCGATATTATGCAGATGGTGAGGACGCGCTCGTCTTAGACATGAGGATCGATAATTGAGAGTGTAACACTGGTTTGGATATCGGATTCAACTTTGACATCTTCTCACCCGCCTCTTGGAGTCTGAATGGACGTTAGTGTCGTTTTGTGATCTTGATAATCGAATAAATCCTGTATGTTTTGTTGCTTGCACATCAAATTAGATTCATGGGATTTGAGTGTCCGGTGTGTGAAGCCCCCCAGCGAGATGGTGAGCATCTCGCAGATCACCTCGCATTTACTGCCATGCTACATGGGGAGACACACGAAACGTGGCTTGATGAGCATATTCCACAATGGAGTCAACTGGGGACTCAGAAATTAGCCAAGAGGGTTGAACCGCTTGCGGATTCGGCTGAGTATCACGAGGTGTTTGAAGATACAGTTCGACGGGGTCATCATCAGTCAGATGAGAGTGTATTCCCTGACAACGAAACACACAGGGGCCGTGACGACATGACTCGTACTACCGCTATCCGAACCGAGCAGGCCCAGGATGTCGATTCGGTGCTTCAAGAGGCACGAAAACTCACCCGTGAAATGATGAGCGATGAAGAAGCAGAGTGAATCTGGTGAGGTGCTGGGTAGTGGCTTGCATACAGATGCAGAGTGGAGAGGAAATGATAGAGACGGTTCAAATGAGTGAGGACTAATCAGATGCAAGAACACGGATCAGTTGCTCCAAAGACCGAAGCTGAAGTGAAGACGACGGCACAGTCAGTCGAATCAACCGCGAAGGGAGTTGTCACTGAGGTTGCAAAGACGATGGGATTTGATGATGAAGAATTCCAATCCCGGGTAACTGAGGATGTGATTCAAACTGCTGTTGGTGTGCTCATGGGAAATCAACTGACGGTATTCAATGGAAGCATCAGCGAATTCAAATCGTGGCGCTCATCACATTCATCGTTCGATGTCGAACAAATGGGCAGCACAGAAGTCGACTTCGCTGCCTGGCATCCAAGTCCTGTTGCTGAACGTGTGATTGTCGCGACATACCAGAACCACCCTGAAGCAGCGACTGAGATGGTACGGCGAGCGGCGTTTCAGTATATTTATCGCGAAATGATTGAATAGGAACCCGAACTCAATCGTCGGCAATTCTATTAGCACCTATGAACACTCATTTGATGTGAGCCAATCTGATGGGCGACGACATGAGTCACTTTCGAAGCCCGAGTGGACTGTTGAGGAGTCAATTACAGAATATACAACGGGCTGGTACCAGGGGGGATATGACCTCGTTCGCCAGCCTGATGGATCGACAAAGCGCTATTATTGGGCTGAATTAGCAACAGCCGTCGTCGTGGTAGCAGTCCAAGATGAACAGGTCATTTTCGTCGAGCAGTATCGGCCGACAATCAGAGAGACACAGTTTGAACTTCCAGCAGGGGTGGTTGAATCTGGTGAGTCATTCACTCAGGCAGCCAAGCGGGAGCTTCAAGAGGAGACTGGATTCGCGGCTGAATCCACAGCGCTGTTAGAATCGTTCTGGTGCTCAACAGGGGTGTTGCGTCATCGGCGTGGCTTCGTCTATTGTAGTGATCTTCAGCCGGTCAACCAATCGTTAGATGAAAACGAGTTCCTATCGGTTCACAGTGTCTCGATAGAAAATGCGATTGAGGTCGCACGTCAATCACCGACCAACGATGCAACCATTGAGGGCATACTACTGGCGAGAAACGAAGATCTACTATGATCGGTTCCTATCGGAGAGCAGGCCGTATGCGCAGGGTCAATTGAATTGCATATCACCTAGATTGACCCGACTGCAGTCGATTATGTGTCGTGCGCTGCCTGAATTTACAGGTATTTTCATGACGACGGCTGGAGCGATACTCCAACATTATCGACAGCAACTCGAAACTCCACAGCGTTAGCTATGAAGACGTGCGAGAGCAGACCGACCTCACAGCGAACCACGTGTAGGCAGCTTAGTCGCTGGCTGCTGAAGCACTCGATTCCTGACGGAGCTGTGCTTCGAAGAAGGGCAAGCTATCAGCAAATTCACGTTTCGAGGGTCTGTTGTCGTGTATGACGGACGGTCACATTCAATAACGATTACTGCGCGCTGTCCGCGACCGATCAAAGAGTCCGTGCTGAATACGTCGTTCCCGAAGACATGACAGCGACGTCGTTCGAAACCGACTGGAACAATCCTGACACAGACGTATCGGCAGTCGAAAACGGAACTTCGGCGTCGTTTTCAACGGTGACGGCTCCCTTGGCACTCACCAGCACGGGCGCATTCCTCGACGACGCTGAACTCCCTCAACCACAAGCGTGACCAAGACGAACGCAAGCGCGGCAATCTCCAGGAAACTGGAACGGGGTCGGCTTACCTTACCTCACTATCCAGTCAATAGGTAACTGATGTGAGGAAGTCACTATCGGATAGGTAACGCTCAGGCATAGATCCGCAGTGGTTGTGGGACGGTAAGATAGGTTTGAGTGCTCTCTCAGGAAGTGAGGAAACGATCAGGCGACATTGAACCCTTTATTCCGAAGAAAGTCTTCAACACGACCCGTGTGATTACCTTGAAGCTCTATCGCTCCGTCTTCAATGGTTCCACCACACGCAAATTTTGATTTCAAGTCAGATGAAAGACTGTCCATGTCGACATCTTTTGGGTCGAATCCTTCGATGATCGTTACCTCTTTTCCATAGCGGCGCTCGTCGATGCGGATATTAATCTCCTGAGACTCTTTCGCGACGTCCTCGCAAACGCAGAGTTCCCCAGGGAGTCCGCACGTCGAGCAGACTTCCGACATTACAAGTTATAGATATATGTCGCGGATATTAAACAGTATCGGGAGCGTGATATGAACGAACTCTCGAACACGAATCGGATTGGAGAGAGAGTGTCAACAGATATCAGTCAAAAAAGCGACGGATTATCGGTGTATACCTTCGAACGAGTCGATTTGCTATCTCCTGTGCCTCGGTTGCCTCGTCTGAACTACTTGAGCTATCATATTGACTTCGCTCATAGATAGTGAGAAGTCGATAAAGATCAGGCTCATCAGCGGGAAGTGATTCGACATACGATCGATGAGACTCTGTCGGAAGTCGACTTCGATAGAGCCACTCAAGCATAATTATCACACGCTCATACGCGCGTTCGACAGTTGCTGTTGGCGATGACGAGCGACGCTGGCGCTGGGCTGCAAGAATTCGAACTGAGCTTCGCAGATAGCCATATCGTGACTCAACCGCTCCAACAAGGCTCACACCAGCGAGAAAGACAGTAAATAGCCGGAGCAGGTCAAAGCGAGCTCGGAGCTGTGTGGCCGCGGTGATTAGTTGCTCAGGTGCGTCGGAGATATCGGTCAGGAAACTAGTATCAGAACCGTCAGTCTCGTCACCTTGTGACGCTGCACTGGGAGTATTTATCCGCTCCGAGTTAGTTGTCTCAGTTTGCGCCGGGCTGGATTGCTGCGACGATGAATTGGCAAGCGGCGTAATCTGACCGATGTTAGGGTTGCCAGCATCGCTCTGGAGAGCAGTCGAAACCTGATCCTGCTCGGCTGTCTGTCTCGGGCTTGCAGGCGTTGGATCGAAACGAACCCACCCCACTCCACTGAAGTAGACCTCAACCCATGCATGCGAGTTGAGTCCGCGGACAACGTATCGGTCGGAGTCGACAGACTCGCCAGGCGTATACCCAGTGACAAACCGAGCCGGGATTCCCTCTGCACGCAACATTGTAACCATCGTCGTCGCATAATACGTGCAGTATCCTGCCTGCATCTCAAAGAGGAATGCATCGGCTACGTTTCCATCTGGTGCCTCAACATCGAGTGAGTAATTTTTCTGTGACTCGAGATATTCCTCGACTGCAACAGCGGTATCGTATGGATTTGAGGTATCGGCTGTGATACGCTTACTCTCCGCCTTCACGCGCTCAGGGGTGCTGTCAGGAAGCTGGAGATAGAGCGTCTCAATATCTGCGGGATATTCCGTCTCTGTGGCACGGAGTTCATCAGGAGTCCACTGTGGAACCTCACTCTCGACTGTGAGAGATTCATTCGTCGATAACTGCCGTTGAGGTCTGAGTCCACCTTGATCTGTGACACGTACATCAGCACGCCGTGAGTTGTTGACTTCTACCGGTTTCCAAGCGGTGGGAATCACCCCAAGCGACTGTGAAGGATAAATTGTTTGTGTGACTGTCTTTGATGGCCCCGGGGGACCGCGAAGACGTGCACGATACGCCTTCGTTTCACCGCTACGAACCCAGCCATCACCTGTATATCGGTCATAGGCTGCTGTTCGCAGATATGATCGCTGTGAGCTCTCAACACTAAATCGGACCTCTGGTGAGAGTTCAATACTACCAAGTACCGCAATCCGGTCGCTCGCTGAGACGAGGTTTGCTTCAACCGTTGTCGGCGATTCCGAACTTGTGACCGGAGCACTTCCCCCAGGAATGACCGAAATAGTGAGCGAGAGAACGGTTATCGCTGCCAACGTCGCAACAAGAATATCCCGGTTGAGTTGAAAACCCCCGAATCGAGCGGCTGTTCCCCCAAAAAGTGCACACACACCACCAATCGTGCCAACTAAACTCATTAATGGAGTCGCATCACCACTAAGTGTAACGAGCAAAATCAAGAGTCCGCCAGCGAGAGTCGCATGGCCAAATCGTCTTTCGAGAGCAAATGTCCATGAGAGAAACAGGGGGCCAGGGACGATAGCCAGCGTCCACAATCCAGCCTTGATGAATCGAAGAATCGAAAGGCCAGTTAAGAGTGCGAATGAGTCGCTGAGAATACTTTCAGGTGTGAGTAATGCAACTTGTGAGGGTGGGAGCATCTGGAGATACAGAAAGAGTCCGCCAGTTACGAGCGTGACACTCAAAAAGAGAGTCAGCCAGACCGTGAGATACCGCCAACTAAACACAGCCAATGCGAAGGCACCAGCGCTGATAAGAATAAATGGACCCGAGAGTCCCGCTACTCCAGCAATCGATCCGAGGACCCAGAGATATACTGCAGTGATGAGACAAACCCCAGTGTATGCAAGTGCGTACGACTGCAGGTTAGCTTGAGCATCTATGATAGACCGAACCGTGCTCATATCGGCGATCCCTGTGATGGTGTAGGCACCTGTTGGTCTACACCTATCATCTTTCGTACGTCGGGGTCAGATTCACCTTGCTGAGCAAAAAATGTTGTCGGGACAAAAGATTCCGACCCGATTGAGATAGTGAGACCGCTTGATCCCCCAGAGATGATAATATCGGACGCAGGTTCGCGCTCGTTGAATTCACCACCGGATTCATTCGCTGGCAGTCGAGCTAATTCCGCAAGTAGCGGGACTGGGTCATGGCTGGATGCAGTGCGCGTTTTGTCGCCAATTGAGAGTTGTACGGTCACACGTTCGTCGCAAGTTGCAGTGATCACCGATGCTGCTACTTCTGCAGCTGTACGCTCGTGTTGAACACCAGTATTCGCAAATACACTTTGCTCGATCAGTATGGAGAGCGTCGTAACTGGAGATTGTCGTGATCCCTGTTGACGCTGAGTGATTAGTTCTCCATGTCGAGCTGCTGCTTTCCAGTGAATATCTCGAAGCGGGTCGCCAGGAACATACTCTCTGAGTGATTCAAACTCGCCAGTTTGTGAGGCTGTCGTCCCACTCTCAGTTGTAAGGTTAGCTAATTCTGTAAGAACAGTGCCTGAAACTGGCTTGCTGGGAGGGTACACGATGACCTCTGTCTTCTCTTCTTGTACAGTTGTGCTCGCAAATAAGCCAAAGATATCGTACAGGGTGACTTGGATTGGAGGGAGTTCATACCTGCCCCACTGTTCTCGAGAGATATCGAATCGATGTTGGCTATCTGTTGCGAGCAACTCACTCGCTTCTATGCCCGCAAGCCCGTCCGGCAGGGCTTGATAGATGGTAACTGGATAGCTGGATGAAGATTCAATTTGGTAATGCACGGACGCTGTCGTCCCCGGCTGGCCAGGGGGGATAGGTTCTCGTGTCACTTCCGGAGGCGCTGCAGTCGCCACTTGTATGACTCCAGTACAGAGAACGCCGACGATAGCGAGTAGAACTGAATTCAGTGCGGCCGTCCCGTAGCGGAGAGCGAACACACCCAGAATCACGAATGCCGTCAGCAAAACCCATCCACGGAGCGTCGGCTGCCGTCTCATTCGACTGGAACAGTTGAAAGAGCCTGTTCAATCACAGTGCTTGCGTCTCTGTCGGCCTCGGTCTGAATACGGTGTTGCCAGACAGTCGGGATTTCACTCTGGATATCATCTGGAGTTACATACCCACGACCCAGCGATGCCGCTCGTGCTTGAGTCAGATTAAGCAGTGCAATTGCCCCGCGTGGGCTTACCCCGAGCTGAGCATTTTCGCGTGTATATGCCGCCAGCCGTGAAATATAGGATCGAATTGGCTCGGCAATTGTCGCTTGAGAAACACATGCCTGTGCCTGACGAAGTTCATCAACAGTTGCGACGGGAGTCAACGACTGGATTGGGTGATCTCCTGCAACCCGACCCAGAAGCTCTGTTTCCTCAGACTTGCTTGGGTAGCCGAGTTGTATTTGCTTTGTGAACCGGTCCACCTCCGCGACTGGGAGGCTATATGTTTGTGTTGGTTCAATATTATTCTGAGTTGCAATTACCATGAATGGATCTGGAATATCGTACGTTGATCCATCAATCGTGACCTGTTCTTCTTCCATCACCTCTAACAACGCTGCTTGTGTTTTCGGCGGAGCACGATTGATTTCATCGCACAGCAGAATATTCGAGAACACTGGTCCCTCACGAAATTCAAATGTGTTAGCCTGCTGGTCATAGACATTCACACCTGTGACATCAGGCGGGAGGAGGTCTGGTGTAAATTGCACTCGGTTAAACGTGCATTTGAGAGAGGTCGCAATTGACCGTGCCAGCATGGTCTTCCCGACGCCAGGGACATCTTCAAGAAGAAGATGCCCCCCAGCGAGAAGAGTGTGAACGATATCTTCGATTGCTTGGTGCTGGCCAACAATCACTTGTTCGACATTCTTTACAATCCGTGATGTGAGTGTATCGACTTCATCGATACTTAGTGGATCAATCGAACGATCCTCTGTTTCGGTCTTCGGTCGTTGATCAGTGTTACTCATAGGGCAAATCCTGGGATATATCCGCGTATACAGGTCCAACGAGTGTGATGGACAATTGCACCGTATGAAATTGTATGACTACACATACCTAACTTTGCTGGGCGTCACAATCGGAGTGGTTTTTTCATTGTGTCATGTTGTGCGTGAATATGGGACGTAGCGCAGGTGAATCATCGATCCTGACCCCCGATGACGCTAATCCGGCAATAGGCGCCCCCTCGAAGCTACTCGATCGGCGTGAAGAACTTACACCGATGCTCGCGCAATATCTCTCGTTGTGTGAACAATACTCTGAGGCGCTCGTACTCTTCCAGGTGGGTGACTTTTATGAGGCTTTTTGTGAGGCTGCAGCGACTGTTGCACAACAATGTGAGGTTGCACTGACAAAACGTGAGGATTCCACAGGGACGTACCGGATGGCAGGGATTCCAGTTGATGAGGCAGCAAGCTATATTGAAGCGCTGTTATCAGCTGAGTATCGCGTCGCTGTTGCTGATCAGGTCGAGGATGCAAGTGAATCGACTGGACTTGTCGATCGAGCTGTCACCAATGTGATCACACCCGGCACAGTAATCAACGAAGCCTTACTTGATGGAGCCTCTGCGACATACCTATCAGCGGTGACAGGCGCTCAAGAGAGTGAGGCCGTGTCCGTTGCGTCAGTCGATGTTACGACCGGCGAATGCCGCGTTACCAGTGTTGAGTCGGACGCAGTACAAGCTGAGCTGCATCGGTTATCACCTGCAGAGGTACTTATTGATCCTCCGACACAGACCGCGCTGGGCATCACAGAAACCACGATTGGTTTTGATACAGTACTGAACACATTTGAACAGAATAACTATGACACGACAACCTGTACAGACATTCTGTCACAGTACTGTGATTCCCCCGCAGAGGTTCTTCCGCAGAGGATTAGTCGTATCGCCGTCGCTGCTTTGCTGTCATATGCAGAGTTCACACAGGGTGGTAATGGGCCACTGGAGTACGTGTCTCAGATCACCCGCTACGATCCAGATACAGCCCTCGAGTTAGATGCTGCTGCACTCCGGAGTCTCGAAATTTTTGAGCCGCGAGCAGAAACTGGAAAAACGCTTTTGGAAACAGTTGACCGCAACAAGAGTCCATTGGGAAGACGGCGACTGGAAGCATGGCTACGTCGGCCAGAGATCGATGATGAGCGTATCGCTGCCCGACACGAAGCGGTTGAGGAGTTATGCAGACACCCGTTGCTGCGGGAACAGTTGCGAGATATTCTCGATCATGTTTATGATCTTGAACGACTCATTACGCGAATCGTGCGTGAGCGAGCATCAGCACGCGATCTCCGCTCGCTTCAGCAAACACTCGCGACAGCGCCAGAACTTCGTCGCTACTTGTCTGAGTTTGAATCTGAGAGATTACAATCACTCAGGCGTTCATTAGAGTCAGTTGAGGACATATGTGAGTTAATTGATGCTGCAATCGTTGAAGACCCACCACAACAGATTACTGATGGAGGCGTAATCGCTGAAGGGTACTCCGAAGAACTCGATGAGCTGCGTGAGATAACCTCGACGGGACGTGAATGGATCGAGCAGCTAGAACAAGATGAGCGCGAGCAAACAGGAATTGAATCACTTGAGGTCGGGTATAATCAAGTGCATGGATATTATATTGAAGTAACAAATCCGAATTTAGACGCAGTCCCTACCCACTATACACGGCGTCAGACGCTCAAAAACGCGGAACGATTCTATACGCCGGCTCTCAAAGAACGCGAAGAGGAGATCCTCTCGGCACAGGAACGATCAGAGGCAATTGAGCATAATCTATTCTGTGCTGTTCGCAAACGCATTGGAGAGTCCGCAACGCGCATACAGGGTGTTGCTGATGTAATAGCACAGGTCGATGCGCTCGCTGGATTTGCAACACTCGCTGTTGAAGAGAATCATCACAGACCAGTGATGGGGGCAGATAGTCTCGAAATCACGGCTGGGCGACACCCTGTGGTTGAATCAGCACAGGAGTCGTTCGTCCCCAATGGAATTTCGATGGGAGAGCATCGAATTGCAGTCATTACAGGACCGAATATGAGTGGCAAGTCAACATATATGCGTCAAACCGCACTTATTGTCCTGTTAGCCCAAGCAGGAGGGTTCGTCCCGGCGACGGAAGCGAGACTCCCGATTTTTGATCGACTCTTTACTCGTATCGGGGCGTCTGATAATATCGCTGGTGGCGAATCAACATTTATGAGAGAGATGAACGAGCTGAGTGAAATCCTCCACGCCGCCAGTGTAGATTCTCTGATTCTCCTTGATGAGGTTGGACGAGGCACATCGACGGCCGATGGTCGCGCAATCGCTCAGGCCACGATTGACTTCATCGCTCGTGATATCGAAGCAACGACGCTTTTCGCGACTCACTATCACGGAATAACGACGCTGGCTAACGACTATCAGCAAGTGTGTAATCTTCACTTTACTGTCGACCGACATGCTCACTCGACTGCAGATGATACAGTGACCTTTCTCTACAGTGTCGAATCGGGTGCCGCCTCTGCTTCATATGGGCTTGATGTGGCAGCACTCGCTGGTATCCCAACAGATGTTCTCGAGAGCGCAGAGAGGTATCTCTCAGAAACAGGTCAAGAGCATTCCAATCAGTCCAAAGAGAGAGCCTCGCAGACAGATTCGGAATATATCAAGAATAACACGCTTCCGAATGACGCTGAAGCAGATGCGGCTCACACAAAAGCAACGCATAATCAGCAATCACGAGCCGTTCTTCAGGACTTACGTGAATTAAATATCGGACAAATGACGCCGTTAGAGGCTCTGAACAAGCTCGATGAAATTCGACGGCGGTTGAGTGAGTGACCATTACCAGTTCTTGCATGTGTCGCATACCAGTGATCCTGTCAGCGACCCAGCAGAGAGGTCTTCAGACGCAATCCATAATCGCACTGCTTCATCACCGCATTCATGACATTCTGTGTCAGGAGCCCCGATGCAGAGCACAGGAGTGGTTCTCTCTAAGTCCTCGTTGGGTGTGTCCGTATCAGAGACTGGAGATGAATCCTCCGCATCAACGAAGTCATCTAATGAATGGTTTTGTGTCATTGAGATCTTTCAGTGAGAGAATGTAGTTTCTGTCGTCAAATTCACGCCTAAACATCATAAATCATACCACGCTACCTATCGCTCACTGAAGAACTCGCGCTTGAGAATGGGGGCTTTTGTATCGAAGGAACAGGACAACTGTCTTGAGGTTGGACGGCAATCTATGGCGTGAAGAGGAAAATATCCGATTCTCAGACCACGTGAGCTCACGACAGTTTGCAATAAGCGCAGTCTTCACACGTATCTGGTAAGTGATGACCTCAAGGACGTGTTCATTTTCAGTGCCTGATGGTTGATCAGGTGAGTAGGAATAATCAAATATCTTGCATGCAATCTCGTCATATGATGACTCTCGTCGATTTTATCATTGAATTGGCACTGAGTACACTGCAATTAGTCAGTACGTTTGTCACAGAAGTCTTCCTTGGAGTTGGTCTGATCACCGCGATGATCTTCGTCATTGGGGCCGTTCTGACCACGGTAACTGTTGGATACTCCAGCCTCTTGCTGGGTGGAACAATGTTAAATGCAATCACAGATTGGGGTGGAAGCGCGAGGGAGACTACGCCGCCTGATCGAAAGCCGTAGCTGCGAGTTCGATCGCCTCCTCCGGCGATGGGCCTAAGGGTGACCCGATAACGATCCCGTCTGTATGCGCCGATAGCTTGTTTATACGTTCAGTAACAGTCTCAACAGTTCCAGTCGCAGAGAACGCTTCGATCATCGATGGAGTGACTAACTCAAATGCCTTGCTGAATTTACCCTCTTGTATATGCGTTCCAATCGACTCAGCACGAGCTTGGTCAATAGAGTGACGCTGTAACACTGGAGGGGCTGCGCCCGCGGTAATATATGCGACTGGTGGACGAGCCGCCTCCGCTGCGGCGGCTTCATCCTCAGCGATACTGACACTTGCATACGCGAGAAGTTCGAATGATGATCGTGTCTCTGGCCGATCAGCGCGGCCTTCGTCAACACGCTCTCGTGCCCACGCAAGATCGCTGGGGTGTGATCCATTAAATAAGATACCATCAGCATGCTTTCCAGCCATTCGACACATGTGCGGACCTTCACCACCAACGTATACTGGTATCTGACCGGGGACCTCAAAATTGAGGCCAGCATTCTGTGCCTCAAACGTGCCCTCATGACTTACTCGGTCACCGTCCCAGAGTTGTTGTGCGGTCTTGAACGCCTCAAGCACAGACCGAAGGCCGCGTTCGTCCGTCAGCCCTAAGTTTTTTAATGTCGACGGATCGCCTGGACCGATACCGAAGACTGCTTGACCGTCCGTCAGTTCTGCGACAGTCGCGGTTTTCGCTGCTAACGTAACAGGATGGGTCTCATACGGATTAGCAACCCCCGGTCCGATTTGTAAATCGTTAGTCGCTGCAGCAAGGCGACTCATCGCTGCGAAGGGGTCGCGATTATTATAATGACAAGAGACGAACGCTGTCTCATATCCAGCGGTTTCTGCAGTCATACCTTGATTAACGAGAGTCTCGATTGGGATCTCGGGGGTCAACTCAACTCCAAGATGCTGAAAGTCACGCATATGTCCACCCACGTACTGCTTGGCGAATAAGGTCATCATTTATATCGCGGAAATGTGCGCTGCTTTCTGCATGTGGACCCCACTCAAAATCTCGGATGACTACCACCGGTGTACCATTGTTCCCTTCACCTGCAAGAAGATTCGCAGCAGCAGCGAGTTCGTCTATCACATTTTCGACAGTTGCGGTGAGCTCTCTACCATCTCGGTCAGTCTCACCCCGCCAGTCACGGGATGGTTCAATGCCACTCCAGCCAATCGCAACACCACGTTGACCGTGCCTGAACGGCCGGCCGCACGTGTCTGTCACAATCACCTGGTCGGTTGAGAGCGACTCAGCAATCCGATTTGCACTCTTGGAAGGATGTTTTGGCAACAAAAGTAACTCTTCATGACCAACATTTGATCGATCGATTCCTGCATTGACGCCAACGTGGCCGAATCGAGTCTCAGTGAGTAAAAAAGGAGATTCAAGAAGAATCTCAACACTTTCCTCCAAGACAGCTTGAATAAATCGCTCATCAGGATCATTGGCAGTCTCCTCAGCCAATTGTGCTGTCAGCTCGGTTGCGCGAGGTCCGGGTGGGAAATCACTTAGCGAACGCGTCCGAGCTTCAGCCTTTGAAACAACTGTTGAAGCAACACAGACGATATCATTCGAGTTAATATCGATATGGTCCGCAATTAACGTGCCGAGATTACTTGAAGCGGTAATCTCGGGGAGGCCTTCTGGAGCATGAAGTTGCATATATGATTCTGCAGACCAACAGGCAAAATAAGATAGATGGTGGCCATAGTCTCCGGTTTTGCCCGCTTTTAATTCCTGCGCGCTCGGACCCTTTAGCTCAAGCAATGAGCGAAGCGAACAAGTAGGGAAAGCGGGAGAAACAGCCGCACGATATACCCGACAAAAGGTCACTGGCATGAGCAGATGAAGGCTCAACGTTGGCAATGTGGCCACTGTTTATATCCAACGTTTGAGTTGGAACGGTTAAACGAGCGCTCTGTTTGGATTGACATCCTCACCCGCCTGAAGGCAGGGTGAATCCCGAGCGTTGGGATCTGAGGGTTTGCAGTCTGGCTGTTCTTGTGGGTGGAACGCACCCGTGGTTGTATCGAACAGGTAGACTCCGGGCTGTGCCAAACAGCCGTTACTCATATCCCCAGTTGGAGGAGTTTGAGTTATC
>JAQCNF010000166.1 GCA_028275165.1 Haloquadratum sp.
CTGTTTACAACCCTAGTTCATTTTCGGATAGATTGCCAGGATCCGACTGCACCAGTTATTTTCTATAGAAAAGTGAAATGCTATGAAGAAAACCGCAAGAAGGAACCGGCGAATCTTGGACTGAATTTGATCAAAGTCGAGAGCACTGAACGATGTCGGGTAGCACATCGCTGATTGCGCTGTTAATAATCAATAGAAATATTCGATGATGGGACGGTAATCACCAAACGGCACCGTTACTCCCGATATCGCAAATATACGATGGTTCTTTGAAAATCCTGCTGTGTTGAATAGCGGTTGTTGAGCACCGGTCTATCGACATCGGCCTCGAGACCACGCGGGTTATCAGCTGACCAGTCGATTCATATATATCTTTTCCACCCAATCACCGCTATTCAACGGAGCAGAAAATCCGGTGATGGGGAATTTTGATTCCTTAGTATTGGATATCATAGATCCTAGATTCTACTGCAGTTATTAACAGTACGGGGATAATACGATCTATCGTATATATACGACTTATCTATCGTATTGTAAATATCCCATGAACGATGGAAAGTCCGGGGACGTGAGCAAACAGTGCTCGTTGTATATCTGCAAAAGAATCAATGAAACCACAGTACGTGGCTATAATGTAAATATACAATGGACTGTGGAGAGAAATCCGAATGAGTATGGCAGGTTTCACATTATAAATCGCCGTCAAGTTGCTTTTTGAGAGCTATAGTTTCCCGATCTCCGCCCGTCAATTAGTATCTAATATATTATATTTATCGGGTCTGCTTAGTTGAGTGGTCAAGCATGGAGCAGCTCTGTGGAGCACGCTGAAGAGGAAGATTTCAGAACTACAATATCTTCGAATACTCCTCCACGATCGGCTTATCTCGATTGAGTATAGTTGCTAACTTCTCACTGCGAGGGTTGATGTTGATCTCCTCGCGCTTCCAGTTGTGTTGATCCTTGTCTTTCCAGACTCCATAGAGTGTTGCTTTCGGCAGGGTGAGTACTCCGAAGGTGACTGCGAGTTCGTAGAGAAGGGTTGCTATCTGATCCCATGAGCCGGTGAGTTGACGTGAAAAGTCAATGTCGAAGTCAATATGGACAGCGGGGATTTTCTCTTCACGCGCCTTGTCAATGAATCCGTAGTCGTTCGAGAAGAGAATGACACCCGTGGGCTCGTCAGCATAGTAGTCGAGACACCCATCGATTATGTTCGTGTCGCCAGTATCGCTAGCGACGATGTCGTGTGGTCGGGTTTCACGGTACTGGCGGAACTCCCGCAGGCCAAGGCGTGTTTCTCGGTTGTCTTCGGTGGGCTGGCCAGCAAGCCGGTTGTACTCACTACCGAAGGCGTCTGCCAGTCGTGAGGCTGGCATGGCCTTCTGACCGTAGCGGTAGCTGATACTGAGTTCTGTTTCGACGCCAGCAGGGAGGGTATACCCATTGACCGGGGCTCGTCCCTGTTCATCATCGTAAAGTTTTGGATCAAACCCGAGAACGTCGTGCATCCGCCACGGTAAGAGATTCGTGTCGAATCCAGCGTACCGCGGCGGATGGCCTTCCTGAAGATCCTGATACCCGTACCGATTGATTGTGGTTTCGACTTCCTCGCGGTTCCGAATATCAGCGAGACCGCTCGCAACCACTGCCTTGACGTAGGCCGCACTGTTGGGCAGTTCCTCACGAACCTCCCTATCATATGCCCACTGGATGTCATCCAGAGCGGACTCGTAGGAAACCGCGCCCGTTCTTACCGAGACAGTACCCTTGGTTGCATCCTCTAACTCGATACGGAGCAGTTCTCCGATCTCTTCAGCGGGGTGTGTAACCGCGATCGATCGCTGATCCAACTCGTAGAGAGCGTTCAGCAGGAGCGGTAACTGATCGCGCTGGAGTTCCATCAGAGCACCTCCGTAAAGTCGTAGAGTTCGGTCGCTGGCTGTGGGATTTCGGGATACACGCGACTGTAGTAGTCACTTGATTTGAGGTAGAAATAGAAGATATGATCCGCATCGAATGTCGTTCCAGCGTTGAATGCGATGACGGACATGAACTTCCGTCCAGGGGTGACATCAACGGCGACGTTTGCTCCTGCATCGTGGGCAGTCTGTATCGTGCTCTGGTAGTGGGAGACGATCTCGGTGAATTCTGTCTCATGATCGATTCGCGTCGTTTCAACAGTTGGATTGTCCACCCCGTATTGCTCAAGAATCGTCCCGATGACGGTTGTCACTTCGGACAGTGCATCACCGAGGCCAGGATTTTCCAGGAAATAAACTGTGTCCGGAATGAAAGTCTCGTTGAGATCATCGCCCGCACACGCGGCTGCAATGGGGTTAATCATCGCCTCGATCGTTGTGCTTCCAGAACTCACCCAAACGTTGTCCATCGGATGTCCCCTGTCAGTCACCGGCCGCGTTTATTGCGCCGTTTAGTTCGAAGAGTTCCTGAACGACATACTCTTCAGCGACTTCCTCGGCAATCGGCTCTACCGCATCGGGATCTCCAACATCAATCCCTCGGTTATGAGCAATATCCATCGTTTTGATGCCGAACTTCTCGTAATCGGGCATATCACTGCATACTTATTCTACGGTTATATACATTCTCTCGGTCGGTGACCACAGTGGCATCTGCTTCTGACGACGGGCGAAGCAAGACGTAAATTAACCACGCTTAGTAGGATTCAACGATGGACTGGTGGAGACGATGTTCGATGCAGACCGACTGATACCGACAGACGGCGGGTTTGTACTGAAACAACAGAAAGATGTAGTATAAAAAAGCACTTCGAGTCAGGTCTGTGGGATAACGATTAGTGGGAGGCACCCGCAGTACATAGTATGCCAAATGAAGCAGTCAAGTTAGACCTCCGCACGGACGGCTTAGATTCAGATGACATTGATACTGTACAGTAAATAGTCTCGGACGTTGGTTTTCAGCCAGACCCACATAATGAGCCGATTATGAACGGAGTAGTCAATTTTCAACCGTTTGAAAATACGGAGGGTAGTCAAAAACTGCTTGAGAGGTGTGTAGAGCGGATTAATAATGAGTTCTCTAATGTGGACGCTCGATATGAAATCAGGGAGAACAGAGATGTTGCCGTACTCGCCAGCAAGCACTGTACGATTACAGTAGAATCAACAGGAGAAAGCGAGACATCTGGAAATAGTCCTGAGGCGACGACTGATTCTAATGATGCCGACTGGAGAGCGATGATCAACGACGACAAGCTGGAGGGCAGTAGAGTTGAGTCATCTACTACTGCTTCTGATGATGAAATAGAACAGCAAGAATCGGGCGTCACAAAAGAGGGAACGACTCGTCTTCACGTTTGGATTACTGGATACGTGGAGCAGGACAAAGAGGTAATAACCGAACTGATGAACGAGAATGGGGTTCCAGTACAGTACTCACACGAGCCCTCTGATGATGGAATTGAGTTTCAGTCGCACGGATTCGGATATACCAATAATCTATCAACAGTTGAGGAAATAAAAGAAAAATTCGAATCTGAGTTTCCATCGAAAGATGTGAGTCTTACAGATGGTGTACTCGGGGAACACGTAGCAATTGACTTCTTCGAGTGTATCAGGATTGAGCCTCCAGTCGAGTCTGCTGATTCTAACCACAGTACACAAAAGCAGGGAGTGGATGAGACTGGTGAAGATACAAAACAACAGGAAACGAACGAAGCAATTGATAACATGACTACTTGTTTTGAATGTGGTGGTAACAACGTAGTTTATGACGATTCAGCTGAGGAGTCTGTCTGTTCAGACTGCGGATTTGTTATTATGGAGACTATGACAATCCAATTCGAGAATAGCCGTGGAGAAACTGAGCGAACCACCGTTGAGAACGTCACGCAAACCAAGACTCGTGGGAAGGGAGATTATCGGGAATTATGGGTTTACGTTGAGGGTGAATTAGACACCATTTACAAAGATGGAACGGTAGTGTCAGAGAGAGAAAGCGATGCATCTGAGAGCACTCCTGAAGCGACTGATGATTTAGACGATGAGGACAAACTAAGTATTAACCTCGGAGATGGAGAGACAGGATTAGAGACTGACGTAGAGTGGAGAGACCCTGAAGAGCATAGTGAATTGCGTAATAAGACGGCTGTTGAGTCTGGTAATAAATCAGCCTCTGGGACTGCTGATGAGTGGAGAATGTGGTATCCGTGTCCCGAATGTCAATCAACGGCATTATATCAAATCGCTGAACAGCATCTGAGCGTTTCTGCTACAGAGGATGGCTCGTATGGTGGAGATGCAGGGGGTATGGAAGAATACGATTATATTGAATGTGGGGACTGCGGTGAAGTGCTGTTAGACGAGATTGGAAGGGATTAATTCACGTCTGAGCTTTACACGTTAGTCGAAGGAAGGTGATTGGTATCATCCGTCTTTGCTACTGCCCACAGCTGTCGTTACCGATCAGCTGGTCGTAGACGCCCACGAGGTCGCGCTTGTCACCGGTGTCGAAGCGATCAACAATGGCTTCCATCATATCGGCGTAGGCGAGATCGTCGAAGGCCAGTCCATATCGTGGTTCAGGAATCAGGTGCGACAGAACGGGAGATCGAAGCCACCGTTCCACGTCCCACCGTTGTACGCCGTGAGATAGTGCCGGTCGCCGTCAACGAGGCGGGGGGCTTCGCGAACTTCCGCGAGACGGCGACGAAGACGAACTCGCTGATCGACCAGCTGAAGGCGATCGAACTACCCGACATCGACGACGTGGCCGACGACTTGGAGAACTACCTGCAGACGAAGGAACGCGCTGAGGAGCTTGACGCGAAGATTGAGTAGACGGACGCACTGATCGATAAAATCGTCTACGATCTGTACGGACTCACCGGCGAGGAGATCGAGATCGTTGAGGAGGCGGTTGGCGAATAACTCACGGTTACAATGGTTGCGATTATCTCGCCAATCGTGATCTACTGACGCGGTGGTTCGAGGTTTTCGAGGACGGTGAGGGTAACGACAGAGTAGAGATGGACAGAGTGTGGAAATACGAGTTCAAGTCGGAGTGAAATTCGAGGTCACACCGCCTTGTTCTGGGACGACCATGGTATCACCAGAGTCTTCCGGAATCTGGTTAGCAGCCAGAAATCGCCGATTTCTGGCGACAAATATAACACTGGGAGTCCGAACACGACCGAGGATAGGAGTACCGGGGTGGCCACTCCCAGCAGTTCCACCCGCCACAGACCGCGAGCATCCCCACAGATTCTCACCGTTCGGATGCTTGGTGGAACTGGAACCCTGAAATCTCCACCGCTCAGGATTCGGCCGTCGCCAGACGGCGTCTGGCGGGCAGTCACGCGCAGCGTGACGACGCGGTTACGCGGAGGAGGATGTCAATATGTGTCAGCAACCCATAATTACTTATCCTCAAGATTCGAGCAGCAAACGCAATCCGATATTCAACGCACTCTACTCATGGCTAATGACCCAGACGATCCATTCAAGAAGCAAATTAACGGTGAGGCTAACATGTTCAAAGCAGATCTCCTTTCAGACCGGCAACCTCACCGGTGGCCAGAGACGATCGACTTTGTCGCATCAGAACTAACTGGTGATGACCAGTACATGATCGGGCCGC
>JAQCNF010000171.1 GCA_028275165.1 Haloquadratum sp.
TGTTGATTTGTCATTACATATATATTTCAATGCAAACTCTAGAGAATATGTCATGCTCGGAAATGCATGACAG
The DNA here is from genome assembly GCA_028275165.1 of Haloquadratum sp. GTDB lineage: Archaea > Halobacteriota > Halobacteria > Halobacteriales > Haloferacaceae > Haloquadratum. Next base: position 74 of record JAQCNF010000171.1, read on the forward strand.
TGGGGAGCGGACGCGATCGGGGCAGCGGCAGCGATTCCAGATGCAACTGCAGGATGCTGTGAGTGAGTCACTGAGAGGGTGATACTGATGATGAGTTCTCAGGTGGGGACGGTCACCGGCGCTCTCAATTACTCATCAGGAGGTGTCTCTGAATCATGAATGAGTGCTCTCGCTCCCGCACTCTCCGATTCGCGTGTGTGATGATGGCAGTGCTGGTTGTCTTAGCACATCCAGCGATTGTTGGTTCTGTCGCAGCAACTGGAAGTGAGGAATTCACTAGCACGGCCTCATCATATACCTGCCAGGAGACATCGAGCGGATATAAATTCTGTATCGAGGAGTACTCGATAGCCGACTCGAGCTATGAGCCAGGGCAGACAGTGTCTGTCGATGTTACAATCGACAATCGAGGCGATCAAATTGGAACAGTGGAAGCGACCCTCGGAGTGCAGGATACATCTGATTCGAGAACGTATCCTGATGTCAAAACTATCGAGATTTCAAAAGACGAGCAACGAACGCTCAGCTTAGAATATACCATCCCAGATGACGCATCTTCTGGGACATACGACGTCACAGTCGATCTCCATCCACCAGGCGGATCGTTTCTTTTCGACACCACCGGTTACACGAAGACATTCAATGTGAACCGCCCCCCCTCGTCCTCAGCGAACGAGCCGGCAGATACTACTCCAACGATCAATGTCGGTCAGACTCTTACCTTCGAGACAGGAGCCGACGATCCGGATGGTGATCTCGACGGTGTCGACTGGTACGTCGATGGCTCATTCGTGGAGAATCACGCTCTGAGCGGCGGCTCTGGAACCGACACACTCACCCGGACGTTCTCTTCCTCAGGGACATACGTGATTGAAGCCGACGTATACGATGAGAAGCGTACCTATAACGACCAAGCGGCAAAGTGGACTGTCGAAGTTCAACAGGGTGAGCCTGACCTCACTGTTACCAATGTAGAAGTGGACCCATCGTCCCCTAGTGCCAGTGAGCCGGTGGAGTTTCGACTGTCACTGAAAAATCAGGGGAATAAGCCGGTCGGGACAATTGAATCCGAGATTCGCATAGATGGAGAGCTTGCGGCGGTTCCGCCGACCGAGTCGCTTGACCCGGGTGAATCAACGATGACCGCGTGGACAGGGAATTATGAATTTACTGCGGGCTCACATACCATCACAGGAATCGTTGATCCTGATGATCACATCAGTGAGTCGAATGAAGGGAATAATAAGGAATCGACATCCGTAGACATCGAAGCACGGTACGGGTCGGTTTCAGGACGGGTCATAGACGACCAGGGAGCTCCGGTTAGCGGCGCAAAGGTCTACCTAGATGCGATAACGGATACCCGGACCAACGACAATGGCGAGTACGAATTCACACAGGTCCCTGAAAACGAATACACTCTCGAAGTGATAACATCCGCATACGAAGACAGCAGTGCAACAGCACAGGTGACCGCAGGTGAGACAACGACACAGAACTTCGAGATTGCGCGGCAACTCCCTGATCTCAGAGTGACGAGCCTCAAATTGAATCCTTCATCTCCCAAGTCGGGTAACTCGATTGACTTCCGCGTTGGAATTAAAAACGTCGGAACAGTCCCCGCGGATACGATTGAATCCGAGATTCGCGTAGATGGCTCTCTTGCTGGTGTCCCTCCAACGACGCAGATTGCCCCGGGAGAGACAGCGTCAGTACAGGCAAGCGCAGGATATGAGTTTTCAACTGGCACTCACACAGTGACTGCAGTCGTTGACCCAGACGACGAAATCAGTGAGCGAAATGAGAATAATAATCGCGCGCAGGATACGGTCAATATTAAGCAGCCTAATGGAGATCTGACTGTCGACGTCCGGCATCAGAACGGGGATCGAGCCGAGGAAGTGAACGCTCTCGTGGTCTGGCAGGACGAAGTGGGTAGTGAGCCATACAAGAAGTTCGAAAATGATCCGCCTGGCGCAATCAAGCAGAAAATCAACAATCTCCCTGGAGATCATAGGTACAAAGTTAACGCGTATATCAACGACCAGTTCGCTGGGGCGACTGATTGGGTGAATATCAAGAATAGTGATAAGAGCAGCACGATTCGAGTGGAGAATCCGGTTTGGATCAAGCCGACCGTCTATTATACTGATGGGTCAACGCCACTTGAGGACGCGACTGTCAAGATTGAGTCCCATGAGGGAACGCAGTGGCGAAGCAGCACGACTGAAGAAGATGGACTAACCAGCGCCGGTAAACTGTGGCTCTTCCCGACGAATAAGGGTCACTACGATGTCCAGGTGTATTCTGAAGGGAGTCAGGTCGCGAGTAAGACTTTCAACTCACTTGATAGTAATCGTGAGCTCAGGCTCGTGACGAGCGTCTCACCGCCGAAACAGATTGACACGAGTGTCGTTGGACGGACGGTTCGGGAAGAAACCGAGCAGGATGGAACGATCACGGTTGGCGAGCGTACAAGAGTAGGGGCTACTGTGCGTAACGACGGTACAAAAATGCCACTGCGGGTTGTCTTCCAATTTGATACCGATGGCGACAGCGAGCCGGAGGCTATCAACATCTCCGGTGATGGTACCCCCGAGCGCGTTGATTACGATGGCGATGGCGAGGCAGAGCCCGGTATCGTTCGTGGAGGCGCAGACAGCACGGTCGTCCCCGTTGGCAAGACACAGTCGTTCGGTCTCCGATATGCACCGGAGACGGCGGGTGACTGGCAGATGCGGGTCGTGACACAGGCGAAGACAGACGACGAGTGGATTGATGCCGGAACAAGTGACTGGGATGGATTTGATGTTATCGAGACACCTGAAATGAGACTTACATGGGATCAAGCACCGCCGTCTACCGTATTGGATGGTGGAGAGTTTACTGCTAGTGTCGTGGGAGAAGTAAATTCTGAGTCCGAACTGTGTATCACGACGGTAGGCGGCGTTGATGTTACAGAGTGTATTTCTGTTAATGATGAATTCACAGAATCATTTGTTATTGAGGAGAATGATATCGGTGGTCCACCAAACAGAAACTACACCATCCAAGCAAGTCTTACTTATGAAGAACCAGGTGCCGGATATTTACCAGGAATTGGTCGAAAGACTATATCAACATCACCAGTAGAGGTGAGAAAACTCAGTTCAGTCGCGAAGCCAACAGAATTCCCGTACACTGATACACAGGAGACAGCAAGCGTGCGCGATGCGTTTCAAATTCAGGTCGATCGAAAGCAGTTGTCTACGGATACATATAATATAACTGTTACTACTCAGAAAGGGTCTGCCCTCAATCAGCTTAATGGTCAGTTTCCCCCTGGAAGTCAGATAATTGTACTGTATAATAACAATAATGTTGAATTGCAACCAGGGGTAGAGAGTAAAATTAAGGGCAAATCTACCTCACTGTATATCTACGAAGAAATCGATCGACTTCTGACAGCCGTTTCACTAGGAAAATCAACGACAGTGAAAATATTGGTCAAGAAACTGATCAAAACTGCAGTCGAAAGTGCTGCAGAAAATTGGGTTACCAGCATGATTAGATTCGAATCGCCACCGACATACAAATCCGCTGATAATATAAATTATTTCACTGTAGATTATTCTGCTGATGATGCCCCATCAGGTCGGATTGAGACATTTTCTAAACATCGATTGAGTTTCCAAGTTGAGATTAATGATTCAGTGAATCGTGGAAATATAGTCATCGTCCCAGATTTAAGAGGAAAAAGTAATCGGATCACAGGCACGATTGGTGGAAATATACCATATCAGGAGTACCGACGGCAGATTGTAGTTCCTGTAGAGTCGGACAGTGATTCGTCGGCGACGCTTGTTGACGACAAAACAACGCTGCCTTCGGGGGAGTTCGGTCCCGGTGACGATGTGACATCGACTGTCACAGTTGAGAACACCGGCACAGTCGAAGAAACATTCCACGTTGGATACACGCTCACACACCGAGGCAGCGGGACCGCCTATGATCTGTCCCCGAAAGACGTCACGCTCGCACCTGGGGCGACCCAAGAGGTGACATTGAGTTGGACCGTGCCGGAGACCACACAGCTCGGCGAGTTCGAGGCCACCACCGCAGTGTGGCTTGACTCGACGGACGAGGGGCTCGTCGGGCGGCAAGACGACGCAACCGAGACGGTGACTGTCACACCCGACACTCCGGAGTTTCAGAATCGCGCGGTCTACGTCTGGGGCTACGCCGGCACCCTCGCCACGAACGACGATACCGCAAATCGGTTTTTTGAGCGAGCCACCGACGAGGATATCAACACTGTCTTTCTCTCGTGGGGAGCGTTCAAATCCGTGTCCGTGTCGGAGCGCGCCGCGTTCATCAAGAAGGCACACAAAAATAACCTGCAGGTCCATGCTCTGATTGGCACAAGTGGGAGAACCGCCGTCACGAACGCGAAAAAAACGATTCCTGAGATAATTGCGTACAACAAAGGACGAGACTCTGCAGCCCAGTTTGACGGTATTCATCTTGATGCCGAACCTGGCGGGGCTGATGTGAAATCGTTCCTTGACGAGTACCGGACGTTGTTAGACGGGGTTCGAACGGACATACAGAGCGACAGCAGTGCCTCGATTAACTCTCAAAAGATGGCACTCTCGGCTGCCGTTGGTCCGTGGTGGACCAACAACGCTCCAACGAAGACCAAACAGGTCGTTGAGCAGAGTGCTCTTGATTATGTCGTTGTGATGGCATACTCTGACACCGAGCAGGAAATTAGGAACCGTCTGTCAAAGATCACTTCGGATACCGACACGCCGTACGTCCTCGCGGTAGAGACGCAGGAGTTTACGCAGGGTAATAAAGAAGATGTGACCTACTACGAAGAGGGACAACAAGATGTCAAGTCGACATTACAGAGCATTGCCGGCGCATCGTCACCAGAATACCTTGGGAGCGCGTATCACTTCTACCAGTCATCAGTGAGCACATGGGACGCGCTCGAGAGCGCGAGTCTGAGGAAAACGACGATTGAGCCCGGAGACCGAGTGACCGTTGACACCGACGTGGTATTCGATGACAACTTCCCGCAGTCATCACACCGAAGTCAACTTCGCGTTGAATTTGATAGACAGGGATCGGCGTACACGATCCAAGAAATCAAGACAATAACGCCACCTGGGAACCAGCTGACGGAAACCTCAGTCGAGTGGCAAACCCCAACTGACGTGCGACCAGGCGAATATCAAGTAACTATTAGCTTGGTTGACACGACGATAGAGAATGATGATCGTGAAGCGGTCGCTTCCCGTTCAGAGCCAATCATACTTGACCAGATCAAGCTGGGGACACTCGAATTCCCTTCGACGTCTGAGTCTGGTGTGGATGTCACTCGTACGGTTTCTTCAAGAGAGGTCCCTCCAAACGAGCAAGTAACTGTCACGACTGAGATAACTGGTGTGAGTGGGGCAGTGTCGACTACTTCGAGTTATGACCTACAAGTTGCCTCAGCAACAGTCCAGTCAGTGACAGTGAATGGTGCCTCTGCGAGCCCGATTACCGCGACAGCAGAGG
>JAQCNF010000174.1 GCA_028275165.1 Haloquadratum sp.
ATGATTGTTCAGAATTCTGATTGATGCAACTTATCGAACTGACCGTGAGTGGAGCAGGGACCCCTATCTTTATCAAATCGGGGCTGACCAAGTTGAGGTAGCTCACCGGAATATGTTTCAGCTCTCATCGGATGGTGAACTGCGTTTCACACCCGGACGAATAAAGGAATCGGCACGACGATTTCGATTACGCTCAAGAATATCTCCCCACTGGCTAATTCCTCTCCTGATCCAGTCGCCACCTAACCCACTCTGCTCTCCAAGTGCACACAGTTCATGAACGCCACGAAGCTCAAGATGTGATCGTGGGGCTGCGCTCACAACATATTTGAGACTGTATTTTTCGATAAGGCGCTTGAGTTTGATGAGATGGCGCAAATGCGCAACTCGTGTTCCCCCACGCTCACGCAGTAGAGGACCAATGTTTACTTCAATTGCGACACTGTTGCGTCCGGCTGATTTCGCTAATACATGATTGAGGTTTCCAGTGCTATTTTGCTGTCCGGTGAATGGCTGTGAAAGTACATCGACCATTTCATGCTCGACAGCGAATCGATTTAGCTGGTCTGTTCCTCCCCGAACTATGACAAGCACCCGCTCAGTCCGGTGTGTGGTGAGTTCCTCACTGGCCTGCTGTGGTGTCGCAGCTTCGATTTCTCCGCAGGCACTCACCACCACATCAAGATTCTCATCATCAGAGCCGACGAATGATTCAGGGTCACACAATCGACAAAGAATCCCGTCAAACCCCATTTGACCGGCTGTCAAACCCATTCTGGCGGCGGTACTATCTCCATCGGGATAGACATATACCGCCTCGTACATACTCAGAAAATGGATATCTTGTTTAAAGACTATTGTGGAATAGATAAAAGATACGAGGTGGCGTCTGTGAAACAGAGGTGTGATATTGAGCTACTCAATCAATTCAATCACTGTGATGGTGAGGATATCTGCCGCTTGCTTGACCGCCGACACAGGAACATATTCGCGCGGCCCATGAGCTACACCGCCGTTCTCGTCTTTCAATACTCCTGGGCCGAATACGATTACGGGCTTCGGAGCGAAGTATGATGCCTCTGTGGCAGCCTCAAAGGGACGAATCTCACTCTGTACGCCGAGGCGCTCGGTTACCTCCTGTATGCTCACAACGAGTGGGTCTGTGGTGTCAGTCGCAAACGGTTGTAAAAATGGACTGGGTCGGTCAGTCAGGGTAAATGAGATATCAACTGGTCTCGATACTGCAGTTTTTATCTCCTGCTCTAGTCCATTTCTAAATGTGTCGGCCGTCTCAGGAGGGATACTTCGTCGATCAACGACGAGGGTGGTCTCTGCAGGTATCTGATTAGTCGCCGATCCGCCCTCAACAATCGTGGGCGTGAGCGATGGTAACCCGAGATGCTGGTGTGGCGAATCGTCTTCATCAAAGGTTCTGATCGCCCGAAGCACATTCTCTAAGGTAGCAATGCTATTGATACCTGACTCAGGCTCTGCTGCATGTGCGGCTCTTCCGCGGATACTCACTGTCCCCTGATATCGACCTTTCGCAGCCGTGCATACATCGAGACCCGTCGGTTCACCAACAATGTACATGTCACCGTCTAACGACAATGTGGCTGCTCCTGTCGAAAGTGTCTCTTCATCTGGCGTCACGGCGAGTGTCACCCGTGCATCAGTAGGTTCGACAGCAATAAATGCTGCCAGTAGACTCGCAAGCGGCCCTTTCGCATCACATGCACCCCGCCCGTGGAAACGGTGTTCAGTCTCTGCACCTCTCCTTCTCTCAAATGGAACGTGTGGTGTAACCGTATCAATGTGGGTGTTCAATACCAGGTGCGGCGTTCCACCTGCCGGTCCTTTCGTCGCGAGAGTGTTGCCTGCCTCATCCACATGCGGTACTATTCCCTGTGATTTGAGTGTTTCACACAGAAACTCACGCATTTCGGTAACGTCTTCATCTGACGGGATGCTTATCGCTTGTTCGAGAAATGCATGTGGGTCATACTGAGTCAATCCAGACATACTCACTCAACTGTAGATTCGACCCTCTCGACGTTGGTCGTAAACTCGTGGCTGACAGGTCCAGCTAATGTTGCTTGACCCGTTTTTGGAACAGTCACCTCGAGCAATCCTCCGGGTGGACTCACTGACACAGTCGCATGAGAATCAATCCGCTGGAGCCGATGTGCCACTGCCGCGACAGCTACAGCGCCGGTCCCACATGAGCGTGTTTCACCCTCGACACCACGTTCATACGTTCGTTGTGCGAACGAATATGGCCCTGTCTGTTGTGCAAGTGTAACATTTGTCCCTCTTGGAAAGCATTCAGCATGTCGCACTGGTGGGGCCACAGCTTCTAAATCAATCGCATCAACATCACTCACTATCGCAACTGCGTGTGGAACCCCAGTGTTCACACTGGTCACGTTGAGCTCACCGAGCGGTGTGTCGATCAATGGTTTATCATGGTCTAAGGGAATCGCAGAGGGACTAAAACGTGGCACACCCATCTCAACTCTAATTGTCTCATCATCGACTACCGCACGTCGGGCTCCGACTGGCGTGTCGATCACAATGTTTGAGACCTCAGCCTGGTCTGCCCCCCATGCGGCGGCAATACGAGCACCATTACCACACATTGGGGCCAATGAGCCATCAGGCTGGACAAGAGTCATGAGCACCCTTGGTGAATTAGGCGAGCAATCTAACTCAAGGAACAGTACACCGTCCGCGCCGACCTGAGAGGCGCTCTCATGTGTAACTCCAGTCTGACGGTCGCAATATTGGACTGCGAACGACGGCCGATCACCAATCGAGTGTCTCTCGTCTACGACGACAAAATCGTTCCCTGTTCCCTGATATTTTTTGATTGGGATCGTGCTCTTTAGGGTAGTCATTGATTCGTGTTGGACATGTGATCAAATTCCATTGCCGTGAGATCACGGAGAGTTTCACGACGCCGCGTGATCACTGCATCTTCATCAGATATTGTTACTTCTGCCGGTCGTGGACGAGCGTTATAATTACTTGACATTTCGTATCCATATGCACCGGCGTTTCCTATGGCAAGATATTCACCTTGCTGAGGAAGAGGTATCTCTCGGTCGACGGCAAGTACGTCAGCTGATTCACAAATAGGCCCTGCAATCATGACCTCTTCATTCTCCCGGTCAGTATCAGTATTGAGATTTCTCACTGCATGATATGCATCGTACATAGCCGGGCGAATCAACGTCGTCATTCCCGCACCAACTCCAACCACTGTCGTCTCGCGGGTCTGCTTGACCGTATTCACCTGTGTTATCAAAACACCCGCATCAGCAACAAAATATCGTCCTGGCTCGATCGCAAGCGTTGGTTTCAACTCACCAAGTGCCGATCGCGTTTCTTCAGCAACAGTCTCCAGTTCAAGCGGCTCTTCCTCAGGGTGGTAAGGCACGCCAAAGCCTCCACCTACATTCACAAATTCAAACTCATCTTGATTTACCTCAACAGTTCGCGCGAGTTCCCCCATCCGGCTGACAAGTTCTTTATGTGATGATAAATCTTCGCCTGAAATTCCGCTTCCTGCATGTGCATGGACTCCAACAACTGATCCAACACTGGCTGCTTCATTTGCCACAAGAGGAATATCTTCGGTCGGTATCCCGAACTTTGGGTGGCTCCCAGTGGTGACTTTTTTATGATGTCCAGCGCCCACCCCTGGATTTGCACGAAGGCATAGACGACCGGAGTACCCACGTTCAGCCAACCGAGTGATTGTGTCGCGGGCACCAACGGTAATAGTCAGTTCAGGCTGGTCCTCCCATACGTCAATAATGAAATCCAAGTCGCGATCTGGGGGATTGACTGCTGTGTAATGTATCTTTGACCCACTAAACCCTGCTTCAAGCGCTAAATGCACTTCGCCGGCAGACGCACACTCTGCACTGAATCCAAGCTCGCGAATTGTCTGTCTTACTTGGGGGCTGCTGTTTGCTTTCATTGCATAACGAATATCTGCCGCTGGAAATGCATCTCTCAGACGCTGACCATTCGCACGTATTCGGTCCGTATCAATCACGTACAGTGGCGTCTTAAACTCATTTGCAAGGTTACGAAGATATGAAAAATCCCAGTCGAAAAGCCGTCGAATGGGGCTTCGAATTTCAGTCTGTGTGCTCACTCTCGGAGAGCCTCCTCGCGCTGTGTTCTATCAAGTGTCTCATCTTCAATGTCAAGTGCTACAACCGCCGGTTTGTATGCCCCCGACTCGAATAGATCATGATCACCGAGAGAAGATTCCACATATCGGGTAAAAGCTCGGCGGTCTGCAGGGAGATGTCCATAGTGAATATCCTCTTCAACCAAGTCATAGACTGGGATACGCGGCGTTAGCAGCGTATTCTCTCCAATGATACTATTCTCTCCGATGTGAAATCCTGAGGTAACCCGACATCCAGCACCCAGTGAGGCGTTTGATTCGATAATAACTGGTGCATCTTCAACTGGTTCGAGCACACCACCGATAAGCGTATTCGCACCAATTTTTACATTTTCTCCAACCTGCGCACATGATCCGACCGTGTCACAGGAGTCAATCAGGCTTCCGTCGCCAACATGAGCGCCAATATTGACAAACGAGGGAGACATCATGATACAGTCGCTACCTAGGTATGCTCCACGTCTGATAACCGTCCCATCTGGCGTATTGCGTGTTCCTCGTGTACCAAGGTCATTGGTGTCACGCAGTGACAACACATCGTTGTAAGTCACATCGCCATAAGTTCTTGCAGTTGTCTCGTGTAAGCTGAAACAAAGTAGGATTCCTTGTTTTACCCACTCATTTACATTCCACCCTGCCGGGCCACGACGCTGACCCTGTTCAGCGGCTCTGTATTCTCCAGTTTCAATACCTTCAAGAAACACCTCAAGAGTCGTATACGCCGATGACCCGGCGCTCTCAGCATCGATATCTCCATCAGTATAGCGCTGCCACATGTCGCGAATAGTCGATTCAACACTCATTGGTTGTCAGTATACATACACAGTTCAGTCAGTATCTAAGACAGCATCGAAATCATACGCCCCTGGTGGCTGATCGGAGAGCCACTCTGCGGCGTCCAGCGCACCAGCAGCAAATACAGACCGTGATCCAGCACGGTGTGTTAGTGTTATCTCCTCATCGTTGCCTGCAAGGAGTATTTCATGCTTTCCAGCAACATTCCCTGCTCGTCGCGCATGGATTCCAATCTCTTCGGCTGACCGCGGCTGCTCACCAACCCGACCATGTACTCGTTCACTCTCAGCGGCTCGTTCACATACAGCGGTAATGTCATCAAGCAGAGTAAGCGCCGTTCCAGACGGTGCATCTTGCTTTCCATTGTGGTGTGTTTCAGTTAGTTCAATATCATATGAGCCAAGCGCACTGACGGCTGTTCGGAGTGCTCGGCGGAGCGCAGCGATACCTCGTGAAAAGTTCGTCGCGCGGAGGAATGGAATATCCTCTGTTACCTGTTGGAGTGTTCTCTCTGCATCGTCTGTATATCCAGTCGTCCCGACCACCGCAGCTGTCTGTGTCTCTGCTGCAGCTGTGAGATATCGTAAAGACGGTGCTGGTGCAGTAAAATCTATCACCACGTCAACAGTGCTCCTCTCAAGGTGACTGTCGAAGTTGGATTCATCAACCACAGTCATCTCTGTCTTTGTATCTAATTCATTGGCCGATTGTGTCACTGCATGCACATTTTCGACTGACCGGCGGGCTTGAGCGCTCGCTATCAACTCTTGTCCCATGCGGCCAGTTGCGCCTGTGATAGCGAGTGTGAGTTCCTTGTTCATTGATGCGCCTCCAAGGTAGCATGCTCACGGCGATAGGTTTCAATCTCGCTCAAGATTGTCTCTAACCGTCTACGTGATTGGTCACTGAGCGGTGTCAGAGGTCGTCGAAGCCGCTCAGGACCGTGACCGCGCAGTGACATTGCTGTCTTGACTGGAATTGGATTCGTCTCAACAAAAAGCTGCTCAAACAGCGGCGACAGTACACCGTGTAATTCCTGAGCAGTGTTCAACTCACCACTCAGTGCAGATTCAACGAGTCGACCCATGAGCACTGGTTCGACATTTCCTGCGACCGAAATGACACCACGACCCCCGATCGCACAGACTGGAAGCGTCAGTGGGTCATCGCCACACAAAATACTAAAACTCTCACCGCGAGTCGCTTCAATCACTGTCGATATTTGATTAACATCTCCGCTTGCAGCCTTATATCCTGTAATGTTCTCATGACTGGCTAACGCTGCAACTGTTTCTGGAGGAACATTTGACCCCGTTCGGCTTGGCACATTGTATATGATCTGTGGGACATCAACAGCATCGGCGATCGACCGATAGTGCGATTCGATACCTGCTGGCTCGGGTTTGTTATAGTATGGTGAGATGAGTAATAAACCATCAGCACCCACATCGGCGGCTCGCTGGGAGAGTTTGAGTGCTTCATGTGTCGAGTTCGATCCAGATCCTGCAATCACCGGGATGTCCTCAACAGCATCAATAACAGTTTCGATAGCTTCGATATGTTCGTCGTGAGTGAGAGTGGCACTTTCCCCAGTTGAACCTACAGGAACGACACCAGCTACTCCAGCAGCTTCCAGTCGTTGCGCGTTGCGTTCAAGTGTTTCATGATCGATACGTCCGTCGTCAGCGAATGGCGTCGTCATAGCCGGAAACACGCCAGTGAGATCTATGTTTGTCATTCGTCAGTTTGCGTATATTCAGCCAGTATAGTATAGTATCAGTACGCGTCCGCACCAGCGAACCACCGGAGACAGGGATGCTACGCCTGCAACCGGTGTTACTGAACACGCTTCACGCAGAAAAGGACGACTAGACGCAGTACTGCCGGCGCCCTATAGCCCGACGATGACAGTCCTGCGCCAATCATATTCATATACGTGATATGAACAAGTAAATATATTTCGCCACGAGCACGTGTATAAATAGTGTAGAGCTTCCCACCAGTCCCTCCTAAATAATGACCACGATGAGCTGAACTGTGTCATCAACCAACATAAATCATTTTTTATCATAACTTGTATGAGCGCTGCACTACACCCCTCGCACTCACGAGTCATGTCATATCAGTCTGTGTATTCCGCTTCACATAATCAAAATCATATTTCAAACACCTGCTGAGTGGAAGGATAGGCGATTTGCTCCTCTTCCGATCGTTGGTAATATGACCAATATGTATATTCGAAGCCACACCAATTTAACTCGGAACGATAGTTTGCACGCTCTGTTTCGAATGAAGAGAATCACATTCCCAACAACTGTTGCAGACGAAGTCACATCCTCCGAGCAATGAACCGTGCGAGCGGTGAGTGGAGGGTTGCTCATGATGAGAATGACTGGGCTATACAAAAGACATATATTTGCCATGATTCTCTCAATATACTGGGCGGAGCGCGCCAGCTGAATCCTGTCCGTCGCCATACCCATCGACGACGGGATCCGCCCACTATTTTACACGAACTGGATACTTTCAACTTACGACCAATTGACTCTTGATTCCGTATCAATAGTTCACAATTATGCGTGTGCCAGCCGATGCACCTACGACCTGTCCTGTTTGCGAGCACGCCTATGAATCAGTCTCACTCCACGAAACAGGACTTATGATTAATCTCATCGAAAATGTGAGGTTCCAGCGAGTATGCTTTGAGCCCGTTCTGGAATCGAACACAAGTATGATACGATTTTACCATCACACACATACGCAGGCAAGTGGTGATACCCACGCATCCGATGCAACTGGGCCAACAACAGTTCAAACTAGGTAGCGAGGCGGATTCCCCGCCCCACCGTGGGTGGGGAGGAAGCCGACGCCCGCTGCCACAAGTCACTAACTACTAATTACCATACCCGTCCGTTGAAACACGTGGGGGACGACTACCTGAGACGCACCGCAATCACCCGCCCCATCCTCACCGACGAGCAGAAGCAACTGCTCAATGCCACTATCAACGGGTGGCAAACTACCTGCAACATCAGCAGCCAGATCGGATGGGAACACGGTGAGACGCGGAAGACCTACCTCCAAGACCTCGCCTACGACAGAGTGTTGGAGGAGACGCGTCTCGGGAGTCAGCACGCAATCCTCGCCACCAAGCCGCAGCCGCGCTCTCCGGCGTCGAAGAACTCGAAGAATTAGACGAGGACTACAAGAGCTCGTGTCCAGAGTTCACCGCCACCACGGTGAAATACAACACCCGGACGATGACGCTATTCGACGACGGAACAGTCTCACTCGCAACAGTCGATGATTGTATTCGGTGCGATCTCGCGTTGCCGGACGACGAAGATGGCTACCAACACCAGTACCTCAACGATGAGGACTGGAAACTGACCGAATCCACGCTTTCTCGGCGTGATAGCGACTACTACCTGCATCTCGGCTTTCGTAAACCGAAGCCCGAGAAGCGGGTCGAACAACAGGAAGACGACGAGGACAGGACGGTTCTCGGCGTCGACCTCGGCATCGTCAACATCGCGACCACCTCGACAGCGTACTTCGCATCCGGTAGAGAACTCAGGCATCGACACCGAGAGTTCGAGCGGATCCGCGGTAATTTCCAACAGACCGGTGCGCAGTCCGCACACCGCACCATCCAACAGATGAGCGGCAGGGAGTCCCGATACTTTCGGGATGTGCTGCATCGCGTGGCCAACGACATCATCGAAGAAGCGTTAGCCCACGACTGCGAGTACATCGCGTTCAAGAACCTGAAACACATCAGGGGACGTGCACCACCGGTGAAGCAATTCCACCAGTGGGCACACCGCCAGATCGTTGACCTCGTGGAGTACAAGACTGACGCGGAACGACTCTGTGTAGAGTTCGTTAATCCGGAGAACACGAGTCGGCGGTGTCCGGAGTGTGGACACACGAGCGAAGGCAACCGCGTTAGGTAGGCAGAGTTTGAGTGCGAGAAGTGTGGTGCAACGGCGAACGCGGACTATGTTGGAGCGAAAAACGTTGGGTGGCGGTATGTCCGTCGGGGCTTACAGTCGTCGCGGCGGACGGGCGACAGTCAACTCGCCCTGAACTCAGGAATTGTGACGCCGAATTGGGGATTCGTCCCGTCCGACTACGTCGGCAGAGGCCGAGTTCACTCATAAGCCCCGCGCCACCGTGCGCGCGGCAGTTGACGCCGACGAGTAACTCGACAGGCTATTACCGCCGAACGTTGATACAAAATTAATGGCTGTCGAGAATGTGATTTGGCCGCGTTACGTAGATGCGGCAGTTACTCGCAGCGAAGGGCGACGGGTTGCTAAATCGGAGGCACTTGAGGAGCCATCGGTAGACGAAATCGCAGAGGCAGTGCAACAGATCGGCTATGATGCCGTGATTGAGCGCGACAAAACGCACCCATGTGAGTGGGAACCGCGAGGTCGCGTTCTCGTCAAGGGGGCGAGTGATTCAACGAAGAATGATCTTGTTCAGGCGATTGTCGCATATATGAGTATTTTACGAGACACATAATGCATCGAGTAGGTATCGCTGAATCGGTCGTACAGAATCTGTTGATTGCTCGAAGTTCTGAATCGGCACAGCTAGAGATTGGTGAAGAAGTAATTGATGAGTCATTAACACATATCGGGCGGATAGTTGATATATTTGGACCGGTGTCGCGTCCGTATGTGGCAATCACACCGCATTCGGACCTCCCACTCGGGCGGTATCTGGGGGCAAAGTTGTATGCCCGCTAAACGTCTGCTTCTCGTGGTGATGCAGTAGAATGCGCTCTCGTGTCGGGTTTGGCGTTGGATTTGCCGCAGTGCTATTCCTTAGCATTCAGCTTGGAGCACTCGCACTGCTTCCCTCTTTCTACAGTGAGGGGTACCAAGCAGTCGAAGATCCGACAAATCCAACAAATAGTCTCGTGTATGTAGGCGTCATCCTCATCGTCACACTGTCCATGCTGGCAGCTATGAAGTTCGACTTGGATCGGCTTATTCGCGGGGTCATCACCACTGCTGCGGCAGGGACGACGTTCTACGTATTCTCAGTATTTGTCACATGGCCCCTTGCGTTGATTGGATCAGTCACGCTGGGAGTGGGACTGTGGGTGTATCCTGAATGGTATGTCATCGATAGCATTGGAGTGATAATGGGCGCCGGTGCAAGCGGTATTTTTGGGATTAGCTTCGGACTGTTACCAGCACTCGTTTTACTCGTCGTACTGGCGGTCTATGATGCAATCAGTGTTTATGGGACAGAACATATGCTTGACCTTGCCGATGGAGTCCTCCAGCTCCGATTACCAGTTTTATTCGTTATCCCAACGACACTCTCGTACTCATTTCTCGAAGATACTCAATCGAAATTACGCTCGCAAGACGATGACGATGCACTCGATAGGGAATCAATGCCAGATCAGACCCACACCGAAGATGGGATTCGGGACGTATTCTTCATCGGGCTTGGGGACGCAGTTATACCGACGATACTCATCGCAAGTGCAGCGTTCTTTCTTCCCTCGGAACTAGCACCATCACTCGGAGTCCCAGGAATTCCAGCAATGACAATACCAGCACTCTCTGCCATGATAGGAACGTTTGTCGGATTTTTTATCTTACAGTGGATGGTACTACAAGGACGGGCACACGCCGGATTACCACTGCTCAACGGGGGAGCTATTAGCGGCTATCTCATCGGAACACTCGCCACCGGTATCCCATTGTTACGGGCTGTCGGGCTGTGAGGGGTATCGGTTTTCCGTTTACATCCTCCCTGCGGTAAAAGGCGAGGATTCCCCCAAGGAGACACTCTTTCGGCCGTGAGAGCGACGGGTTGTGGAACTTCGCGGTGACAGTCACCGTGACCATTACATTTGTAATGAGGTACGCCATCTCCGATATCTGTTGGAATATCAGGCCGTGCTATCGTCGGTGGTTTGTCTCATCGTTTGTCGGATTCATCCCCGCTTTGAAGCGCGGGGCTTTCTCCTCGCACCTCCGGTCATAACAGGAACGTTTCCTCACGCTCAGCAAGATCAATGAAGGTATCTGTTGCTGCAATGAGTTCTTCGGCAGTTGAATCCTTGAAGCCCATTACCTCGACACGGACACCTTCGTGACGGAGATGAGAGCAGAGTCGGGAGAAATCACCATCACCGGTGCACAGCACCATCGTATC
The DNA here is from genome assembly GCA_028275165.1 of Haloquadratum sp. Lineage (GTDB taxonomy): Archaea > Halobacteriota > Halobacteria > Halobacteriales > Haloferacaceae > Haloquadratum. Next base: position 11,186 of record JAQCNF010000174.1, read on the forward strand.
TATGTGATTTGCGAGAGTGATTGCATCGAGACTCATCCCAACATCCCAATCTGCTTTTTTTGACCCATCATGGAACGTTTTAATCTCTTTTATCTTTGGCTCGAACCCAATGTCAACGAGTGCTTGAAAAAATGATTCCTCTTCAGGCGAGTCGGCCCGGATTACATATGCGATTGCCCGCACCAGCTCGCGTTCGGCAACGGCTTTCGTTAACAGCGCAGAATAGTCGATATTTTGCGAATAGAGACTCTGAGCAGTGTGATAGAGATTTTGTGCATCGGCTAAAACAGCGACGCGCTGGGCAGGATGTATTTCAGTCATATCGTGTATATGTCGACCCCGTTACTGACCTGCTATGATTCGTGTCTGATGGTGCCGTCTTCGCTACCTGTGTCTGCTCTATGCTCGCGCTACATTGCCTCTCTCTCTGGTCAAGCCGTGTCAGAGAGGCAGTGAGTCGTGGCAACTGTGAGAGTGAGTCCCGAGGTTCCAACTGGTGACCAGCCCGTGAACATATTGCACTGTGCCGGTTCATACAACGCTACCTATCGAGGGTGATACGCCTGGCCCGTCCACTGATTGTGTATTCACGCTGTCGGGTGCCGGAGAGATGGATGAAATGAAACCGTCTGCGACAAGGGGATGAACGAGCCAAATTCCACAGAGCCAACCGGACATATACTCGCTTAATTAACTGTCCTAGTGAATAAATGCTCGTGTAACAGTTTGCGGGTGATTCTTTTTTACTCAGGATGTGACGCGCACACTGGCGCTCCAAACCCTATGAGTGCAGGCCCGTGTGTACACGATGGTCAGATTGCCAACCACTGCTAGATGCCACTACCCCAACAGGAGGTGGCCGAGAGTTTTGGACCTCTTCATCGGTTGAGGCCTCGGTATTCTGTTCAATTTTTATAACCTCAGGGTTGATATCTTACGTGTCCGTTCTTCCACGCTCCCGTAATGTCAAACGACGAGTGACCGCAGCGTTACGCACACAACTGCTCTCAATGCAGTGGCGTGACGTTCTATTCGCTCACTGGCGCGTTGAGCCAAGGGTTATCCGGGAACATCTTCCTGCTGGACTGCGACTGGCAACATATGACGGTAGTGGCTGGCTTGGAATTGTTGGCTTTGAGATGACAGATATTCGACCAACTGGATTACCTATCGGCCGGACGTTTCCCGAATTAAATCTGCGAACATATGTCACCGATGCCGATACATCGGCCTCAGGCGTATATTTCTTTAATCTTGATGCTGACGACTGGCTCGGTGTACGGCTCGCTCAGTCACTGTTCAAACTCCCATACTATTCCGCAGAGATGCAAATCACGCGTAACGACCACAGAGTTTCGCTCATGAGTCGGCGGACCGAGTCTGATATTCCCCCTGCTCGCTTCGATGCGACATACTCCCCACTGACAACGCCGACCGAAGTTGACCCGAATTCACTCGAAGCATTTCTGGTTGAGAACTACCGATTCTATACCGAGGGCGATCAGATCTATGTCGGTACTATTCAGCATGAACCGTGGCTCCTTGCTAAGGCGACAGCAGATATCCGAGCAAATTCACTTTTTACTGCGAGCGGATTTGCTGCTCCTGATAGCGAGCCGGTGATTCACTACTCACCGCATTGTACAGTCACCGCTGGCATGATTCGATCAGTCCCATCTCACAAATAAGCAGATGATAGACGCCTATGTACGTCAACCTTTCAAATGATAAAGATTAAGATATATTCAGTCAAAATGATTCAGCAAAAACGCCGTCCGTTCATATGAATCGACTGCACCCCCGTATTCGACTTCTTTGGATTGGCCGCTCAGTCCTTAGTGCGGCCGTTCTTAGTGGATTATTTGCTGGAGTGCTCTGGTATTTCACTATTTCACAACTCCCTCTGTGGAGTCCTGCAGTTGTGTTCATAGCGGTTGCGGTCCTCGGGATTGCTATTTCAAGCCTCCGATATCGTATCTGGCGGTTTGAAGTCAGAGACGACGCGCTGTATCTCAGGCGAGGTGTCTTCACTCAAGTAAGGACCGTCGTTCCGTTCGTTCGAATACAACACGTCGATACCCGCCGATCACCTGTCGAACGTTCGACGGGACTTGCAAGCACTGTGGTATATACCGCTGGCTCGCGTGGAGCTGACGTCTCCGTGCCAGGCTTGGCGCGAGAGCAGGCAAATGAACTGCGTGAACGACTCCGGACACTGGCGATTCAATCAGAGGGCGAAGACGCTGTTTGAGTATGTCAGGAACGACGCTCTCTCCATTGTCGATTCCGTATCGTGTTCTCCAACGGGGTGGGAGCATCCTCATCGCGGCTGTTTTCTTATTGCGTGGAGGAACAAGTCTCCCAGTCGTTGGAGCAATCGGATTTCCGGCAATCGCTGGAATCTTAGGTCTCGCCGTGTTCAGCCTTGTTGGATACGAAACTGCCTATGTGAGACGATTTCGATACGATCTCACGGGTAATAGTCTCGATATTGACTCTGGGGTCATCTCTCGTCGCAACCGTGAGATACCGCTACGGCGTATTCAGAACGTCGATATTTCGCGCAATATCATCCAACGAGTCCTAAATATTGCGGTTGTTTCGTTCGAAACTGCTGGTGGAAATGCCACTGAGGCGACACTGAAATTTGTCTCAGCAACAGAAGCCAAACGATTACAACAGGAATTGAGTCAGCGCAAACAGGCAACTTCAGCTGACGCAGATGAAACACAGACAGTTGAGACACCATCGTCAGCCCTCTTATTTGAAATGAATTCTCAGGACCTCGCCCTACTTGGAATTTTCTCAATCAATCTTCGTGTGCCCAGCCTCCTGGCAGCGGGTCTCTCCACATTTGGACCCGCAGCATCGACGTTCCTCCCTGTCGAGAGTCCATACCAGGCCTTTCTGCCGCAATCTGCTGGATTAGCAGGGCCGAGTTGGATATCTTTCTTCATTTCACTTCTCCCAGTTCTACTCGGCGTGTTCTTCCTTTCGTGGGTCGCTGGTGCAGCATCTGCCATCACTTCATATTATGATTTCTCGCTTCGGGAGACCGAGAGTGAACTTCGGTATGAGCGCGGCATGCTCCAGCGCTATGATGGGTCGATCCCATTTGATAAAGTGCAGGCCCTTACGATCGAGGATGGACCACTCAAGCGATACTTTGGATATGCAACCCTCTACGTTGAGACCGCCGGATACGCACCTGGGCAATCATCTGAAGGTGGACGAGGGTCAGAAGTAGCTATTCCGCTGGCTAAGCGTGACCGTATTTGGTCGCTTGCAGAGCGGATAGAGCCTGTGAATTCAGTTGATATTGAGCGTCCACCGACCCGAGCACGTCGTCGATATGCTGCTCGTGTGCTAATTATTATCGGCAGCTTGACTGGTGCACTTTACATTCTTCAACAGCTTGTGCCACTTGGTGTTCCGTGGTGGACGCCGCTGATACTCTCTCTTCCAGGTCTTATTTTCGCGCAGTTACTGTGGTCACATCGAGGTCACTGGATCGATGATTCCTACTTCGTTACTCGAAATGGAGTCTTTACCCGCAAGACGCAGATTATCCCACTATACCGGATCCAGACAATTATTGACACACGTAATATATTCCAGCGCCGATTGAACCTCGGGACAGTTATTGCTGACACAGCAGGGTCGCGGTCGTTCAGTGGAATGGACGCCGCAGCAGTTGATATCGGGAGCGATCGTGCGACAGAACTCCGAGAATCGCTGGAGTCACGTCTGCAATCAACGATTCTTTCATACCGTCAGAGTAACGAGACGAATCCCTCTGAGCCGGAATCCTGAGACGGGGTCCGTGCCTGTGCAGTCTTTTATTCCGAATAATTAACACATATGACACGCTCGGAACACAATTCCTGGGTATATTTCTAAGGCTGAATCCACACTCAGAGAGCAGATACAGTGCGTGAACACAGAGGCGGCATGACTAACAGACCACGATGGTGTATTTGCCCGACAGAGCATCCCAACTTGATTCGATACGGTGTGCAAAATAACAATCACAGCGGGCGCCTCAGATGTGACACCGTCGTCGTCAATAGCCTCTCATATGCGGAGGGACCCAGTCGAATCGCAGTTTGCTTTCTGGGGACTTGCCTCACAAGGCCTTGACGGCAGCGCCCCCGGCTTCGAAGTGCTCTGTCTGTCATCGGCACTCACAATACCTGATGTGTCCACCTCCGGTTTCGTGGGATTCATTCTGGACCCGAATGGGAGATTCGAGCAAAACTGCTCCTGAGCGTGTCGCATGACACACTACGTTTCGCACAGATGATGATGAAAGCAACACACTCGCGGTCGGGTTCATCACAAGTGCCGACGGCGATCATTGGTCGTCGGTCACGATCCTTCCCAGCTAACGGAACTGCTTTTGAGTTCAGACGGATCCCTGTCTGTAACACACAAATCACCTGCAGAATTGTCTCTAAAAGAGGAGCACTGAGAGCTTGCTATCTTCGAGACGGGTCAGCGACGAAAGTATTAGACATCCGTCCAGCTGAATATTTTTTCCATCCTTCTCGCAAAGTACACTATTCGGCTTGTGGGACAGCAAGTGCTCCCAACAGAAGTCCACCGCCTGCCAAAGTCATAACAATTGCCAAGTTCGGTATAACGCCCGTAGATGCATCTGTGTATGTCACCGCTCTTATTCCTCGCACGACATATGTGAGTGGGGAGAGTTCTAACAGAGGCCGAAACCACCTTGGGAGAAGTGCTGGCGGAATAAATGTCTCTGAGAGAAACAACAACGGTAACGCAAGCGCATTTGATGCGGCAATCACTCCGTCCTGTGAGTCCGCTATTCTCCCAATAATTGAACCGACCCCACAGAATAGGATTACACCAGATACCACGAATGGGGGTACGAACAGCAACAGCGATATTGCGGGGAGTGTCGTATCGGTAATCACTATCGATAATGCGAGTAATAGGACGGACGCGATTCCAATTATCAAAACATTGACCAGCGACTGAGCCAGAAGCCATTCCATGCGACGAAGCGGGGTCGTGGCTAACTTCTCAAATCGACTCCCCTCTCGATGCCGTGCAACTGTGCTTCCAACACGAGATAGTGGGGTGAAGAGGATGACGACAGCAAGGTATCCAGCAATGTAGTAGCCGCTCGGCTCAGTGAATAATCCCCCACCAGTCGGTTGTGTTTGGATGAGCGCACCAAATATTATGACGATAATTGCTGGAAAGAAGAATGTAAAGAACACCGCTGTCCGTCGCCTCAGGAATGCATGCCATGCAGCAATGAATTCTGCCTGGGTGCGGGTTAGCGTGCTCATTGATTCACGCTCTCTTGATCATGTTGGTCAGATACCCCCTCGAATCTCTTACCGGTCAGTGCCAGATATGCATCCTCAAGTGAGGGCTGCTTCCAGACCAGCGACTCGAAACTCGCCCCAGCAGAGTTGAGCGTCATAATGATATCACTGATATCCTGTGGACTGACTCCCTCAATAATCAATTGATTCGACTGTGGCTTGACACGATAATCTACCTCAGTGAGGCCACATCTTTCAGGGGTTTCTGAGGTGTCTATAATAAGCCGACTATCTCCCCCATGGGTGTCGATGAGCGAGGATGGTGGGCCAACCGTGACGAGCTTACCCTCAGAAAGGAAGCCAACTCGGTCAGCAAGCCGCTCAACCTCGTCCATCGAGTGACTCGTAAGAAACAGTGTCGTTCCACTCGTTGCTAACTCTTCAAAAAGTGACCAGAGTGAGCGCCGCCCTGCAGGGTCGATGCCAGTTGTTGGTTCATCAAGAAAGAGGATCTCTGGATCATTAACGAGTGCGATGGCTACACACACGCGTCGCTTTTGTCCTCCTGAGAGCGTTTCATACTGTTGATCTGCAGCCTCTGTGTCAAGACCAACCTCAGCTAGCAGTGACGCTGGTTGACGAGACTGCTCATATAATCCTCCATAGTAGTTAATCAGCTCAGTTGGAGTCAGTCGACTTGGTGGACGGAATGACTGTGGGAGGACACCAATTCGCTCTGAATCAATTTCATCTGGTGGTGAATCGAACACCGATATTGCCCCCTCAACGGATGTTGTTCCGGTTAGTGCACGCACGAGCGTCGTCTTTCCTGCGCCATTTGGACCTACCAATCCGAAAATTTCACCAATATTGACGCTTAGTGAGACACTATCCAGCGCTTTGACACTATCATAGGATTTTATCACATCGCGTGCAGCGAGTGCCGAGGTCATGATTGAGTTGCGTATTCTTGTTGATTAAGTGATTCTCATTCTTTTACACTATTTAGCTGCTGTTGAGTGTTCAGTAGAAACTCAAGCCAACCCTTATGCGGTGCAGTACGCTTTAATATAACATGGGAGTTCTACCCGCTCTTGGCAGTAACAGTACGCTTCTCCAGGCGTTCTTTGGCTTCGGGACGTCACTGGTTGGCTTACTGGCACTTGCCTTGGCCATCGTAACAGTGTATCAAATGGTTGAAATAGTTGACGCGTATGAGAAAGAAGCACTCACCGTATTTGGCGAGTTTCGACAGCTGCTTGAACCAGGGATTAGTTTCATCCCACCATTCGTCTCTCGCACATACTCGTTCGACATGCGAACACAGACGCTTGATGTCCCTCGGCAAGAAGCAATTACACGAGATAACTCACCGGTTACCGCTGATGCTGTGGTCTATATCAAGGTCATGGACGCCAAGAAGGCCTTCTTAGAAGTTGACGATTATAAAAAAGCTGTTTCGAATTTGGCACAGACTACCCTCCGAGCTGTATTGGGTGACATGGAACTGGATGATACGTTGAACAAGCGACAAGAGATTAATGCCAAAATCCGCAAAGAGCTTGATGAACCCACAGACGAGTGGGGAATCCGCGTTGAATCTGTCGAAGTTCGTGAGGTGAATCCTTCAAAGGATGTCCAGCAAGCAATGGAGCAACAAACGTCTGCAGAGCGTCGGCGTCGTGCAATGATTCTTGAGGCACAGGGAGAACGACGCTCGGCGGTCGAAGAAGCTGAGGGAGAGAAACAATCCAACATTATCCGCGCACAGGGCGAGAAACAAAGCCAGATTCTCGAGGCTCAAGGAGATGCTGTTTCGACAGTTCTTCGCGCGAAGTCTGCTGAATCGATGGGCGAACGTGCGATTATCGAGCGAGGTATGGAATCGCTTGAGCGAATCGGACAGGGAGACTCCAGCACGTTCGTGCTCCCACAAGAGCTCACAAGTCTTCTCGGTCGCTATGGACGACAACTGACCGACTCTGACGTTCAAGAAACCGCTGGTCTGGATAGCTTGGAATTTGACGAGGAGACACGAGAACTGCTTGGACTTGACGACATCGAAGAGATCCTCGGTCAAATTGACCAGGCAGCCGAAATGGATGTTGAAGAACTTGAGCAGGAGGCTGAAGCAATCAAAGCTGGTGGCGATGGCGAGATCAAGAGCGCAGATTCGATCATCTCAGAGACTGGTGCAGAGGATGAATCAGCGATTCGAGATGCGAGCGAGGTAGTCACAAGTGCAGGCGCCGATGCCGACGCGGACACAGACACGACATCAGAGTCCAGTGAAGAACGCGAACTCGAAACAGAGGCAGAGTAGCGAAGCTGTTTTGTCTATTCCAGAGTAGAATCTATTAGACTACGATAATGGCCGATGACCCGATAGACCCGGACAAGCGGCAGACGATCAGGCGGTTTGCGGCTGTCGGGGCTCTATCCTCTCTTTTTGATCTCACAGATTGGTCATCAACAACTGAAGAGAATCCCGAAAGTGATGTTCGTCAAGCACTTGCGGGATACATTGCGTCGACACCTGGTGCACACTTCTCCAAAATTCGTGATGAATTGCACCTGGGAACTGGTGAAACGCAATATCACCTCCAGCGCCTGGTTGATGCTGAGGCGATTGAAGCCTCGCGAGATGGCGAATATAAGCGGTTCTTCACCGCTGGCACCTTCAGCCAGTTTGAGCGCCAAGTCTTGGGATATCTTCGTCGACAAACACCACGTGGCATGATTCTCTGTATACTCCGCGATCCTCAGATCACAGGAGCAACGCTGGCGTCACGCTTAGACGTGTCTGCTGCAACCGTCTCAACACATCTCCAGACACTTGAAACAGCAGGTATCGTGACGCGGGATCAAACCTGCCAGATAGCGAACCCAGAAACAGTGATTACACTTATTGTCCGATTTTGCGACTCATTTGATGCGGCGGCAGTTCGCTTTGCTGAGGAGGCACCGGAGATACTCAGCTACGATCCCGATGCGTCTACTGAGTGACCTTCCACGTGGTCCCTGAAGAATAGCCCCATTTTTCGATTTTGAGTGTATCAGTTATATCCATGAGGTACCGTATGTTTGACCCAACTTCTTTTGCGGACATGTCGAGTTCTGTGGCGATCAAACGGGATTTGAAATACGTGCTTTCATCTGCATGCTCGTGAAGATATTGCAATATCTTCTCTTGCTTTTCAGTTAGTTGTGGTGGACTGGATGAGGCCGCTTGCACACTCATACAAGTGATAGTTCAAGACGGCTCATGAACAGTTTGGTACATCTATTTAACCCGGTGCCGTCTATCGATTGTCCCGCCATATCGACAGGCAAACGCTGGCGGAGCCCACTGAGTAGGTACGATTAGCTAAGAACCGAGCCAGAACCTTGATACGGTATCAAGCGGAGAATTAGGCAATGCCGTCCTCGGCCGACTCATTGGCTCACACACACGATACTGTCCGTTCCCCCGAGATAAGCGTTGTTTTGCCAGCGTACAACGAGGCAGAGACGATTCGCAAGACAGTGGCGGTGACGCTCGAAACACTCTCTGAGAGCTACTCTGTGGATCTCTTTGAGGTACTTATTGCCGAAGATGGCTGTAGCGATGATACGCCAGCCATCGCCGATCGTTTAGCGGAGTCGCATACGTCGGTCCGACATATACACAGTGACACTCGATTGGGTCGAGGAGGGGCACTTGAGCGCGCATTCAGTGCTGCCCACGGGTCTGTACTGGTCTACTTCGACACCGACCTGTCGACAGACATGCAACACCTTCCTTCGCTCATCAATCATATTCGCAATGGGGATGCAGACGTTGCAACAGGTTCACGATGGATAAGTGGTCACACTGCAGACCGTCCCAGGAAACGAATGGTTCCCAGTCGCATCTATAACAGTTTAGTTCGTCTCTTTCTCCAGTCTGAACTCCGTGATCATCAATGTGGATTCAAGGCGCTCTCACGGGAAGCCTTCGAGACGCTCTCACCCATCGTTGAGGACGCGCACTGGTTCTGGGACACAGAGATACTTGTCCGAGCACAGCGACATGGATTTACCGTCACTGAATTTCCAGTTAAATGGACACCAAAGGGAGATACCAAAGTTGATCTCATCCGAGATGTTCTCGGTATGGGGAGCCAGATATTTCGGACGTGGTGGCAGGTCTCTATTCGTCCTCGGCTGACGCAGCGTGTATCAGTGGCTGCAGGGGGTATCCTTGCACTATTCGCGTTGGTGTTAATGACGCAGTATATTGACTTCGCAACAGTATTCGAAGAAATGCAGGCGGCCAATATTCGGATTATCGGTATTGCTGGAGGTGTTTACCTACTCTCATGGCCATTACGCGGGATCAGATATCGTGATATCCTGTCTGAACTTGGCTACCGTGAGCGTGTAAGCTTCCTGACTGGCGCTGTCTTCATCAGCCAGACAGGAAACCTGGTCTTCCCTGCCCGAGCTGGGGACCTCGTCCGCGCGTATGTCGTGAAGATGCGACGTGGGATTCCCTACCCAACTGGAATCGCATCTTTAGCTGCCGAGCGCGTGTTTGACTTGTTGACAATTACTGCACTCGGTGGCATTGTCTTACTCGAGTTTACCGCTACTGGGCGCACCGCCACGCTAGCTGAGGCCGTCCTCGGTGCGGAGAGGGCTGGTCGTATCGCTGTTCTCGTTGCCTGCGGTGTTGCACTCGTTGCTGTCACGTCAGTTGTGGCTATCGCGTTAAGTGCACGAAGTGAACACAATCTCATTCGAACAGCAATTTATCGGTTTAGCACCGACTCATACGCCACACTCGTCGCTGACGTGCTCTCACGATTCATCATAGATCTTCAACGCGCCGCTGGCACACGAAGTGGATTCATGCGCATTGGAGTAAACAGCCTGCTCATCTGGTCAATTGATGTCTTGACAGCTCTGCTCGTATTGCTTGCCTTCGACCCCGGTATTTCAACTGGCCAGCTTGTCGCCGTGAGTTTCTTCGCAGTAAGCGTTGGCAACCTCGCCAAAGTCCTCCCACTTTCTCCAGGAGGCATTGGATTATATGAAGGAGCGTTTACGCTACTTGTTGTTGCTCTGACTCCGCTTGGGCCGGGTTTAGCAATTGGTGCTGCAGTTATCGATCACACGGTCAAGAATATACTGACCGTCATCGGTGGATACAGCTCGATGATCATACTGAACGTGTCGCTAACAAACGCTGTCGAAGAGACAAAACAACTCGATACAGGTGATGAAACAGTTTCACCAGAGTGATGTCGCAACCTGCGTTGGTTCGATACGACTAAACGGAACTGCTCTGTGTGAAAGTGATCGATCTCGACTGGTATACACAGTAGCACCTCGCAAGTAGTGCCTGAGTGAACGACCGCTGGGACGAGCCCCGCGAGTTCACCGTTTTGACCGCAGGTCCTGAGATATCAGTTGCTGATTGCCCTCGTGGGTGTTTAGCTGTTTACAGTAGTTTGAGGCGAAATCAAATGGCTTTCACTGTGGGATGAAACCGACACTCCTGAAACAGACAAAATATTTGATACCGGGTCGCAACAGCCGTTGGCAATATGACCAATATGTATACTCGAAACCACACCAATTTGACCTGGAGCGATAGTTTGCACGTCCCATTTCGAGTAAACAAAACCACATTACCAACGACTGGTAATGCCAAATGAGTCTGAAACAATACTTAGACGTGACGAGTAAGCAGTCTTCCACAGCGAACGAACAAATACATCGCTGAGCCCGACAGTGAGCGGTACAACCACTGTTTGTTCAAGCGGATGAATAGCGCGTTCGCAAGAGAGCATCTCACGGCTGTCAGGAGCGATCTAGCAACGTCATAGAAACAGGAATCCCTACGTTTAAGTAAGCGACGCCAGTCCCTAAGCGGGTAGTTCACTTGGATCATCAAAGCACTTGTTAGCGATTTCTGCACGTACACTGGTAAGGAACAATGGTTTGTGATTGTTCGTACGTACAGTAACTCACGTATAGTGACTTTAATTCAGGGTTGAGTGGTTTGAGACGCAGAGCGTCTCGTCATCACGGAAATCTTCGACTTCCGAACGACCCTGTGGCACTCGACATTCTCAGCTTGTAGATGTCACCAGAGTACGTTCTGGCACTGACACGTCGTGGAACCACTCTGCAAGCGTCTTGATACCATCGATCAGGGCAGGTGAGGGCTGGTTCAATTGGTCATCGTTTAGCACATGTATTGTTGGGTCGACGCTCCAGCCCCGACCTGTAAAGGCGTTCTCGGAGACATGCACCCCATGACCACAATGATGTAACACAACGTGCGTTGGCCTGACAGACTCAACTTCATCTGCACTGACTTCCCGAGAGCGGTCACCGGGCGCACAGAATGGATGTGTTCCCCCAGCAGCACTGACAGCCTCTGGAACCCAGTTTCCAGCAGCCATTGGTGGGTCCCCCCATTCCTCACAGTAGACGGTGCGCGTTGGGAGGTCATGCGTGAGGTCACGAATTCTTCTGATGTGCGTCTGGGCACGCTCAGCGAGTTTGCGTCCACTCGACCCACATTCGATCGCCCGGCCAAGCGTCTCGAATGAGTCAATCACCTCTGGTAACGTTTGAGGGCTTACATGACAGACCGTATAGCCACGGTCACGGAGTGCGTCTCGAACCTCAGCCTGCAGCGAATCAGTCGTCAAGACCAAATCAGGCTCTAAGTCCGCAAGCACCTCATAGTCTGGATTTAGCCATCCACCGATAACGGGTCGTTTGAGATGGCAGTGTGCAGTAACACCGACTATTTGATCTGATGCTCCCATAGCTGAAAGGGTTGCAGTTGCACTCGGCGCTGCTGAGACGACTCGAGGGGATGAAGAGGACGAACTCATATCACAGCATCACATATGTGTGCTCATAGTCATTCTGCTATCCATATACCCGGTTCAAGCTGAGTAAAACCGGTCTCAGCGTATGATTCCGAACAGCTTTTGTCTCCACGTTCGGTGGATTAGATACGAACCGCTTCGAACCATTCATAAGCGCGCAGTCTGGTGGGTATCTGTTTACAGAGCGTATCTAAGCTGTACCCCTGAGAACACAGTGCACAAGGAACGAAGCATTCGTTCTATCACCGATGAGCGAGAAGAGTTCAGCTCGCCAGCGAGCGAGTACGACCGACGAGGAACAGACGAGCGAATCATCAAGCGGCCACCGATGGCAACGACAGCGTGAACAAGAATCAACGACAGAATCTACCTCTACAGAGGTTCAATGCCCAGAATGTTCAGGCAACGTCATTACTGATACCGAGCACGGTGAGACCGTTTGTGATGACTGTGGACTCGTGATTACAGAGGACTCTGTTGATCGTGGTCCTGAATGGCGAGCTTTTGATTCAAAAGAAAAAGACCAGAAGTCCCGTGTTGGTGCTCCAACGACGAATACGATGCATGATAAGGGGCTGTCAACGAATATCGACTGGCGTGATCGCGATGCATATGGAAATGCACTCTCATCGAATCAGCGCCAGAAAATGCAACGACTCCGAAAGTGGAACGAACGCTTCAGAACCCGTGACTCAAAAGAGCGAAACCTGAAACAGGCACTCGGCGAGATTGATCGAATGGCCTCTGCACAGGGCCTGCCTGAAAATGTCCGTGAGACTGCATCCGTCATCTATCGGCGTGCGTTAGATGAAGATTTACTTCCCGGTCGATCAATAGAAGGCGTCTCAACTTCTTGTGTCTACGCGGCCGCACGGATGGCAGGAGTCCCCCGGTCACTCGACGAGATTGCAGATGTTTCACGCGTTCCAAAGAGCGAAATCGCTCGAACTTATCGGTATATTGCTCGAGAGCTCTCGCTTGAAGTGAAGCCTGCAGACCCTGAACAGTACGTTCCTCGATTTGGCTCAGAACTTGGTCTTTCAGATGAAGCAAAACTTCGCGCACGGCAACTGCTCCAGAATGCAAAGGAGAAAGGTGTCCACTCTGGCAAGTCACCTGTTGGATTGGCGGCAGCGTCAGTCTACGCTGCGGCGCTTCTGACAAATGAAAAAACAACACAAGCAGCCGTGAGCGAAGTAGCAGATATTTCTGAGGTGACCATTCGCAATCGGTATCACGAATTACTTGAGGCTGAGGAAACAGTCGGTATCGCATAATCCTTTACACTGTAGATTATTGACGCTTCAAGAGTGTTGATTCTCCGAGGCGAGCTCACAGAATCAAGAGTTCAAGCCCTGTGCAACCTGCATTTTGAGACCCAGTATGCAGTCTTCACTGCGTATTCCTTTCGTGCCGGGTGTATCCAAGTGAAGCGGGAATCGACGCTTGCATTGGCTTCGTATTCACTGAGTGAATTCTCGTGTGAACTGCCTCGGGGTCAAGTGAAGTGGTTTGAGACCCAAAGCGTCACAATATGAATGGAAATCTTCGATTTCCAGTCGGGAACAAAACCGAGACTTCCCGCGGGGTGAACACTTGGTTAGGTCCTTCGCCTCGAACGGACACGAGGAATGCGGTCAGCCTGTCCACAAGGCCCGAAATCACCCGTTGCACCACCGACACGGTGTCGACGGATCTCGTGAGGTGGCGCATTCTCTTCAGACAATCAATTTATATTTCGTGTGTCAAGTGCGCGTCAGCTTCACTCCCGGAGTCATAGAGAAGCCCCGTGGCACCTGCCTTGCCTTTTCTGTAGAAAGCTTGACTCGATAACGTTCATGTAAGAGAAAGGATGATATACATCTCATCACAGACTATCAATCATGTTTACATTGGATCAATTCAACATAGCGGCAGCGACAGCTACTCTCCCAACCGAGACTCATGCCACCCTCCAGGCTGCGGACATCATCGAATTTCGAATGGATCTCGCAGAAAACCCACTGGAGGAATTAGAAGCGTACTCTGGGCCGCATCCACTGATTGTCACGAACCGGCCGGACTGGGAAGGCGGTAAGTGCACTGACGCCGAATCGGATCGGCTTGACTCGCTCACATCTGCGAGTCGCCACTCAGCAGTCCGGATGGTTGACTTGGAACTGGAGACGCTTGCTACGACCCGCGGTGAAGAGGCGATGAAACGTATACGGAGTAATGATGTTGATATTATCGCTTCGGTTCACGACTTTGAGGACACGCCGCCACTCTCTGTATTAGAAAAGAAACTCTACCAAGCAGCATCTTACGGGACAGTTGCCAAGCTAGCAACGATGGCTAACACGACGACAGATGGAATGCGTTTACTCCAGGCCACACATCAGGCAAGTGGATGGGGCACACCTATTGCAACGATGGCTATGGGTGCAGCAGGTAAGCATACTCGTGTTATTGCTCCACTGTATGGCTCAAAGATTGGATACGCACCAGCAGATCCTACAGAAGCAACGGCACCTGGCCAATTAACCATAGAGGAGCTGGATACACTGTTAAATCTGGTCCGATGACAGTTAGTCTATCGCGTAGATATGTTGTATGTGTCTGAGTACTGATACCAGACATTCTGCTCATATGATGTGAATTGAGGGTTATCACGAAACGGGTTGGACAGCCAGTATTTGGGCTCTTTGTCCAGCAGGCATGGGTGAAATGGCTCGGGCCTCACATTTGACGGCCACTGTGAATCAGCGGATCCCACGTATGAATCGTCGCAATCAATAACACCAATCATCGGGACCTAAGCAAGCCTCTGTATGAATATGAACTGAGCGCCCCCATCTTTGGGCGGGGGTCAAGCGAACAGGCGGGACTCAGCTATCTTGATGCTCCACTGTTTGTGTGTCATATACATATCCAAGCTGTGGACAGAGTTAGTATCCGAGGGCACGAAGTAGTCAAAAAAGACGTGAGTGAACACAAACGGCGCTTACGTCTACCTACTGAAAGAGTTGCGTGGAGAACCCTCAAAATCGTGAGAACAACTGACAACGACGACTGACTGGTGCCAACAAAGACGCATGAGGCGCGACTGGTCAACCCGACGACGAATAAGCACTAGAAACGACGCGAAACGCAGACCTCGTGCCGTTGGACGTTGAATGAAGCGTTCCAGCAGGGGCGTGAGACACAATCAGCGACGAATGATGTGACAGTCCAGTACGAAGTAGATATGCGAAAATACCCTCAAGAAGTACGTCCCGCAACTGACTGGTGACTCAGACGACGCCGAGTGGGTGAGGAACATCCAGTGAAATTCACTCACGAAGGATTCGATATTGACCACAAGCCACAGAAACTCACGAGTGGTATCTAAAAGTCTCACGATATGAGGACTATAATCTGTGGCTTCCCGCTGTGTCAACCCGGAACAACGCCCGCTGGTCGAGGCACTGTACACGGAAGATGCAGAGCTGGGAGAGTCTCGAGTTGTTGAGAGAGATGTCAAGTGGTATCTGCACATCACAGCCCACTTTGAGGTTTCAGAGACTGTTTGTTCGGATTCAGACGATGTTACTCCGATCGGCGTAGACATTGGAGAAGCCGCACCTGCCACGGTGTGTCACGGTAACGACTGCGACTCTCCAACTGCGCCAAGACTGCGGAACGACAAAACGAAAATAGTGAGGCAGTTGTGTGAACGGTATTTGACAGCCATGCGTCGACTACACCGTCGTGAAGCTGATGTGTTGGGTGACACGTATGGTGACGAAATATGACGACAGATGGACGGCATACTCCATACGGGAAGTCGGGAAGTAGTCGAACACGTCGCTGGTCTGGTATAGACGGCGGTATTGTCGTACTTGAGAACCTGACCTACATCCGCCAGAACATGGACGATGGCTCGTATATGAACCCCCGTCTTCACCGATGGGCGTTGCGGTTAAATCAGTCACAAAGCCGAGGAACGTGGTATTGAGGTTGCAACCGTCAACTCTCGGAACACGTCGAAGGGGTGCCATGCCTGCAAAGAAGTCGGCTCACGCAGGCACCGGGCAACTTTCAGTTGCACCAGTGACAACTGTTGAGTGTCTGAGTATCAGGCCGGGATAAACGACGCATTGAACATCGCAGACCGCTACCTCATCGGGGAGAGCCCCAAAGCGACCGAGATTCCGGTCAGGAGGAGGTTGTCGATGTGACGGGGCCTCATTGACCGGGCCACGAGACAGTTAGGACGATACTGAACCTCAGCAACTGAGACTTGGAACGGATGCGTCTTGAGACCTGAAACGGCAGAAGCCGGGATTCCTTCGTCTTTAGACGGAAGAGGTCAAGTTCGGCCCCGCTGATAGGATTCGTTCGCTGTAAGAAGATAGAATTATATTGCTGGTCAATTGGTCCTACTGTATGACGGACGAATGTCGTCGCGCACTCACCACTGCAGCAATAGCTGCTGTCGGTGCGACCGTTGGGATTGCTGGCCTTGGGCATCTGTATCTGCGCGAGTGGGACCGTGCGGCCGCATGGTTCAGTGGTATAATTAGTAGCGCGGTGATGCTTATTTCGATAACTGTTGGAGTAGAGACGTTGACCGAATTATCGGCTATTCGTATCAGTCAAGTGCCACCAATCATCGCAGTCCCAATCGGGTGCCTTCTACTTTTGAGCACGGCTGATGCCCACCAGACTGCCAAAGTCAAGATGAATCAGACGGAGTTGCCTTGCTGTGTATCGTGTGGTGCAGAAATCATCCCAGCACTGAGTTTTTGTCAGTGGTGCGCCAGAGAAAACGATATTCACACGCAGTCTAAATAAAGTAGTCACCCCGTGAGGAGCCTCACCCTTTCCTTTAGCCACCCTATTCGCGCTGACGCGCTTACTGAGGCTTTCTGGTTCTACGACACGCTTTTTTTAGGGATGCTCAACTGACGCCGACCATCCGCGCAGGGGACGCAGTCTCCACAGGCGTTGACGAATTGTGTCGTGATTTGTTCGCATACCACCTTCGGTTTCTGGGGACGTTGTCTCTTCAGGCTGTTCCAATCCTCACTGCTCACACTTTCGAGACAGGATACTCAATGCGGCGTTCGCCTCTCTATCTATTTTGGACCCGAGTGCTTTTTCACCCACAGCGGTTTGTCTGTTCCCACACCACTCTTTATTCGTGCCTACTGGCTCACAGATGGTCAGGTTGAGCTGACACCCTTTTGATTCGACCACAGTACTCTCTCTCACCAGTGTCTTACAGCAGTTACTTCTCGATAATACTCTCCTCAATCCGCTCGCCGAAGTGACGAGCACCCTCCTGGTGGAATAACGCCATTTCGTCACCGGGCTCAAGATCTGTCACAGCTGTATGTCCATCTTTCGTATGAACCTTGATTGTTTCAGCATTTTGCAGTAGCGTCTCGATACGGTCACCACCAATCTCAGTCTCAACGCGAAACATTGGTCGTTTCTCGATCTTGACACGCCCGACAACAACTTCACGTGTCTTTCCCTCAGCGTTTACGACTTGGACAGTATCACCTGATTTTAATTCTGAAAGGTACTTTGTCCCTCCATCAGGGGTCCGAATGTAAGCGTGCACTGCGCCAGCATTCACGCGAAATGGCCGTGATGCGACGTACGGTGAATCGGCTGTTTCAGCATGGACAAAAAATAACCCTCGGCTCATACTGCCAACGAGCATCCCCTCATTGTGCTCTAATAACGTTCCAGTGTCGACGCAGACTCGGTCTGCCATTCCGGTTCGCTCTACCCCGGTCACAGTTGCCCATTCGAGATCAATCGCCTCGCGATCAGCTTCATCGCGCACTTTCACTGTCTGATGAATTTCATCGGCATCTCCACTATCTAATAATACCCCGTCTGCACCCAATTCTAACGTCTCAAACGCCGTCTTTGCCTCATCAGCACTTGTCACTCCTGCGATAAGTTCGGTCTCATCACCAATACGTGCAATGAGATTTTCGAGTGGAATGATTGTCCAATCTTCTCCGATAACAATGGTATAATGAGCCTCCTCTGCAACAGTTTGTGCGAACGTCTCGTACTGCTCTGAGAGGATGCGAATATACGCTCCAGAGGCCACCTCTTCGTTTCGGCGGAGTGCAGTTAGGTCGGCCGAGCTACTCAGTTCATCGGGTAAATCGATTGTTGCATCGCCTTCAGCGTCTTTCCCGATGATATACGCTTCTGGCGTCTGTGCATCCATTGAATCAACTTCGGCGTTATCGATTATACTCGTCTCTGTGTCTGAGTAAAATGCGGCCACGTTTACATCACCTAGCCGTCGCACCCGAGTAATATCCGCTTCATCAACGAGTACCCAGTCGACGCCTGCCTCAAGGCCAGTTGTAATCCGCTGTTTTCGGGTCTCCCATTCTCCCACCGAGTTATCGGCTTTGAGCCATACACTTCGGGTCATAGCGAAATGACTGCATCAGCCCGCTTGAACATGGCGAAATGTTCGTTGTGGGCGCACTCAGTTCATACCTCGATGCCAAACTCTGCAGCCTCAAATGCAGCCTCAACAGTTGCATTGTCGTGAATCACAGCACTCACTGCCCGAGTGATGGCGGCTGGTTCATCATGCTGAAAGATAGATCGCCCCATCGAAACTCCTGCAGCACCGGCATCCATTGCGCCGCGAACCATTTTGATCGTCTGCCGGTCTGCTCCACGACTGCCACCAGCGATGACGACTGGCAACACAGTTGCCTTGCAGACGCGCTCGAACGATTCTGGGTCGCCTGCATAGGCCGTTTTCACGACATCTGCCCCGAGTTCTTCAGCAATCCGAACTGCATGAGCAAGACTCTCGCTATCGTGTTCATCGATGCCGGACCCACGTGCGTAGCTCATCGCCAGTACTGGAATCCCATAGGTATGTGCAGTCTCAATTACATCACTAAGTGCCTCTAACTGCTCAGGTTCGTAGTTACTACCAACATTAAGATGAAATGACACCGCATCTGCACCAGCGCGGAGTGCTGCCTCTACGGTGGATGTTTGACGCTTATCATTTGAGTCTGGTCCGATTACTGTCGACCCATTGAGGTGAACGATATAGCCTTTCCCGTTTTTATTGGGATGGACTCGGTCGGCAACTCCACGCTGCGTGAGGACGGCATCAGCCCCATTCGCAGTGATTGCATCGACCGTCGATTCAAGTTCGACGAGACCTTTAACCGGACCGAGAGTAATCCCATGATCCATCGGAACGATCAGATATCGCTCCTGTGTCGAGATCCGGGTAAGGCGGGCAGCAAGTCCTGTCTCCATCGTGTGAGAATATGTGGCAATCGGCGGTAATAAGAGCTACGAGGCAGCGCTCATTCTGCTACTCAACTGTCGGTGCTGCCTCCGCATCGGCACGGTTCACTCCACGGGTAAGTTCGCGGGCCTTCTGTTGCAGTCGCGTTGCAATCGCCTCTGTTGAATCACCAGCTTCGGCGCCCTCTGCAACGATATCAACAAGCGCGCTTCCAACGATAATCCCGTCTGCGCCTGCATCGATGATACGCGAGGCCTGCTCCTCGGTTTTAATACCAAAGCCAACTGCTTTTGGAACATCATATCCGTCAAGCCGCGCTAAACTTGTCTCGGTCTGCGCTGAAACTGAGTCTCTCGTGCCCGTGACTCCAAGTCGAGCTTGGACGTATACGTATCCTGATACCTGTGAGAGAATCCGATTGAGGCGCTCTCCTCTGGTCGTTGGTGCGACAATAAACACCAGATCGAGGCCAAACTCATCACATGCCTCACGAAGTGGACCTGCCTCCTCGGCTGGCAGGTCTGGGACGACAAATCCAGACAACCCAATATCAGCTGCCCGCTTCACGAATGGCCGCGGGCCAGATTCTTCGCCATACTGATAAATAAGATTATAGTATGTCATGCAGACAAGCGGAACATCCACTGTGAGGTCCCCCACAAATGAAAAGAATGACTCAGGCGTCATCCCGGCCTTTAATGACCTGACAACCGCTCCTTGGATAGTTGGCCCTTCTGCAATTGGCTCTGAAAACGGGAGTCCAAGCTCGATAATGTCCGCGCCGCCATCTGCAAGCGCTTCGACGTACCTCAGCGATGCCTCATAGTCAGGATCACCAGCTGCGAGATATGGAATAAAGGCTGGGCCGTCGAGAAACACATGTTCCAGCGTCCCGGTCGCCTGCTCTTGATCCATGTTACAGTCCTCCCGCGAAGTCTGACATGTCTGGTGCCACCTCAATATCTCGGGCAGCCGTCTCTTCGATTGCTGTCTGGAGATCTTTATCGCCTCGACCTGAGACGTTCACGAGGATCGTCTCTCCAAGTTCATCATGATATTGTTCAAGATACCCGAATGCATGAGCCGTTTCCAGTGCAGGAATAATTCCCTCTAATTGTGAGAAACGGTGAAACGCTTCAAGTGCTACGTCATCATCGACTGGCACTGGTGTCACTCGATTTTGATCGACATAATGTGCAAGTTGTGGACCGACTCCAGAGTAATCCAGCCCAGAAGAGACGCTGTGGCTCTCCATAATTTGGCCATCACTATCCTGTAACAGCTTCGTTCGAGCTCCATGGAGGACTCCTTCGTCGCCCGTCGAGAGCGATGCTGAATTGGGAGCGACGCCCTCCTGTTCATCAACCTCGAGACTCGAACCGCCTGCTTCGACCGCATACAATCCAACATCGGAGTCATCGACAAAGTGCGCGAACGTTCCCATCGTATTGGACCCGCCGCCTGCACAAGCCAGCACCGAATCAGGAAGTCCTCCCGTCTGCTCACGCATTTGTCGACGTGCCTCCTCAGAAATCACAGCCTGAAAGTCTCGAACCATCGATGGGAATGGATGTGGTCCAACCACAGATCCGATAATATAATGTGTATCCTCGACATTCGTTGCCCAGTCACGCATCGTCTGCGAGATAGCCTCTTTGAGTGTTCCTCGCCCGATCGTCACAGGCGTCACTTTCGAGTTATTTAATCGCATTCGGAAGACATTGGGTCGCTGCCGATTGATATCGCGCTCGCCCATATACACTTCACAGGGCATATCAAGATGTGCTGCCGCCATTGCAGTCGCCGTGCCGTGCTGGCCTGCACCGGTCTCGGCAATGATTCGATCCTTCCCCATATACTTCGCCAATAGCGCCTGTCCAAGCGCATTGTTGAGTTTGTGTGCGCCCCCATGAAGGAGATCCTCTCGCTTGAGATATACCTCAGCATCATACCGCTCCGAGAGGCGATGTGCATACTGTGTTGGTGTCGGCCGACCACCAAAGTCACGCAACCGGGCACGGAACTCATCCATGAATCCATCTTCATTCCCAAGCACGTAGCGCTCATATGCCTCTGTGAGCTCCTCAATTGCAGGCATAAGTGCCTCGGGAACGTACTGTCCACCGTAATCGCCAAACTTACCATCTGCGTATCGTTGTGTCATTGTGCTCTGTGTGGTTATTGTGGAGTCGTAAGCTCGCTAGTCGTCTCTTGGATGTCACCACTCATAATTGCGGTGCCGATCAGTAGTGCATCCGCTCCTGCATTTCGCATCCGCTGGACATCTTGTGGAGTCGAGATCCCACTTTCTGCAATCAATGTTACATCACTTGGAGCTTTCCGAGCAAGTGATTCGAACGTTGAGAGATCTACAGACAGTGCCCCGAGATCTCGGTTATTAATCCCAATCACTTGCGCGCCGATCTCAAGTGCATGCTCAAGCTCCGAAGCGGTGTGGACCTCAACCAGCGGTCTAAATCCTTTTTTAACTGCTGCAGTGTGCATTTCAGCTAACGAGTCTGCCCCTGCTGTGCCGAGAAAGCGTGCGATGAGCAGAATGAGGTCAGCGGCAACAGTGTTCAGCTGTGCTTCTCTCAAGAGGAAGTCTTTCCGAAGCACTGGGACATCAACAGCTTCTCGAATCTGAGTAAGATGCTTCGTGTCCCCATTGAAATGTGATGGCTCGGTCAGCACTGAAAGCGCACACGCACCCCCTTCGACCATCTTGCTCGCATACTCTACAGGGTCTCCAGTGTGCGTCTGCTCAGCTGTTGGACTCGTTGGCTTCACTTCTGCAATAACCGGAATCTGCCCTGCTCGTTCAGCGGCTCTCCGTGCGGCACTGAATGAGCGCGCATCGACGGTAACTGCAGATTCACTACCTGACCGATCGCGTGCAGTCGCGAGAATTGAGCGGACAGCTGGTGCCAGCGACTCATCACTAACGTCCATCTATGTCCATTAATGGACTTATTTGTACATAAAGCTTGTGAGTCGGTATGATCTCATATGAGGGTAGGACCGCCTCAGAGGACGAATACGGCGAGCGGCCAAGAGAGACGTCTGGTATCGTCTGCAAGAGCCACATCCAGAGAATACTCGGAGCTCTCAAATCCTGAAGATATGAGGGCAGACCGTGGACGCCCGACAGTGGAGAGGTGCCTCCCCGACTCGGTCGACGCAGACCCCGAAGTGCGGAAGCTAAGCTGGGCTGGGTTGGGCTTCGCTGTCATTTCAATAAATCAGTCAAACGGTCAACTCAGCTTGCGCCGATAAGGATGTTTACTAATGTTCATCTGACCTGAGTAATTAATTCTGGTATGAATGGTGCAACTGGCATGTATGGATTTACTCCTGATATACTTGAGCACGCAGTCGAGATTGGCATCGCCAGCGGACGGGTAATTGATGTCTCTTTCCCACGCTCACTATCGGGTGATGCTCAAGATGATCACCCACTTATCGACCATTTGGTGACGTATTTCTCCGGAGAACAGGTAACTCTCGCAGAGGTCGACATTGCGCTCACTGTTGACCGTGACACACGTCGAGTGCTTGAGACAGTTCGTGAGATTTCGTATGGTGAAACAGTTGAGGCAGAGGCGCTCCTCCGAAGTGCAGGATTCGATCCAGAGGAACCCGCAGATCGTACTACCGTCTCTACAGCACTGTCGAAGAACCCCGTTCCGATCCTGATTCCTGATCATCGTATAAGAGGATTCAATGGGGCGCCCCCATCTGAGATTAGTAGACGACTCCGTGCACTGGAGCAACATTAATTACTCCTTTCGGATGTCTTAGCCTCAAGACGCGTTTTGATATTTTCAACCGCGGTACTCAGTTCTCGCTCATTATATCGTCGTGCGAAAGGCTCTATTACTGCATCAAGAACCGGGACTGGAATCTCGTATTGTGCCTGATAAGTGAACGTTGTCATCGTTTCATTACCCTCGAATTCCCATGTTATCGACCCCTCAAGATCGCCGCCTAATTCCCAGACGATCTTCGACTGAGGCTCGTATGTCGTCGCTTCCAGCTCGCCTGTCAGGTCTATCCCAGCCATCGTATATGTGTAGGCTACTCGCTTACCTCCATTCGGCAGCGTATCGAGTGTTTCTGAGTGCGTAAGACTCGGTGTGAATTCCGGCTGATTTGAGGGGTCGTCAAGATACTCAAACACACTTGTCAGTGACGCGTCGATTGTGACACGCTTCTGCACTGTCGTTGCTGTCATGCATATCGATATACCCGCGCACGGTTTGGATGTGACGACACCCACGGGTGTCAGCTCGTATATACGAACTCAGACAGGTTCACGACTTGACATTCTCCCCGCCCTGAAGGGCGGGGTTTTAGCCTTGAAACTTCCATAATGAGCGATAATGACTGTAAGGCTCCCTGTCAACACGAATTGCCAAGTATAACTCCAAATATGGCCGTCATAACCATTCCAACCCGACCCTGAGCGGAATGACCAAACCCAAATAATGTCGATGAAACAATAATCAGCACCCATATCGGAACATCGTATCCTTGCTGTATAGCGCCAATCATTGCCCCACGGAAAATTGCCTCCTCAAATACAGCAATCATCGGCAATACAACACAGACTAACAACCCCCATCCGCCTCGTGACTCGGGTGTTAATGCATGTCGCACCGCTGTTGTTTCAGCCATGTGTGGCTGATCAAGCAGGTGAGACACTGCCCTGTTTATACCCATGATACCAATTCCTGAACTGACGCCAATAGTAGCTGTATATACTGTTGGGACAGTGATTCCAAACACTTCGACCGGAATCTGTGCCAGCTAGATACCGCCTGCGAGTAGTCCTGCAAACAGAGCCTGAGAGATTGCTGTGTTGATTAATAGTCCTCGTGTTGAGCTCCCGGTCTGAAGATCGCTGGAGTGGTGATCGATTTCTCTATCCATATCGAGTTGGCGTGCAGAGGCGTGAGAGAGAACCAATATTCCTGCAGTAATCAAAGATAAAAATCCGACAAATCGCGCCCATGTGGGCATTGATAGCTATTGTGGCGACGGACTCGACGGGCTCACCGCGTCGTTTTGCGAGAGTGCTGAACCAGTAATGCTCTTGAGTCGAGCAACAAGCGAGTCTTTCTCAGGCTCGCCCTCAAGCGCAATGTCGAGCACCTCACTAATATGTGAGACGGGAATGATCTCTACCATCTCTTCATATTCCTCCTCAATCATAACATCCTGTGAGTTTGCAGCTGGGATAATAATGCGTTCACAGCCGGATTTGGCTGCAGCCTCAATCTTGTGGGTCACACCACCTACTGGGAGGACATCTCCTCGAACTGACAGGCTGCCGGTCATTGCGAGTGATTGATCGACTCCGACATCTTCGAGCGCAGAAATGACTGCGGTTGCCACAGTAATTGATGCGGAATCTCCATCCACACCCTGTCCGCCTGTCTGGACGAACTGAATGTGAATATCCTTCTCAGAGATATTCTCGTCAGAGAACTTCTTGATGATTGCAGAGACATTCGAGACCGCTTCCTGTGCCATCTCCTTGAGTTGACCCGTTGCAATCACTTCACCGGGCCCCTGTGATGGTGTCACTTCTGCCATCACTGGAAGCATAATACCGGAGTCTTCGCCCATTACTGCTAAGCCGTTTACGCGGCCAGCTTGATATCCATCTGATACTTGCAGTTCGTAGTCCTTGCGACGTTCGATATAATCATCAGCAAGTTGCTGCTCGATCGAACGACTTCGACCTTTTGCCTGTAACACGTGTTCGCGTGTCACAAAGTCGGCATCCCCTGCACGTGCGATGTCACCGGCAACGCGGACAAGACCACCGAGATTTCGCAACTCAAGAGTGAGATGACCCTTTCGACCTGCTCGGCGCCGAGATTCAAGGATGACTTCTTCGACTGCCTCAGCGCTGTACTCCGGCAGTCGACCATCTTTCGAAACTTCTTGAGCGACGAAACGGGTATACTTCCGACGCATCTCTGCGGTATCCTCAATCGTATCGTCCATGTATACTTCGTATCCGTATCCCTTGATCCGGGAGCGGAGTGCAGGATGCATATTCTCCATCGCATCCAAGTTCCCCGCAGCGATCATGATGAAATCAGTTGGGACAGCTTCGGTCTGAACCATCGCACCAGATGAGCGCTCTGATTGGCCTGTAATTGAGAACTCGCCCTCCTGAATTGCTGTCATCAGATGTTGCTGACTACGGATATCGAGCGTGTTAATCTCGTCAATGAACAAAACGCCTTTGTTGGCCTTGTGAATTGCACCTGGTTCAACGCGGTCATGACTTGGTGTTTCCATGCCACCAGACTGGAACGGATCGTGCCGCACATCACCGAGCAGTGCACCAGCGTGGGCGCCAGTCGCGTCTTCGAATGGCGCTGTCGTGGTATCTGCATTGTTTACAATGAGGTTTGGAATCATTGCATCGCCTCCGCGCGAGCCATAGCGGAAGGCAAGATAAATCACACCGGCAGCCAGGATGCCTAGCAGGATTTGTCCTGCAATAATCAATGAATATCCAAGCACGATGGCAATGATTATCCACATCAAGAACGAGCGCATTTGATTTCGCTTCCGCGCTTCCTCCTTGTGGGCGTCGACAATCTGGTCACCCTTGCCAGCAGGCACCGTTCGCACTTTCGGATTGTTCCCATCATCCGGATTGTGATAGACGAGAACATCTTGGAGTTCTTCCTTTGGCAGGAGCTCTGACATTGCCTTCGCAAGCATTGACTTGCCCGTACCAGGCGAGCCAATCATCATCACATGGCGACGCTGCTTCGCTGCCTTCATGACTACATCTCGAGCGTGCTCTTGTCCGATGACTTGATCAACAAGCCGGTCGGGAACGTCAATTTCAGCCGTCGAGTCTATCTGTAGTCCGCCAAGGAGGTCGTCTTCATCGACATCTTCAGCGACTTCAGCATCAACTTCGACCTCGCTTCCGAGTTCCTCGATTGATCGATTCTCGGGGTCTTCACGACGGTCCGGAAGGCTGTCTGTCTCCGGTTTATCTGTTTCTGGTGATTCAACTGCATTCTCATCCGGGAACCCCCCACCATCAGGTGGCGCATCTGGCGTCTCGTTATTGACGCCATCCCCCGTTTCTTGGGGGCTCTCATCGGATTCCATATCATTACTCATAGAGGATTTCGCTATATATTAACATGACCGGACGACTGATATACTTTCTCCCCCTTTAATCCATGCTAAAACGCTTATTTAGCGTATCAGAGCGCCTCTTAACCGAATACCGGAATTATCCGGCGTCTCGGGTCCTTTATAAGCGATGACTCCCAGCAATAGCGTATGCGGGCTTTTTACATCGGTCGATTTCAGCCATATCACAGTGGTCATCATCAGATGGTCGGCGAAATTGCCACCGAGGTTGATGAACTGATCTTAGGGATTGGGTCGGCCGGTAATTCTCATACACCGAGAAATCCGTTTACTGCTGGTGAACGAATCATGATGGTCACGAAGTCACTTGCTGAGATTGACATCACCACATATGCCGTCCCCATAGAGGACTTAGACCGAAATTCAGTGTGGGTGAGCCACGTCAAGAGTATGTCACCATCGTTCGAAGTGGCGTACTCGAATAATCCACTCGTGATACAACTATTTTCAGAGGCTGGCGTAGAGGTACGTCAATCACCAATGTTTAATCGGGACGTTCTCAAAGGAACCGAGTTACGTAACCGGATGACACAGAACGAAGCCTGGCGTGACTTGGTGCCGCAAGCTGTTGTCAATGTTATTGAAGAAATAAATGGAATTGAGCGGATTCAGCGACTGAGTGCGACCGATTTTCCTGATGAAAAGCCAAACACAGGTCATTCTGAACGTAGCTAATCTATGTTAACACTCAGCTCTGACTTTGGTAGCCAGTATCCTGCAGCGATGAAAGGCGTCATACTACAACACTCAGATGCACGAGTCACCGATGTCACTCACAGCCTTCCAAGACAGGATATTCGCGCCGGAGCCTTCTGGTGTCGTGAACTCCTGACGCAGTTTCCACCAGCAGTCCATGTTATCGTTGTTGACCCAGGTGTTGGCACTGATCGAGCAGCACTTGTCGTCCAGGCCGGATCACATATTCTTGTCGGTCCAGACAACGGTATTTTACCCCCGGTGGCCCGCAAGCTCACATCTACAGACGAACCCAAGCAGTACTACCGACTGACTGTCGAATCGCGTGCCTCAACGACATTTCATGGTCGTGATGTGTTTGCACCTGCAGCAGTGACAATTCATGAGCGTGGATTAGACCGTCTTGTTTCGACCCCATTTCTCACCCCAGTTGACACGGCATCACTTACTTCGCTACAACTCCCCGGATATCAGGATAATGGGAATGAGTACACTGGGTCTGTAATTACTATCGATAACTTCGGCAACGTCATTACCTCAATCCCAGGGACTGCTGTCGACGCAGCCAGGATATCGGTCAACGGCCAGTCGGTCCCATTTGTGCAGGCGTTTGCTGCGGTCAAGCCCGGAAGCGCACTCGTGACTACTGGAAGCCACGGGTATCTTGAGTGTGATGTGAATCAGGGTCGCGGAGAATGTTATTTTGATCTCTCAACAGGCGATACAGTCTCAATACGAACCGAAACCGAATAAAAATAAAGCGACAGATGTGCGCCTAATTGGCTGAGATTACGTCGTCGATCCGAGCAATCATCGTTGTTGCTTCGACAGCCGCGGTCACAGCTTCGTGTTTGACATCTGCTGGGTCAAAGACCTCTTCATCGATTGGATTCCCGACGTCACCGGTCTGTCCTGCAGCGACAAATCCAGCGACTCCCTCACTCTCGTATGTTGAGCGGAGTTCGACAAGTGCATCAATGGGGTCAAGACCAACGTTCTCTGCAAGCGTCCGCGGGAGAGCCTCAACAGCGTCAGCAAAAGCATCGACGGCAAGTTGTTGACGGCCCTCAATACCGGCTGATTCTGATCGGATATGATCTGCAATCGCAATCTCTGTTGCACCAGCACCCGGGACAATTCCACCCTCAATTCCAGCCACAGTCACATCAACGGCGTCATTGATAGCACGCTCAACTTCATCGATTACGTGATCAGTTCCGCCACGGATCAGTAGTGTCGCTGTTTTCGCCTCTGCACCACCCTCAATCACGGTGAGATTGTCTTCGCCAAACTGGCGGACTGATACCTCATCAGCACGGCCAAGATCGCTCGACTCGATATCTTCGACAGTTCCGAGTTGCGATGCACCAGTGGCACGTGCGACTGCATCTGCCTCATCACTTGAGAGATCGTCAAAGGCGATAATATCCTCACGAGCAAGATGGTCTGCAACTTGATCTGCAATACTTTCAGAGGAGAAGACGACATCAACACTTGCCGCAGAGAGATCGTCAGCGTACTCCTGTAGTTCGGCATCCTCGGCATCGACTGCGGCTTGTAATTGGTCGACTGAGGAGATGTTATACTCTGCATCGAAGTCCCCTTCTTGAATATCAAGCTCTGTGTTTAGGAGTGCAACAGACACATCTTCGGCTGCTGCAGACATCCGATCAAGCGTGCGCTCGGCATCGACAGCAACGCCCTCGACGAGTTCTGTGCTTGCTGAGGAACTACCTGTCTGTGGCTGAATACGAATGTCTTCTCGATTAAATGCGTCATTCGAGGCTTGGACTGTTTCTACAGCTTCGACCACAAGTGTGGCTAATCGGTCTGCAGTTACATCGCCTGTCCCCTTCCCTGTCATTGAGGACTCAGCAACGCTTCTAAGAAGCTCAGTATCAGGTTCCTCATCCAACTGTTGTGCATCGATTGCTTCATGAGCGAGCTGTGCCGCTCTTCCGTACCCTTCGACAACCGCTGTCGGATGCACACCGTCATCAAATAGGCTCTCGGATTCCTTTAGAAGCTCTCCAGTCAACACTGCAGCCGTTGTTGTGCCATCACCAACGGCTTCTTCCTGTGTTTCGGCCACCTCAACGATCATCTGTGCCGCTGGATGCTCAATGTCCATCTCGGAAAGTATGGTTGCTCCATCGTTCGTGATGACGACATCGCCATCTGATCCAACGAGCATCTTATCCATCCCACGTGGCCCGAGTGTGGTTCGGACCGAGTCAGCAACTGCCTTTCCCGCTTGGACGTTCGAATCCTGTGCGTCCTCTCCACTCGTCCGTTCGCTATCCTCGACGAGTATCTGAAGCGGTTGTGTTCGTGTTGACATTATTAAGGAAACCTCATTTATACGATGCAGGCGGTTCTATAAGTAAATTTCGGGTTTAGGAAATATCATATCACGTCGCTGTCTGGCGATCAGCGCCAATCGTAGCAGGCAACCACTCGGTCAGCACGTGC
This sequence comes from Haloquadratum sp., assembly GCA_028275165.1. Classification (GTDB taxonomy): domain Archaea; phylum Halobacteriota; class Halobacteria; order Halobacteriales; family Haloferacaceae; genus Haloquadratum. The sequence continues at coordinate 41,002 of JAQCNF010000174.1, forward strand.
GGAGCATCCATTTGGATTCCGTACTGATGATCGGTCTCGGACACGAGCGACAGCGCCGGATCGTATTCCATCACATAACCCAGCAAGCACATCTCGACCGGTAGCAATCCACGTCGTTGGCTGCATTTCTCCCGTGACAGTCGCTCGTAACGACGTGAGCGCATCTTGTCCTGGCGGTCTGATGGTCTCTTTTGCGGTCGTGAACCGCAGTCCATAATTTTTCATAAGCGTGTAAGCCAGCGCACGGTATTTCTCCCTACGATTCTGTTGTCGAATCCCACCATCAGTTTTGAACTCCGTTCTCACACCCATATTTGCTTCCCACGAAACAGTCTCTCCAACATTGTTAATCCGATGTGCCAGATCGATACCCTCACGTGCATCAAGATACTCATCGAATCCGTCCAGCTCATTCAATATATCAGCCCGAAACGCAACGTTCCCCATGTTAAAAAGCGAGATTGACTTTTCTCCAATAACGGTTGATTCTGGTTCTGTCGTCGTCATACCAACGGGCAACGTTTGATGGATTGGTCCAGTTACGGCCACTGCCTCAGTTAATCCATCTATTACTGCTGTCTGCCACCCCGATTCAACAGCTAAGTCGTGATTGAGAAAGGCAATCGCATCACCAGTCGCCATATTAATCCCTGCGTTCAATGCAACGCCAGGAGTTCGTTCAGAAATTTCAAGCAGGACAGCAACGTCATCTCGGTTTTGAACCATCCCCGTCGTTCCGTCTGCGGATGGGCCATTCACTACGATGACCTCGCATGCGGGGGCGTGGGCGGCGAGCGCATCAAGACTCGTCGCCAGGTGATCCCGTCCATTCAGCGTTGGGATCACTACCGAGCATTTCATATCATATAATCGTAATGCGGATATTTAACTGCCACAGTTGAAGAGGCCCGTCTCAGCTCTCTGTGTGATTAATCGTTTGCGGTAACTGTATCGTTCACCTGGTCAGCGATTGTCGCTGGGGTATTGACTATCGCAGCCCAATACGATACTGATGCAAGCTCTTCAGCGAAATCGTGCTCACCTAAAGTTCTGTCCACATCGCGGAAGCTCTGTGCGAGTCCATTCGGAATTTTTCGATAAAATCCATACGGCAGCAGGAAGTCATGCGCGCTGTCAATCAATGATAACCCTGCTTGCTCAAGCAACTGTTCTACTTGTGTCTGCGAGTACAGCCGCGACCCCATCGGTAGAAGCCAGTTGTACACGACGCGAGTGCTGCGTTCATTGAATGTATCAAAAAAAATAATATTGTTCGATACGCGCGCCATCTCGGTTAAGAACGTCGCGGGTGTATCAGCCAAATGAAAGAATCGCATCGCGAATACAGCGTCGAAGTAGTTATCAGGAAAAGGCAGGCGCGCTGCATCTCCCCGAAGCCAATCTATTTGTTCAGCAATACCCGTTTGCTTCGCTTTTTTCCGGCCCTCTGCAAGCATCGCCGCAGAGATATCAATCGCAGTTATGTTGGCTCCTCTGTTGGCCAACATGATTGTAAATCGGCCAGTCCCACAGGCAATCTCAAGAATATTTCGCCCATCAACCGGACCGAGCGCATCCAGTACCGCTCGCTTCTCACGATCATCAATTAATTGTCCTCCACGTGAGAAGCGTTTTGAATCGTACGTTTGGGCCACTTCGTCGGCCTGATACCACTCTTTTCCTTTCACACTAACATGTAGTGGTAACTCGTGGATTAAAATCGTACTGGAACACTGCCATAGCCACAGTCGAACTGGTCACGTGCGCGGTTGTTTCACTTTCATGCAAACAAATATAGGATGTTTGTGTAATATCGATTTATCCGTCCATAATCTTTAGTGCATTTGTGCTATAATATCAATTATGAGCACCAGTCTCGCCGACCACGAGCTAACTGACCAGCTCACTGAAGCAGAGTACACTGATCGGTTAAAATCACTTCCACCAAGCGCGAAGCTGATCGTGAAAGTGCTTGAATCAGATGCGCCTCAGTCACAGGGTGAACTCGTTGAATCATCGCTTCTTCCGGACCGCACGGTCCGGTATGCACTCAACCGGTTAGAGGAGTGCCAGCTTGTCGACTCCCGATACAGCTATCAGGACGCTCGCAAGCAAGTCTACTTTCTCACGAAGTCGAACTGATTCTATCACTCCTCATGAGTCACATCAAACGTGTTCCAGTCGAAACGGGTGCGAGTCCAACTGGCACGACCAACGCATACGTGATTCGCGATGAGAATGAGTGTCTCCTTATCGATCCACCTGCTGAGGCGCCCACATTGACAGCTGCGATTGCCTCACACTCGCATACGCACATTGTGGTGACACATGCACACCCAGACCACATTCAAGGGCTTACAAACTACGGACCGCTTGAACAAACGACAGTGTGGGGGCGACAATGGCATACAGATGCGATCAAGACAGCAACTGGAATAACCCCTGAGAGGACATATAAGATTGGATCCTCTCTACCTGTCGCAGGGGCAACGGTTGTATCACTCCCAGGTCATACACTTACTCACGTCGGATTTGCCGTCGATGGAACACTCATCTGTGGTGATCTCGCACGCAAGCACAGTAGCGTAGCGATTCGTTATTCTGAAGGATCGATTCGCTCGTATCTTCTCACGCTCCGTCGCCTCATTGCAAACCCACCGACTCAGTTGGCCCCAGGACATGGTCCACCAATCGACGCTGTTCGCACTCGACTCAGGTCATTGTACATGCGTCGGAAAAAACGTGAGAGTCAAATTCTTGCACAATTGGACTCAGACCCGCAGTCGATCAACGAACTGGCGACAGCGGTTTATGATCGTCCACTGCATGGCGTACATGAGGAGGCCGTCGACACGACCCGCGCACATGTCGGGAAACTCGTCCGAGAAGACAAGGTGATGCTCTCGGAGAGTAAGCAGATGGCCTGGATTCCAAGCTGACAGCTATCGAAAAGGACAGAAACGATCCATCTCTACAGGGAACAAGGGAGAGTGCCTCGGGGCTTGACCCCAAAGTAGTTCACTCAATTCAACATCTTTGAGGTGGAGTCCTCTTCCGGCGAGCGAGTAGAGATGGGAGAAACCCGACAACCCATCAACAGACCCGTTGAATTCAACAACTAACAGTACTTTTATGAAAAAACGCGATGACATCAGAGACTGAGTATTACCGTCGAACCGTCGTCACACGGCTCGACGGTCTCTCTTAGCAGGACCACGAGCTACTCCAATCCACCATGGAGGAGTGGCCTGATGGGTGCAACATCGCATCCGACCTTGCATGGGAGACCAAACACACTCGGGGTGGTGTCAGAAACCGAGCTCAAGACACGGTGCAACAACAAATAGAGTTGCACAGTTAGCACTCGGTTCTTGCCTGTCACGAGGGTGCACGTCGCATCCAATCCTGCATTGAACATAGAAAAAACGGGGAGAAGCGATACGATCACAATTCACGTCCAAGTCCATCACGCACAATAGGCGAACACTCACTGTGTTCGCGAACAAGAGCACGTGTCACTGACAGTGTTGGGCAGCCACTCACGAGTCAGGG
>JAQCNF010000176.1 GCA_028275165.1 Haloquadratum sp.
GTGTTGACATGCGAGCACCCATCAGGCTTGGAAACCTCAGTTGACGCGTTCCGTTTCGAATTAAGACAATCACAGTGTCAACAACTGCTGACATCCTCCCCCGACGGAGAGGTTCCCCACCCGTCGGACACGGTGGGCCGTGCCAGTACGGCCCCTGACCGAGATAGCAGGCTTCATCTACCCCACGCGAAGGGTGCGTATCCTTCCCTCGGACTCGGTATCACAACCGATGCCACGAACCGTCGTTGTCGTTTCGGTCTTTGTCTTTGTCTTTGTCGGATTCATCCCACGACTGAAGTCGTGGGCTTTCTCCTTGAACAACTGGTAATCAATATGAGCAGAACTGATAGGGTCAATACAGCGTAGTTGCCAAATGAACTACCTCACCGCTCGTCCTGTGGACTCGCTCGGTGGGGCTGGAGTTTCTGAGTCGCGCCTCTGAGATGGACATGAGTCTGTGCAGCGGTCTCGTCACGTCACCTACTGAGGGTTCATGACACCCTTAGAGACTGGATAGCGGGCTCTGAATGTCCTTACTCAGTCCTCTCTTTCCAATTCGTCGTACCGTTCTTGCCAGCGTTATTCTGGATACCTTCGGGATTCCCGATAACGATGAGGGCATTCTGCTCCTTGGCATCCGCAACAATCTGTCGGCTATTCTTGTGGAGATGCTATCGGAATGGCGTACAGCTGTATCCCCGCCCTACCGCGGTACTCGTTCGCTCCGCACACTGCGTTGCTCCTTGAGGACGGGGACTTAGCCTCCAAGAATGATATCAGCCAACGGAGAACAGAGTCGATTGTGCAGGACTTCAGGGCTCTGAGGGAGGCTTGTCTGGGTCAGGCAGGTTCAACTCGCCATGTTGTTGCGCTCGTGTAAGACCACTTTTCGACAGTCAACTCGCTGGCCGAGTCACGTATCTTTACCATCAATGCTCCGATCTCCTTCGGCGAGAGACCGACTTCATCGGCAATAAACTTAGATTTGAAATATAGTTCTCCATTCTGTGCTCTATGAAGTAAGTACCGTTTCAACCGCTCTTCTTTCGACAACTCGCCATCTGCCTCAGTGGAGGGTGCGACAGTAGTACTCATCTTTGTCACCAACATAGCACACGGGACGTATTAGTATATAAAGCGATGAACGTTGGGTAGAATTCGACTTCGTTTAGACACTTAATGGCCAAACTGAGATGTTTTACATGTGGCTCAAAAACGATTAGAAATTTTATTATACATTTTGAAGTTTTATTTCATTATCTGTATCAGAAATAAATACCCAGATTAGATGGAAACTCAGCGACCTGTAGAGTGTATGGAACACACACTTGTCGATCGGTCTTTACGTCAACCGCATACTCTGAGCTTGGTTACGAGAGCGTGTTTCTATATCTATCTATTTTGTAGCCTCTGAGGAAGACTCACAGTAGGTATCACTCAACGTTGAGTTGTACGCTCGCTGTTAATAACTCTTAAACCCCAATCGAAGCAATCGAAACCAATGAGAGTGGTCGTCTCCATCGGCGGTAGCGTTCTCGCGCCCACGCTGGATGCATCACACGTTGAGGCATATGCATCCGTCATCGAAGAACTCGTTGAGGCTGGTTGTGAACTGGCGGCTGTCGTCGGTGGTGGTGGCGTTGCGAGACAGTACATTGAGGTCGCACGGACCATGGACGCAAACGAAGTACAGCTTGATCAGTTGGGTATCGATGTTACACGTATCAATGCCCGACTGTTGATTGCTGCACTTGGCTCAATCGTTGACCCCAAAGTCGCGGAAACGTATGAAGACGCTGGGGACGTGATCAGGCGGGGTGATGTTGCAATCATGGGCGGGGTCATGCCGGGACAGACGACTGATGCTGTAGCTGCTGCTCTGGCCGAGTATATTGATGCCGAACTACTTGTATACGCGACGAGTGTCGATGGTGTATACGATGCCGACCCCAGCAGTGGCGGCGAAGCACGGAAGCTCGAAAGACTGTCACCAACAGAGCTGGTCGATATCATTGTGCCAATGAGTCGAGATGCCGGCGCCTCAGCACCCGTTGATCTGCTTGCAGCGAAACTCATCGAACGAGCCGGTATGCGATCAATTGTTCTTGATGGCACGGATCCCAGTCGAATCGCTACTGCTATTTTAACCGGCGATCACAGCGGCACTGATATTGTCTGCGCAGATGATCCAATCGCACTCGCACACTGGTAGCTATGAGAGAAGATCCGCTTCAAGATAGGACCAGCGGCTATACTTTCTGGGCAGATGCAGTTGCTCAGGCCATTGTCGATAGCGACCCAGCGGAACCGATCGTCATCAAAGGCGGGGTTTCACCATCTGGCGTTGCTCATCTTGGTAATTTTAATGAGATCATGCGCGGCTACTTCGTCGCCTCGGTGCTTCGCGACCGTGGATTCGAAGTCAAGCAGATATTCACGAGCGACGATAGAGACCCATTACGAAAGCTCCCAAAAAAACTCGCAGACCGTGACGGTGAGATTGTTGGGTTAGGTGAAGTCGATGCAGGTGCGCTTGGTCGAAACTTGGGAAAGCCCTACACAGACATTCCAGATCCATTTGGAGAAGCACAGTCTTACGCTGCACACTTTGCGAACCTTCTCAAAGCCGATGCAGAGAGACTTGATGTGCCTGTGGAGATGATTTCGAACACAGAATTGTATGAGAACGGTGATTTCGACACGATCATTGAGGCAGTCTTACGTCGGCGAGATACTGCACGGGAGCTTCTCAGCGAGTATCAGGAAACTGTTGATGAGACATACGTCCCATTCAATCCAATCTGTGCATCTTGCGGGAAAATAACCGAGACAGTGACTGATGTCAATCCTGACGCAGGCACTGTCACATACACCTGTACTGATCTGAATATTGCTAGTTCAACGATCGAAGGCTGTGGGCACGAAGGGAGTGCCACTTTCCGCGAAGGAAAACTGCCATGGCGGTTTGAGTGGCCCGCGCAGTGGAGTGTGCTTGATGTCGACCACGAACCGTTTGGTAAGGATCATGCTGAGGGATCATGGCCGTCTGGGAAAGCAATTACTGAGACCATCTTCGAATCTGAGCCACCGCTTCCCATGGTGTATGAATGGTTTACGTTGAATGGTGATGCTCTCTCGTCATCAGAGGGGAACGTTGTGACTGTGCCAGAAATTTTAGAGCTTCTTGAACCGGCAGTCCTCCGATACTTCTTTATTAGAAATCCCCGTCGTGCCCGCGATTTAGACCTCTCCCGTCTTGACCAACTGGTAGATGAGTTTGACCGGTTTGAGGCAGCGTATTTTGGTAAAGTTGAGGATTCTGCAGTGACTGCATTTGCTGAGCGTGCATACCCGTATGTCGTAGATGAAGTCCGACCGAATCGAATAAGACTGCCATACACTTTCGCGGCCATATTGGGGATGACAGAGAGCCGCGAACTACGACTGGAGATGGCACGGAGCGAAGGCCACATTGATGACGACACACCACAGTGGGCGATTGATGATGCTCTTAGTCGCGTTGATCGTGCACAGGAGTGGGCAAGGCGAATGGATAACGCCTACAACTATCGGCTACAAGATACCTGTCCAGCAGTTACGGTAAGCCCACAGGAAGAGGAAGCGCTTAATTCCCTTGCGGAGTATGTTGCGGCGGGCCATACCGGGAAAGAGATTCAAAGCGAAATATATGATATAGCTCGGCAGCACGGGATCGAAGTTGCAATGTTCTTTGAGCTTGGGTATCGACTATTCTTTGATCAGACACAGGGACCGCGACTTGGGGAGTTCTTGGGCGATCTTGAACAGTCATTTGTTGTATCGCGGTTACGCCGTGAAGGATAGGGTAGGGTAAGGTATGTTGGAGTTGAGCAATCCGAACTCCTTTCATCGCCGCGTGCCTGAAATCCGGCAATGAATACATTACTTTTGATCCTTGTTGGCCTCTTTGCTTACTCGGCAGTTGGGCTATTTCTCTCTAATCGAGGCTTGCTGCCTGCAGCAGTGAAAATCCAGGGGCCGCTCACCACGATTCAAACGAAACGTGGGCGTGAGTTCATTGACTGGGCAGCATCTCCCACCCGGTTCTGGCGCGCATGGACTAATATTGGACTTGGCACAGCACTCGTTATGATGACTGGCATGTTTGTGTTTCTCTTCGCACAGGGGATTGCAATCCTTCGTGATCCCCCACCAGCCTCTGCAGCCAATCAGCCCCAGAACTTCCTTGTTATCCCTGGAGTGAATGATTTTCTTCCGTTGTCTGTCGCTCCGGAGATCATTGCGGGATTGCTCATTGGGTTAGTTGTACATGAAGGTGGCCACGGCATTCTTTGTCGCGTTGAAGACATCAACATCGAGTCGATGGGTGTTTTATTACTCACTTTTATTCCGCTGGGCGCATTCGTTGAACCAGACGAAGAGAGTGAGCGCACTGCAACGCGTGGTGGCCGGACGCGAATGTTCGCTGCAGGCGTCACAAACAACTTTGCAATCACGATTGTCGCCTTCGCCCTCTTGTTCGGGCCAATCATTGGAAGTATCGCTGTTGCTCCTGGTATCCCTGTTCAGGGCGCGTATGGTGGCTCGCCAGCAGCGGAGGCCGGCATTGAACAGGGCGATAGAATTACTGCAGTTGATGATACTGTCGTTATGAACGAGTCTGCACTCGACCGCGAGCTCCGAACAAATTCAGCGCAAACACTCTCTGTCGAGATTAATTCCGGCTCAAGCGCAGCGAATATTGAGTCTCAGACACTCACTGTTGAGAGATCACTCATCATTGCTGGGTCGGTGAGTGGGAATCCAGCTGGTCTCAATATTGACTCAGAACCAATTGCTGTTGAGTCGGTCAATGGTGAGACAGTTCATACTCGTCGTGAGTTATTCGACGCGATTGGGCAGACACGCGAGGCCTCAATCACGACCGAGAGTGGCGTTGTCGAGATTCCAATTGGTGCGTATCTGACACAAGTGATGGACGATGGGCCATTAGCTACCTCAGGTGCCCCGACAACGCCCGGTGTAATCGTCACTGCAATCGATGATACGCGGATACGGTCATCAGCCGAACTCTCGACAGCACTTGATTCGACGGCTCCTGGTGATCAAGTCTCGGTTGAGCTCTATTCGCAGGGTACATTTGAGCGGTACACTGTTGAGCTCGGTGAAAATCCGCAGGACGACAGCGGGTTCTTAGGTGTGAATATCTTCCCAGGCACGAGTGGGCTGGTACTGACCGACTTTGGCACTCAGTCATATCCGGCTGGCACGTATCTGGAGCTGCTCGGTGGTGAGGGCGGCCCTGGAGCAATGAGTCCGACAGGAAGTGTCGCGAATTCAGCCCTCGGAACGGTGTATGTCTCGCTCGTCCTCCCACTTGCATCGACTGTGCTTGGTATTCCAAACTTCCCCGGATTCACCGATGCAGTGATGAATTACTACCAGCTGACTGGCGCACTGTCAGGGCTTGGAACAGGGGTATTCATCATTGCCAACCTTACCTTCTGGACGGCCTGGATTAATCTACAACTTGGTATTTTTAATTGTATTCCCGGGTATCCGCTCGATGGTGGCCGTATACTCCGGACCTCTGTAGAGGCAGTCGTTTCACGCCTCCCAATACAGCATACACATCAAACTGTCCGAACGATCACAACAAGTATTGGTGTTGTAATGCTGATGTCACTATTAGTGCTTGTGTTTGGACCGACACTACTTGGGGGTTAACCGTCTCCCATCGGTGAATTTCCTTGTTCCCTGACTGCCCCCACACGGTCCACCGCCGTTATCCTCGCGGATGTCGCTCAGGTCACCAACCGCTATCTTCTTGCCGCTTTCGTTGATGCACCGCTTAATTATGTGTTTTGAGAGCGTGTGAGCGAAGTGGTCTTGATGGCATTGTCCCACTGTTCTTGAATGTACTAGCGGTCGACGTTGCACAGTTTCGATGCGGAGAACCCGTAGTCGTCAGGGTTGTCACGAACCTGACTGTGGTTCGTGATGCGTGCGACGTATGTGTGGGTTATCTCCGATATCGTGCTGTACTCATGACTAATTATGAAATAAGTGAAATTGAAGCGATGTTTGACATGGAATATCCCGCCGAGCGTGCCGAGTCACCCAGTTGCCGGCTTCATCTCACACGGCTCAATCTGGGTGTTTCACCTTGCAGCTTCTATCACATCGCAAGTCGGTCTGGCGAACTCGCAATGTACAAATCAGTGGCCTGAATTATAGGAGACATGGTAGAAGCTCCGCCAACTGATGAGGGTTGGTACGTGTTGCACGATTTCCGGTCAGTTGACTGGGATGCCTGGCGAGAAACACCAACCCGTCACCGTGATACAGCAATTACAGAAGGCACTGAGTACCTCCAGCAGCACGAAGCCGTCGCCGATGCAGATGAGGGTACATCGGCTGTCTTCTCGGTCATCGGACATAAGGCTGATCTGCTCATCATCCACTTCCGATCAACACTGGAGGCACTCTCACGAGCGGAGCGACAGTTTGAGCAGACCGCACTTGCTGGCTATACCACCCAGCCGATGTCATATATCTCAGTCACAGAGGTCTCTGGGTATACCACTTCGTCGTATTTTGATGAGTCTGAATCAGCCGATCCTGGAGTGCGCGAGTATATGAACAGCAAGCTCACCCCAGAGATACCGCAGATGGATTATGTCTGTTTCTATCCGATGTCGAAGAAGCGTGATGCTGGACAAAACTGGTACAGCTTACCATTTGAAGAGCGAGCGACGCTCATGGAGTCACATGCCGATACTGGTAAGAGCTACGCCGGGACAATCAAGCAGGTCATTTCATCCTCAGTCGGATTCGAATCAGACGAGTGGGGCGTGACACTCTTTGCAGACGACCCAACTGCAATCAAAGATGTCGTATATGAGATGCGATTCGACGATGTCTCAGCCAAATACAGCGAGTTTGGTGAATTCTACATGGCCCGTCGGTTCCCACCGATTGATCTTGAAGCACTCTTGGCTGGAGTGTCGATTCCAACAGGCGCCGGAAGCCAGAGTGAGCAGTCCGCACCTGCACGAGGTAATGAAACGACAGAGTCAGCATCGCCCACGGACCACTCAGAGGACACTCGTGGATCCGACGGCGAAATTCGTGAACAATTAGCCGAGTATGATATTTACGCCGGCAAACCACACGGAGAGGATGTCTATGCGACGGTTCTTTACTCAGATGCACAGACCGAATCACTCTTTGATGAAGTCAAGGGCCTCCGGTCAAATTTTGATCATTACGATACACATGTAAAAACAGCTGTGTATGAAGCACGCTCTCGTGATCGAAATGCAGTTGTGAGCATCTGGGATACACAATCTGCTGCGGAGACTGCGGCAGGCTTTCTCTCTGAACTTCCAAATGTGGTATCACGCGCTGGTGAAGAGTCAGGCTTTGGCACAATGGGCATGTTTTATACAGTCATGCCTGAGCATCGCGGTGACTTTCATGACACGTTCGATTCTGTCGGTGAATTACTGGCGCAGATGAACGGGCATCAAGAGACAGATCTTATGATCAATCTCGAAGACGAGAATGATATGTTCATTTCAAGCCAGTGGGATGGCCGAGAGGATGCAATGTCTTTCTTCCGGTCTGATGAGTTCAGTGAGACAGTCCAATGGGGGCGCGAAGTCCTCGCCGACCGCCCACGTCATGTCTTTCTCGCATAGCCGTTTCGCTTCTGTCTCCACACGAGCAAGCCAAGGGTCAGACGGAAGACTTCGAATTTGTCTCTGAAGTTACTTCAGTTGACCCTGAGATAGTTTACCCGCACCTGTGCGACAAATATGCTTAATCCAAGAAAACTCACGACTTTATTCGTGGAAGGATACCACTACGTGACTTCTCACTGAAGCTCACCCGGAGGAGGCGCGATTCCGTGGACCAGCAGTCGACCGTTTGTCGATTCCTGCCGCGTCGATATCTTTGCCATCAACTGATGAACGAAGTTCGTCCATTCCGTCGAAGCGGTCAATTTCGAAATTGCTATCGTATAATTCAGATACCCGAGCACATTCCTCTGCTGATAAAAGCGGGACTTCTGCTGCCTGTGCCCAGTTTGTGATATCTGACTTCGTATGGAATGTTGGGGTGACTGTGGCAACTGGCTGGTGAGTGAGTAGATAAGCAATCGCTGCTTGTCCCATTGTTCGCTCGCCATCGCGCTCCAGAAAACGGAGTGTTTCGAGCTTCTCCCAACCTGTCTCGTACCATGCATCTGGTCGGAACCCCCGATGATCATCTAAATCGTGTCCCGTTTCGGGTGTGACTTGTTCGTTTAATAAACCAGACGAGTGTGGCACTCGAGGGATGAGGCTTGTGCTTGACCCAGTCGTGTTGATTGTTTCAAGAAAGTGATTGCCAACGTCTTGTTCAAATAAGTTCCACACGAGTTGGAGAGTATCAAACTCGTGCTTGATTGCCATATCCCCTTCAGCAAGCCACCCGATAGAAGGGCCCAACGCCCAGCCAATTGCCCTGACCAGACCTTCCTCACGGAGTTCATCGAGTGCTTCGAGGATATCTGCATCTACCTCATCAACATTCGCATTGTGCAATTGTAGCACATCTATATACTCGACGCCAAGACGCTCGATACTCCGCCTTGTCGCCGTGCGAACCCACTCTGCAGACATCTCCTTCGGGAGTTCACCATGGCCTGCCTGCGGATTATTGTAAAAATCATATCCAATTTTGGTTGCGATTGTTACATCATCGCGTACAGTTGCGAGCGCTTTACCCACGACACGCTCACTTTCACCATGTCCGTACACATCACCGGTGTCAAAATATGTGATACCTTCATCAACCGCATGCTGTAATAACTCAATTGAATCTTCTCGACTTCGGTCGCCCCACCAGTCGGTGCCGACGACCCATGCCCCAAACCCAACTTCACTCACCTCAACATCAGTATTGCCCAATGTCCGATATTCCATATACATGTAGACTGCAGCCCAGTTAATATATCAGTCGTTGGTCATACGACTTCTTGATTCAGCCGCACCACTGTATTTTTTCGCCCGATTCATCCTGATTCTGGTGTTGCATTGGTGGCCAGTTTGTCGTTACTTCTCTGATTCCTGATACTGTTCGCCAAGGGGCTTCAGCCGCAGTTCTCGCCGTATCGGGAGCGTGAGCCGACCCGCTGGAGGCCGTTGTGTGCGGTCTCCGGCGGGCGGTCGCCAAGGTACTTCATGGCCTGGCTGTGATCGACCGTCTCCAGTTGGAGGACCTATGCTGTTCGAGGATCTCCTCCTCACGAAGCCGCAGGTCGTCGCGGTCCTCGGCCCACCACCACGCGATAGTGCGGTCGTCCGCGTCGGGATACTCTGACGCCAGGACGAACGGCGTCACGAGTTCGATGAGGTACGTCTCCGCGCCTTCGAGCCGGGAGTAGTCCAGTTCATCGAGGTCCACCATCTACGTATCCTTCAAGTGAACCTCGCCGTAGCCGTAGTTCCGCTTGCCGCCGAACTGGATGTCCTCCAGCACATTCTTGCCGAGCGGGAACACTGTCGGGTCATCGGCATGGACGCACCATTTTGTCGTCTGCTGTTGCTTCCGCTGGTCCTGCCGGCGACCCATGATGGCCTCATGAGCGTGCGCCGGATGTCCGCCATGAACGCGGAGATCGTGCGTATTCAGCGCGTCCCGAGGGCAGGTATCGAGAAGCCACGGATGCATCGCCTCCCGCTGGAGGAAGAGGTCGTCGTAGGCCTCAACGTCGGGCAGGCTGCCCCCCGAAGTACGGGCAGATGCCCGACCGATTGTGTTCCCCGGGGAAGGCCCCGGGCTGGCCGAGCACGAAGACTCCGTGACTAGTCGACACCGCTGCGTGTATCTCAGGATCGAGCTGTTGGCCGAGGGCGTGCAGGATGGCGTTCCCCAAGACGTAGTACGGATGGCCGATGTAGTCCATCCGCAACTCCCACAGGACTTGCCGAATCGCCGTCATCAGTCGGGCCTCCATTCAGCGCAGTCCTTGATGTACTGGGGCGCCACGCTCCAAGATTGCGTCCGTCGCAGGTTCGCGTTGAGCGTCATGTCGTACTTGTCGTGGCTGGTATCGGGCGGATGCGCAGTCAGGCGGTTCCACGCTGACGCCCACGACTGCCACGGACAACTCACAAGCCGGGCCGACGGATTCCCGTCCGTGTTTTCGTCGATGCGGAGCGCGAAGCGGTCGCCGTTGGAGACGGTGCGGAACGGGACGACCTCGCCCGCGGGGTCCACGATGAGCCGGAGATCGGCGAACTCGTGACCGGTGCGATAGTTGTCCAGCAGAGCCGCACGAGCCGCGTGTGGAACTTCAGCGAGGTGTACGGGTTGATACACCGACTCGCGCAGCGGCCACGTCGAAGACAAGCCACCGCTTGTGGGCCGCCCGTGCGTCCTCGTGTCTCTCGCCGGTTAACCCGTGGGCGTCGTGCCAGAAGGCGGTGAGCATCGCATCGGTCACGATTCAGCCTTCACACGCGCTGACAGGGAGCTCTCGAACTCAGGAAGGTACTTGTCGGCCCATTCGCCGTCTTTATGATTTATCTTGCTCGTACTCCCCTTCCCGCGGTTGAACACTCGCCGCAGTTCGGTCTCGTTGTAGAGCGGGTTCACTAGCTCGCAGTCAAGATTTCGCCGTCGAAGTTCCCAACGGCGTCGAGTTCAGTGTTCCGCAGCGGCTCCCGGTTATTTTCTCCGTTTCGGGAGACGACGTTCCGGTTGAACCGGCGCTAATGGCCGGCCTTGTTACGCGTGTAGTCCACGCTGGAGCGGACAGGCGAGAACTGAATTAACTGACGCATCACCTTTCCAAGGCGATTCCCGAAACCGCCGAAGAGATAGAGAATCACGCACCCGTTACCGTCTTGATCACATAGACAGTCGCCCTTCGGGTAATACCCGGCGTCGAAGTCACGGTTGTAGACGCCCTCTTTCCAGAAGTTTGCTGGCCTCCCCGGGGTGACAGGCGGTACTACAGCGCTCTTGGATGACCCTCTCCATCCCGTGGCGAAGCCAGCCCGAGAGGCTGAACGCCGGGATCATGCCGCCGATCTGGTTCTGCACGTCGTCGTCGTTGCCGTTCGAGCCTGTGTCTGTCGGTCATGATGCTGTCTCCAACCACCAGCAGGTCTGAATTCGCACGAACGCGTCGCGGTCGATGTCTTCAATCATGGTTTGGTGTCGTTGGTTGTCGGCCGATTCAGTGGCGGTCGGTCGCCACCTGGAGGAAGTCCCGCCGGAAGAATTGGGGAGGGCTTACCGACGTCGGTGGGGCATCGAAACCGACTTTCGGAAAATCAAACACGACTTCTTGGCCAAGTCAGGGTCAAAGGATCCAGCACTTCGGGCGTTCTACTTCAATTTCTCGGCGCGTCTCTTCAACATCTGGACGGTGGCGAAGTGAGAACACCATATCTGAGGATGAAGCACTGGTTACACAGGCTACTGACCCCGAACGCACCAAGAGACAGCATCGAGCACTCTCTCAAAAAGCAACACGACTCAGAGAACTGGGACAAGGCCCGACAATCGCTCGCACGCGCTTACGAACGTCTGAACAACCGCCGCGAGGACTACCGCGAGAAACTCGCTCATTGGTACGCACGGGAATACGGCGCGGTGTTTCTCGAGGACTTGGATGTGGCCTCGATGATGCAGCAAGACAAGAACAGTCGGAACATCGCTGCAATGTCGTGGTACCAGAGAATCACAGCATTCGAACGACACGGAGAAAAGAACGGTTGTCATGTCGTTCTCGTTGACCCTGATGGGACGACCAAGCAATGCGCTCATTGCGGCGTCGAGATCAAGAACCCATTGTAGGTGCGCGAGCATTCCTGTCCAAGTTGTGGGTTCACCGCGAACCGCGACCATAACGCATCATTGGAAACGCATCAGCGCGGGTTAGAGAAATTGGGAGTGGAGTTTGAGCAATCAGAGTTAGGGCTATGACAGTCCGAACGAATGTCTGTGGAGACTGGCGTCACTGTGGTGTGTCGTCATCAGGACGCACTGCTTGCAAGCACCGTCACAGAGGCAGAAAATCCACATCGAAAGAGTGGAATCCCCACCCTCAAGAAAGCGGTGTCAGCCGCTGGTGGGGTAGTTCACTGATGATGGCAAAGGCGGTCGTAACAGAACAGGGCGGTGTAACGTCTCACGCTGCTCTTGTGAGTCGTGAACTCGACATTCCGACAGCTGTCGGAGTCACTGATTTCTTACATACTGCTTCAGATGGCGACCAGATCACGGTTGATGCTCAACGCGGTATCGTTCAGATAGAACAATATCTTTGTTACCATTCCTCCGATATGTTCTGGAACCGCGGTTGAGATGACGAAATCGATCAAGAACTGTTCTGAATAAAATAATCGTGTTCTCAACCAGTGATATACTGTCGGCTCTGCGGTTCGAATTGGATATTGTGCTGTGTCATGTATTTTGGCCTATGAGTTCCCTGAATCGCCTCGGTGTCATGCCCCGAGGCACTCCCCGCTCTCAGCAGTGGAGTGAATCTTTATTTATCACTATTCTTTATTGCAATATAGCATGAAGAAGCTAATCAACGACTCAGATGACGTCGTCGATGAAATGCTTGATGGGATGATAGCGACATACCCTGACCGTCTTCGGCGTCTACCTGAGACACAAGTACTTGTCCGGCGTGATGCTCCAGTTGATCGAAAGGTTGGGGTCGTAACCGGCGGTGGCAGCGGGCATGAACCGACACACGCTGGCTATATTGGTGATGGAATGCTTGATGGGGCGGCTGCAGGAGATGTATTCTCTTCACCGACGGCCGATGAGTTTGAGGAGCTGATCAGTGCATGCGATGCCGGTGATGGCGTTCTTGCGATCATCAAAAACTATGAGGGGGATGTGATGAACTTTGAGACGGCCATCGACCTCGCTGAGATGGAGGGGACCGATGTCGCGACCGTCGTGGTTGATGACGATGTTGCTGTTGAGGACTCATTGTACACGTCAGGTCGTCGTGGGGTTTGTGGGACGATTCTCGTTCACAAAGCCGCAGGTGCGAAAGCAGCCGAAGGCGGGACGCTTGCAGAAGTTCAGCGAGTCGGTCAAAAAGTCGTTAATAACGTCGGGACGATGGGCATGGCACTCACCTCTTGTGTTACCCCTGAGAAAGGGGAACCAACTTTTGAGTTAGGTGATGATGAGATTGAGCTCGGAATTGGCATCCACGGAGAACCAGGGACTGAACGGACACAGATAATGAGTGCTGATGAAATCACTGAAGAATTAACTGAATCAGTGCTGGATGATTTAGAGTTAGGCGAAGACCAAGATGTCGTCACGATCGTTAACGGTATGGGCGCCACACCACAGATGGAACTATTTGTCATCAATCGGAAACTCCAAGAGATACTTGAGGCGCGTGGAGTTGAGACATGGGATGCGATGGTTGGCGACTATATGACTTCGTTAGATATGGAAGGGTGTTCAATAACTATCTGTGCTGTCGATGACGAACTGAAATCATTACTCGAAGCATCGGCAGACACTCCAGCGCTAGCAGTGCAATGAGTGATGCCGGCTCCGCGGTCGTTGCTACTGTCGAGAATATCGCCGAGCGTATCGAAGCTGAGCGCGACCACCTGACAGAATTAGACTCAGCAATTGGTGACGCCGACCATGGCGGTAATATGGCCCGGGGGTGGGCAAAAGCTGCGGAGAAAGCACGTGCGCTTGAAGATCCTGCCGCGGCAGCAGTCGTCAAGCAGACGGGAAAAACGTTGATGTCCGAGGTCGGCGGTGCTTCAGGACCACTGTATGGGGGCTCGTTAGTATTTGCGAGTGCAGAAATTGAAGATGGTATGACTGAAGAGAGCGTTGTTGCGTTCGCAGAGACATATCTAGAGAAAGTCCAAGAGAGAGGAGACGCCGAAGTTGGTGACCAGACGATGGTCGATGCCCTGATGCCAGCAGTACACGTCTTGAAAAAATCAATCGAAACAGATGGGTTATCCCCTATCGAGGCACTCGCAAAGGCGGTTGATGCAGCCGAGCGTGGCGTTGCGTTCACCGTCCCCATCCGAGCGGCGAAGGGGCGTGCATCGTATCTTGGTTGGCGCTCGGTTGGCCATCAGGACCCTGGTGCCACGAGCACATTGTTTATTTTAGAAACTCTTCTGGAGACAGCTCAGACATATATCGATGCTGATGATTCAACCGTGATCTCGGTCGATGCTGCCTCTCCGACTGCATCTGATAGAGTGGATACTGAAGAGGAATGATTGGGCTTGTTGTCGTCTCCCATAGTCCAAAGGTAGCAGACGGAATCGGTGATATCGCTGCTGAGATGAGTGCAGACAACCACATCGAAACGGCCGGAGGCGACAGACAGGGTGGTATTGGAACTGTTCCAGACAAGATCGAAAGTGCGCTTGCGGCGGCCGACGACGGCGACGGCGTCGTCGTCCTCGTTGACCTGGGTAGCGCTGTGATGAACACTGAAGTCGCTATTGAGCGGAGCGATGTTGATGCGGTTATCGCCGATGGACCGGTCTTAGAAGGCGCGGTGAATGCTGCTGTCGCTGCGACCAGTTCGACAGCAACAATTGAATCTGTCCGAAAAAAAGCAGAGAACGCCAGTGATATCGACAAACGGTAACACTGTTACACAGATATTGATCGACTTCTCGCAGAGTCAGATTGGGTGTGAATCGTTCTTGCGGTGAGCATCAGGAGAGATCGAGCGTTTCGTAGACGTCCTCACGTGACTGGCAGTTCAGAACGTCGGCTGCAAGTTCCTTTGCTGAGTGAGTATCGGTGTTGATAACCTGTTTTTTTACGGCAGGGACACTCACAGCGCTCATGCTGAGTTCATCTAAGCCAAGTCCGATTAATAATTCTGTCAATTCTGGATTACCGGCCATCTCACCACACATTCCCACCCATGCATCATGCTTATCCGCGGCTGTTACAGCGTAGTCAATCGCTCGGAGAACAGCTGGATACAGTGGATCGTGGAGATCTGCGACGGCGTTATTCTCGCGGTCAGCGGCCATCACATACTGGGTAAGATCATTGGTTCCGATACTCAGAAAGTCAAGTCGCCCGGCAAACCGATCAGCACTGAAGACACCGGCTGGTGTCTCGATCATTATCCCAAGCTCTGGAATCGCGTGTTTAATACCCTCGCTTGCGAGGTCATTCGCAATCGCCTCCACACGAGCGAGGGCGGCCTCAACCTCATCCATGTGGGTGATCATTGGGAACATAATTGCTAATTTATCACCATTGTCGCTTGCAGCAGCGCGCAATAGTGCACGGAGTTGTGTTTCAAAGAGATCTGTAAACTTCCCGAGCGAGAGTCGCAGTCCACGCTGGCCAAGAAACGGGTTGGTTTCAGCTGGCATGTCCAGATATGAGACTGCCTTGTCTCCGCCGACATCGAGTGTTCGAACAACAACGCGATTGTCAGGGAAGGCAGCGAGTGCCTCACTAACAGCCTCATACTGTTCCTCCTCATCTGGTGGCTCCTCACGATCTAAGAATAAAAACTCCATTCGAAAAAGCCCAACACCATCTGCACCTCGTGCTCTGGCTGGTTCGAACTCCATGACACTCCCAACGTTAGCAGCCACCTCGATAGCTCGCTCATCCGCAGTCGTTACCCGCTGTGTCCGAATAGAGGCATCGAGACTGTCAGCCTCGGCACGACGACTCGCCCCCGGCTCGGTGACTAATTCATCTGCTTCACCATCAACGAGCACTTCGGTCCCTTCGGCGACCTCGAAAAGTTCCTCTCCAACACCAACAACAGCGGGAATCGCTAATGCTCGGGTGATAATCGCTGCATGCGATGTTCTTCCTCCAGTCGCAGAAACGACTCCGGCAATAGCCTCCGGGTCGAGTTTGGCGGTATCGCTCGGTGTCAGTCGCTTTGCCAACACGACGGTGTCTGGTGGAAGCGTAGAGAGGTCGGCACCCTCGACGTCAAGCAACTCGCGGAGAAGGCGATCACGAACGTCTCGGAGGTCGGCGGCGCGCTCTGCCATCATCCCATCCATATTCTCGAACTGTTTGATCGCCTCCTCGAATCGGTCAGCCACAGCATGGGGGGCGAGCATCCCGCTCTGTATCGATCTCTCGATATCTTCGACAAGTTGTGGATCGTCGAGGAACTGCTGGTGGGCTTCAAAAACGGCAGCCTCTTGCTCACCAACACGCTCTGCTGTTTGGTCACGGGCCTGCTTGAGTGCCTCTCGAACTGTGTCCCTGGCCGTCTCGAATCGGACCTGCTCTGCCCCGGAGTCAACCTCCTCAGCCGCTGGCCGTTCTGGAAGCGTAATCGCTGCGTCCGGACGGTACCATCTGGCGTGACCAACGCCTGAGAGTGGACTCGTCCCAATGCCAGAGAGTGTTGTCATACGTTTTCACTCTCTGTTGGTGCTGTCAGTATCGCTGCCAACTGTTCAAGCGCCTCACTCGCCTCAGGCGCGTCAGTGACGATTCGAACTGACTCGCCGTGCTCAATATTGAGTCCAGTGACTGAGAGCATGCTTTTCGCACTGACCAGCTGCCCATCAGCCGCGTCTGCACGTCCAATCGACACTTCTATTTCAAACTCATTCGCCTTCTGTACGAATCTTGATGCCGGCCGTGCGTGGATTCCTGCTTCTGGTACTACTTCAACAGTCCGTTCCATATGTATTGATACTGGTCGATTATTATTATTACACCGCTGATATCGAATGCCCTCGACTGACTGTGGTGGTTGCAAGGATGGCAAGACTCCGCACATTCCTCACCCTCGCCCCTTCAGGCTCAGTCCCTTTCCTCTGGGGGCGAACAGAACATTATAAAGCAAGTGGGTGAGACCAAGTCACTCATAGTTCGTAAGTAAGGCTTTCCACATCATTATCATCATGATTTATTTGTCCCACAATCTGAGCACACCGGTATTCAGCGCCGGTTTGTTTGCATATCTATCCGCATTTGAATGAAGTGAGTGCGCCGGCCGGGAATCGAACCCGGGCTAGTGGCTTGGGAAGCCACTGTCCTACCACTGGACCACCGGCGCTCTATCTGGGCCTCTCGTCAGACCAGATTTATCTGGCTCTCCTCACCTCATATATGAGGCTAGATATCCTAAATATTGTGATGTGAGTATCACACGCCGTCAATGTCATGTCACGACTGTTGCATTGTGGTTCTGTGTCCAATCGCACGTGCCTGTAGACAGTGAATACGATGTTGGGCAGTGAGAGCCGATTGTAAGAGGTAAAAAAATTATTAATCAACTGAAATTCACTGTGTAAGTGTGACACCGCAACAAACCGTCTTACAGAACGACGCACCTCTCGATTTACGACTTTCAGACGAAGAGCTACGGACAATTGAGACACACATTACTTCATTTATTCAATCAATCGTTGATGATGCTGGGGCAACGGGAGCTGTATTAGGTATCTCTGGAGGCATTGATAGCACAACTGTTGCATATCTGGCAGCTGATGCACTCGGTCAGGAGAACGTCCACGGACTGGTTATGCCGAGCGAGGTGAGTGATCCTGACAATATGAGTGATGCTGAATGGGTCGCAACGGAGCTTGGAATTCCACATGATGTGATCGAAATCCAGCCGATTGCTGAACAGATTTTTGAGGCGTATCCGGAGGCGACCGGGGATCGGATCGCGACTGGAAACGTATATGTGCGAACGCGGGCAGTGTTGAATTATTTTGTCGCAAATCATGAAGACAGCATTGTACTCGGAACGGGGAACCGCTCAGAAGCGCTGACGGGCTACTACACTAAGTATGGCGACCAGGCTGTTGATTGCAATCCGATTGGGAATTTGTACAAACAGCAGGTCCGACAGCTCGCGGCCGCTATTGATGTTCCACGTGAACTCGTCATGAAGACGCCCTCGGCTGGCATGTGGGTTGGTCAGACTGATGAAGAAGAGATGGGGCTTTCGTATGATACTGTCGATGCAATTTTAGCACTTCATATCGATGGTGAGCTCTCGACAGATGCAGTTGTTCGTCAGCTTGAAGTCACACCTGCAGAGGTCGAATCCGTTGTCGAACTGTATGAATCGAGTGCGCACAAACGGGCGATGCCACCTGCACCAGACACGGTCAGGCTGTAAGTATTCTGCCCGGCGAGGTTTCACCACAATGAACATGCAAATACGGCGATGAGCGTCTTGCAGAGATGATTCTCCGAACGGAGCGAGGGGTTGTGAATTGAGGACACGCTTGTGAAGAGCGTAAGCCGCCCCGGGGTCAATGAAGTGGTTTGAGACGCACAGCGTCTCATCATCACGGAAATCCTTGATTTCCGAACGACGCCGTGGCATTCTCTTTGTACCGATTGTAAACGCCACAGACACAACTCATTTTGATTCGATGTTTGGACGTCACGCCGTCAGACTGAGGTGCCTGGGGATACATAAAGGTTAACGACTTGGTGACTTCGGATTCGTTGCCTGAATCACTTGACTCCGGAGCAATTCACCGAGATGTTTCCAAAGGTCTTTGCCCTTGCCGCAGTACATATCTTATGATGGACGATGCCGCGCGGGTTCGTGATGCTGCTATGGCGGCGGTCGATGATATCGACCCCGAGTCGCTCCGCGCGGTGTTACACGATCAACTCGCTGATGCGTCAATGTCTCCAGCGGTGTTAGTGCTACAGAGTGCTAGTGCTTGTGAGGCGGCCGTCGAGAGTGACTCTGAATTGTCTACCCAAGCTGCTGCTGTACAGTTGATCTATGAAGGGCTTCGATTGACTCGAAGATTAGCACAGACAGAGCCATGGGCGGCCGAATCAGAGACAGAATTAGATGCAGATGTTGAGGTGTTAGCCGCAGATGTGTTCGTCTCCCGTGGGTTTTATTTGCTGGCGAGGACCGACGCAGCCGACCGCGCTGTGGAAGTTGTCCGTGCTTTTGGCCGTAATCAGACAGTTACTCAAAGCACTGATACTGCCACGCTTGAAGCGGATATCTTCGCTCTCGCTGTGACTGCTGGAACGACAGCAGTTGGCCGCACACCGACGCCGAGCCTGCTTGATTACGCTCGTGAACTCGCCACTGACCATGCGAAATCGAATGGATATGCCACCTCACAGACAATATTCTCTGAGTCAACCACTGAGCAGTTAGCTGCCACATTAAGTATGAGTAGTAATGTCGACGATCGCGTGTACTCCTCAGCAACCGATCAGTAATATCCTCCCACGAGTAAAGTCGTGGGTTTTCTCGTTGATTCTCTATCATACCCTCCCTGCTGTGAACGGCGATGTTCCTTCCGTGGGAGTCTCAGTCGGTCTCAGAATCTTGCAACGGAATCCCGTGTCCGTGACCGACCGATTCAATTCATCATTATATGGCTTCTTATGGAAGTTGTATGAGTAAAACCCTGCGGGCGGGGATACGGCCGACAACTCTTCCACTAACCACGCTTGATGGAACTGCCGGATATTCCACGTCTCAGTCGCTACTTTTCAGATACTAACTCTCAGAAGTGCTTATGGACACAGTCCGATGCTGAAGACTACCCGCACCTATCGAGCAAAAATCGTCAACCACTCGCAAGTGAGTGACGACCTCGATGACTGCGGGCACTCAGCCTCGAAACTGTGGAACGTCGCCCGCTACCACTCCCAACAAGAATGGGAACGGGTGAGATTCCGTCGCCGACCTCGAGGGCGAATGAAAAGACCACGAACGAGACAGTACAAAGACCTCCATTCTCAGTCAAGTTCGTTCGAGACGGCTCCGCCGTCTCGTGATGCCAATGAGCTTCGCTCAGTGAGCACAGCGCGTTCTTGAAGAATTCGCTGCGTTCAACAGTTGGTTCAAAAAGCCCAACAAAGGTGACACAGATGCGAATCCTCCCGGTTCCCGAAAGCGAGGCGACAACCATTCACGCTCCACCGTGACGTGGAAGCAGAGCGGCATCAGGCACGACTCCAAGCACGACAAGCTCCGTCTGAGCAAAGGGTTCAATTTGAAGACCCACCACTCGGAGTTCATCCTCACAGAGGACGAGACGCGACCAGACGTGACCGTGGAGAAATCCAGCAGTGTATCGACCGCGAGGTCGGTCGCATCGGGTGAGCGATATTCGAGAGGACTCGTGGGGGAAGCGCGGGAATAACAAGCCCCACGATTGGGAAGTTCGACCGCTTCACCGCGTGACTCGAGTCCAAAGCCGAGGAACACGGCATCCTCGTTGAACAAAAAAGCGAGCAAGACGTGTTCGTGTTGTGGCCGAAAGCGTGATGGGAATCGTGTAGAGCGTGGCCTGTGAGTCGTGCGGTGCGACAAGACGTGTGCGGTGAATATTCGCAGACAGAGAACTCAGAATCCTCTTCGGGAGAATATGAGTCACGGTCGGCACGGCCACTCGCCTACTTGTTCGATCAAACCTCGGGCGTTTCGCACCGAGCGAACAGGTATGTTGCGAACCGTCATATCCCAACGCTCGGGGATCCTCGCCTACGACGGGGAGGATGTCAATAGCAGATAGAATATTGATGGGGGAGTCGGTCTGGGTGTTAATTGTGAATTATATCACAGAGTGTCAAGTTCTTTGTTAAGCTCAACTGAAGTGGTTTGGGACGCAGAGCGTCTCGTCATCACAGGGATCTTCGATTTCCAATCGGGAGCGACCTCGGAGGTATTCGCTTGGTTTGTAATAAACATCAGAATCGAAATCACTAAACACAATTCATTATTATTATCACCCGTGCCTGGGTAGCTTAGCGGTAAAGCGCGTCCTTGGTAAGGACGAGAGCGCGGGTTCAAATCCCGCCTCAGGCTGTTTTCGCTATTCTTAACGCCTCTACCGGTTGTTCCGCGTTATACACAAAACTATGTTCAAAGGACGAGTGCCCGGTGGTCTAACAAACGTTTGTTCGCCGTACAG